>WFPA01000001.1 GCA_015487815.1 Albidovulum sp.
CCTTTTCCGGGGGGAAACCGAAATGGGACGGATCAGTCGTGATCGCCACCACCTTCGCCGCCTTCACCACCACCGGCGCCTTCGCCGTGCTCGTCGTCCATGCCGTTCTCGTTCTCGTTTTCACCGAACGGCGCGTTGTTGGCGGTGCCGGTGGCGCCGGCCTGCTTCTTCTTCAGCGGGTTCTGGGTGTTGGTCGCCGGCGCGGTGGCGGGCGTCGTGGTGGGGTTGTTCGCTGCCGGCTGCGCGGGCGCCGCGGGCGCGGTCTGCGCCAGGGCGATGGAGCCGAGGGCGAGGGTCATGGCCGTGCTGGCTGCGAGAATGTTGCGGATCATCTTGATATCCTCCATTTGCTTCTTGTCCGAACGAGTGTGACTGCATCGACTGCGGAAGGTCCTGCCTTCGCGGCTTGCAGGGCGAACATGGGCCGGCGACCGCGGATCCTCCATTGGTCGAAGGGATGATCATGTCCGCCATAACCCTATCTCCTAGCCGCATATAACCCGGGTTTATGCCCGATAGGCCATGTGAACGAGTGTCCGGGGCCGGACCGTCTTCTTCGTGTGACCCGAAGCGGGGCATCGGTACCGGGAACGACGGCGGCCTGTTCGACAGCCATGACGACATAAACCGAAGTGCTGTGTTCCCGCGGACCGAAGTGCTGCGTTTCCGCGGATTGAACGGTCGCTTGTAGGTGGTGATTCCGTCGATGCAGGATCACGGGGGGATGATTCGCACGAAAAGCTGAAGAAAACCTTGACGCCGGAAGGAGAAAGAGGCGGCCTCGCGGGCTGCGTGGGTACTAGTTTGGCACCACCGGTGGCGCAGCGGCGGAAAAAATCGTTGCGCATGATATGAGGCCGGAGTATTTCTGACCGTGCGGTCGGGGATACGCTGCGCGGGAGGGCGCATTGTCCCGCTGCGGACCGCAGGGCTTGCACGCTGCCCCAAAGGGTGCATGAATTTTGCAACCGGACAGTCAGAGGGAGGAAAGGGAGATGAAATTCACAAGACGGAGCGTGACCGGGCTCATTGCCGGCGCGGCCATCGCCGCCGGCTTCGGCGTCGGGGCGAAAGCCCAGGAAGTGACGCTGAGCCTGCACGGCTTCCTGCCGCCGCAGGCCAACATTCCGAAACTGATCATCGATCCCTGGATCAGACAGATCGAGGAGGCCTCGGGCGGGCGCATCAAGATCGTCCATTATCCGTCGATGCAGCTTGGCGGCCGGCCCCCCGAGCTTTACGACCAGGTGGTCGATGGCATCGCCGACATCACCTATACCGTCGTCGGCTACACGCCGGGCCGCTTCCCCTCGACCGAGGTCTTCGAGCTGCCCTTCTTCGTGCCCGACAGCCGCGCCGCTTCGGCCGCGCTGTGGCAGCTGATCGACGAAAAGCTCCAGGATACCGAGTTCGCCGACACCCAGATTCTCGGAGCCTGGATGCACGGGCCGGGCGTGATCCACGCCAACCAGCCCGTCAGGCTGCCGTCCGACCTCAACGGCATGAAGGTCCGCGGGCCCTCGCGCATGATCAACAAGCTGCTTGAGACTCTCGGTGCCACCCCGGTCGGCATGCCGGTGCCGGCGGTGCCCGAGGCGCTTTCCAAGGGCGTGATCGACGCTACCGTCATTCCGTGGGAGGTGACGGGAGCGCTCAAGGTGCCGGAGCTCGTTCACAACCACACCGAGTTCGCCGGTGACTATTTCTACACCGTCTCCTTCGTTCTGGCGATGAACAAGGAGAAGTGGGAAAGCCTGCCGGATGATCTCAAGCAGGTCTTCCTCGACAACAGCGGCATCAAGTTCTCGGTCTTCGCAGCCGATCAGCAGACCAATGCCGACATCCCCGCTCGCGAGGCGGCAATCAAGCTCGGCAACAAGATCATCACTGTCGAAGGCGATGATCTGAAGGTCTGGCACGATGCGGCGCGCCCCGTCTATGACAGCTGGCTTCAGGAGATGAAGGCCAAGGGCATCGACGGGCAGGCCCTGATCGATTACGCCAAGAAGAAGATGGCCGCCTACAAGGGCTGACCCACCGAAAGCACCGACCGGGCCGCGGGAAACCGCGGCCCGAACCCTGCGCCCTGTCCGGGCCCTTCCACCAAGGCTCTCGGAGCGGGGTCTTTCCGAATTCATCCTGAACCAGCCACCCGGGACGACGAGAGATGGACCTTGTATTGCGGATTCATCGCTGGATGACGGTTTTCGCCCGTGCCCTGGCCGTGCTCGGCGGCACGGTGCTTTTCCTGCTCATTCTCCTCACCTGCATCTCCATCGCCGGCCGGGGGCTCAATACCCTTCTTCATGCAGATTTCATCCAGGAGCTGATGCCGGGCGTGGCACGGGCCCTGCTCGATGCCGGCGTCGGCCCGGTGGATGGCGATTTCGAGATCGTGCAGGCGGGCATCGCTGCCACCATCTTCGCCTTCCTGCCCTGGGCGCAGATCACCGGTGGTCACGCGACGGTCGATCTTCTGACCATGCGCCTGCCCGAGCGGGTGCAGCGGGTGCTGGTGGCGCTGTGGGAGGTGGTCTTCGCCGTCATCCTCGTCATCATCGCACGGCAGCTCGAGATCGGCATGCAGAGCAAGATCCGCACCGGCCAGACGACCTTCATTCTCCAGTTCCCGCTCTGGTGGGGTTATGCCGCCTCGCTCGTCGGGGCCGTCGCTGCGGCGGTCGTTGCAATATGGTCGGCCTTCATCCGTGTTCTCGAGGCGATCGGCGGGCGGCCCGTTGCCGCTGAACATATCGGCGAAATCTGAGGGAGATCCGAGCCATGACGCCGTTCGAGATCGGACTGTGGTCCTTTCCGGTCCTGCTTCTCCTGATCTTCCTGCGCATGCCGATCGGGCTTGCCATGTTCCTGACGGGTTTCGTCGGCCTCTATCTCGTGCATGGCAGCTTTGCCATTGCCCTCGCCAAGCTCAAGTCGGAAAGCTACTCGACCTTCTCGAGCTATTCGCTGGCCATCGTGCCGATGTTCCTCCTGATGGGCCATTTCGCCACGCTGGGCGGCATGTCGCAGGCGCTGTTCAAGGCTGCCGAGAGCTGGCTCGGCCACAGGCGCGGCGGGGTGGCGATGGCGGTGATCGGCGCCTGCGCCGGCTTCGGTGCGATCTGCGGCTCCTCTCTGGCGACGGCGGCGACCATGGGCCGCGTGGCGCTGCCCGAACTCCGGCGCAACGGCTATGCCGGGGGTTTTTCGACCGCGACACTGGCCGCCGGCGGCACGCTCGGCATCCTAATTCCGCCCTCGATCGTGCTCGTCATCTACGCCATTCTCACCGAGCAGAACATCGCCAAGCTGTTCCTGGCGGCCATCGTGCCGGGAGTGCTGGCCGCGCTCGGCTACATGATTGCCGTCTCGCTCTATGTGCGGATCCACCCCGAAGCGGCGGGGCTGCGCGAGCCGGTGCCCCTGCGGGAGCGCGTGCGGGCACTGATCGATGTCTGGCCTGTGGTGCTGATCTTCGCGCTGGTGATCTTCGGCATCGCCGGTGACTGGAACTGGGCGCTCGAAGGCACCCAGGCCCTGTTCACCCCGAACGAGGGGGCCGCGGTCGGTGCGCTCGGCACGGCGATCATCGCCTGGGCCAATGGCGGGCTCAAGCTCAAGGGGCTGATCGAGAGTTTCACGGCCACGGCCGGCTCCACCGCCATGATCTTCTTCATCGTGCTCGGCGCCGCCTTCTACAACGGTTTTCTCGCCCGCACCCAGGTGCCTCAGGAGCTCGCGAACATCGTCATCGAGCAGGGTTTCGCGCCGCTCACGGTGCTGATCCTGATCCTTGCCTTCTACATGGTGATGGGCTGTCTGATGGACAGCCTGTCGATGATCCTCCTGACGATCCCGATCTTCTTTCCGATCATCAGCCGCCTCGATTTCGGGCTTGCCCCCGAGGAGACGGCGATCTGGTTCGGCATCCTCGTTCTGATCGTGGTCGAGCTCGGGCTCATCACCCCGCCCGTCGGCCTCATCCTCTTCATCATCAACGCCATGGACCGCAAGACGCCGCTGATCGAGACCTACAAGGCCGTCAGCTGGTTCATCGCCTCCGACATCATCCGCGTGGCGATCCTTGTGGCCTTCCCGGCCATCACCCTGTTCCTGATCCGCTGACAATCCGACAAGGCGTGTCCTTCGGGGAACGCGCGGACAGGCTGGGCCCGAGGCAGCACAGGGCTGACCATGGAAGATACGCAGCGAGGCCGCACCGGCCGGTGCGTTGCCTTTCGGTTGTCTTTCAATCGAGCAGCGGCAGGAGCCGGGCCGAGGGAAAGCCGTCGGGCACGAGCCCGGCATCCTTCTGCCATGCCTGGAGAGCGCGGATGGTCCGGGGGCCGATGATCCCGTCCACGCCGCCCGTGTCGTAGCCTTGGCGCGTCAGTCGCTCCTGAAGGGTGCGCTTTTCCGCCGCCGAAAGCGCCCGTTCACCGCGCGGCCAGGAAGCGCGGAAGGGCGGGCGACCGGCGATCCGGTCGGCCAGATGGCCGACGGCGATCACATAGGCATCGGCCGGGTTGTAGCGTTCGATGACGCGGAAATTGTCGAAGGTGAGAAGGGCGGGGCCGCGGGCACCCGCGGGCAGGCGCAGCGAAGCCATGTCGTTGTCGGAAAGGCCGTTGCCGGCAAGCGGCCGGCCATCGGCCCGCACCAGCCCCCTGGCGCGCCAGAAACCGACGGGCTTGCGGACATGATCGCCGGCAAGACGATAGTCGAACCCTTCCGGCAAACGCACCTCCACCCCCCAGGGCTGCCCCTTCCTCCAGCCGTGCCGGGCCAGGTAGTTGGCGGTCGAGGCGAGGGCGTCGGCCGGATCGTCCGACCAGATGTCGCGCCGACCGTCGCCGGTGAAATCCTCGGCAAAGGCCAGATAGCTCGAGGGCATGAACTGGGTGTGTCCCATCGCCCCGGCCCAGGATCCCGTCATCCGCCGGGGGGTGATGTCGCCGGCCTGAAGGATGCGCAGCGCCGCCAGAAGCTCCCCCTCGAAGAACCGTCTGCGCCGCCCCTCATGGGCCAGCGTCGCCAGGGCGGTGATGACGGGGGTGTGGCCGCGCCGGGCACCATAGGCGCTTTCGAGCCCCCAGATCGCGACCACGATTTCCTTCTCGACGCCATAGCGCCGCTCGATGCGGCCGAGAAGGCGACGGTGCCTTTCAAGCATCCGACGGCCGGTGATGATGCGGCTCCGCGAGACGGCGCTGTCGAGATAGTCCCAGATCTGGCGTGTGAATTCGCCCTGATTGCGGTCGCGGGCGATGATGTCCGGGTCGGGCCGGACGTTGCGGAAGGCCGCGTCGAACACGGCGGGCGGGATCCCGGCTGCGAGCGCGCGCGCGCGGAAGGCGGCGCGCCAGCGGCGGAAGGCGGGTGAGACGGGAGGCAGGACCGTGTCCTCCTGCGGAAAGGCGGTGGTGCGATCGACCGGGCGCGGCAGCGTTGCGCTGCCGATGTTGCGACTTGCAGCGATCACGTCAGAGGGGCGCGGAGAAGGCCGCATCGCGGCATCAGGCCAGGCGGCCGCCGGCAGGAAGAGGAGCCCCGGGACAAGCCACAACGTGCCTTTTCCGAAGATCGGCCGCGCGATTCTTCGAAGACGCTCCCCTTTGCGCTGCATGTGATCCGTCCTTGCCCTTCCGCCTCGACGATGCCGCTTCTTGGCGGTCTTGGGGGAAGGATACACGCCTCGGGCGATTTGTGAAGATCGGGCCGTCAGGGAAGCGATGGTGGGCGGGGCCTTGCCGTCAGATCTTCTTCTTGCCGCGGTTCTTCGCGCCGTTCTTTTGCGAGCGGGCGGTCTTGCGCCGAGCCCGGTTGCGGCCGAGCCTGGCGCGGCTGCGGGCTGCGGTTCGCGCGCGGCCCGAGCGGCTCCGCCGTCCCCTGCCGCTGCCGGCCGCGTCGAGCGGCTGGCCGTCCACCTCGAGAAGTTCGAACATGAGCCCACCGGTGACGGGCACCGCCTCGACCAGCTTCACCCGAACCGGCAGGCCGATCGAGAGCGTCAGCCCCGATCGCTCGCCGGTCAGGGTCTGGGCCGTCTCGTCGAAGACGAAATACTCGTTGCCGATAGAGGCGATCGGGATCAGCCCGTCGGCGCCGGTCTCGTCGAGTTTGACGAAGATTCCGAAGCGGGCGATCCCCGAGACATGCCCGGCAAACTCGGCGCCGACGCGATCGGCAAGATAGGCGGCGAGATAGCGGTCGATGGTCTCGCGCTCGGCATTCATCGAGCGGCGTTCGGTTTCCGAGATGTGTTCGGCCGTGCTTTCCATCGCCTCGATCTCGGCCGGCTTCAGCCCGTCCCGGCCCCATTTGTGGGCACTGATGAGGGCGCGATGGACCACGAGGTCGGCATATCGGCGGATCGGTGAGGTGAAATGGGCGTAGCGGGCGAGGTTGAGGCCGAAATGCCCCTTGTTGTCGGTGCCGTAATAGGCTTGCGTCATCGAACGCAACACCGAGATGCTGATGACCTCGGCATGTTCGGTGCCGGCGGCGCGGTGCAACAGGCGATTGAGATCGGCGGTGGTGACGGAGGTCTTCTTCGCCATCGGAAAGCCGGCGGCCGCGGCGATCTCGCGCAGTGCCTCGATCTTCTCCTCTGCCGGCGGCTCGTGCACACGATAGATGAAGGGCACGCGCTTCTTCTCGAGTGTTTCGGCCGCGCAGACATTGGCGCGGATCATGAATTCCTCGATCAGGCGGTGAGCGTCGAAACGCTCGCGGAAATCGACCGAGACAACCCGGCCGGTCTCGTCGAGCACGATCCTGCGTTCGGGCAGGTCGAGATCGAGCGGCTGGCGGCGCGCGCGCTCCTTCTTCGCGGCCTCGTAGGCGGCATAGAGCGGCCGGATGACGCTCTGAAGCAGCGGCTTCGTTCGTTCGTTCGGCTTGCCGTCGATCGCCGCCTGGGTTTCCTCATAGGTGAGCGAGGCGCGCGAGCGCATGATGCCGCGGTGGAAATCGTGAGTGAGCTTGCGTCCTTCGCGGTCGATCACCATGCGCACGGCGATGCAGGCCCGGTCCACGCCCTCATGGAGCGAGCACAGATCGCCCGACAGACGGTCGGGCAGCATCGGCACGACACGATCGGGGAAATAGGTCGAGTTGCCGCGCTTGAGAGCCTCGCGATCGAGCGCGGAGCCCGAACGCACGAAATGGGCCACATCGGCGATCGCGACCCAGACGACATGCCCGCCCGGGTTCTTCGGGTTGTCGTCGGGCATGGCGCAGACGGCGTCGTCATGGTCGCGGGCATCGGCCGGGTCGATGGTCACGAAGGGGATGTGCCGCAGATCCTCCCGGCCTTCGGCCCCCGGTTCGCGGGCCGCCTCGGCCGCATCCAGCACCTTTTGCGGGAACTGGCTGGGTATGCCGTTGGCATGGATGGCGATGAGGGAGATCGCCTTCGGTGCCGAGGGGTCGCCCAGCCGGTTGAGGATCCGCGCCCGCGGCAGGCCGTAGCGCGGCTTGCCCACATGTTGCACCGCCTCGACCAGCTCGCCATCCTTCGCGCCGCAGGCATCGGCCGGCAGCACGATCCATTCGCGCCGCTCTCCCTTCTCGATCGGGACGATCCGCCCCCCTTCGCCGGTTTCGCGGAAGATGCCGACGACCTGCTTGGGCGCGGTGTGCAGGCGGCGGATGAGCCTGGCGACGAATTCGGCGTCGCCCGCACCGGGTTCGATTCGTGCCAGAACGCGTTCGCCAGGTGCCAGTGCGGGGGCGCCGGGGGTCGGGATGTAGAGGAAATCGGCCGGTGGCTCGCCGCCCCGCCAGTCCACCGGGCGGAAGTAGATGTCACCGGCCGCGTCGGGCGGCAGCACCTCGAAGACCGCCACCTTGGGCAGAGCGCCCTTCTCGCCGTGGCGTCTGCCGCGTCGTTCGAGGACGCCTTCCTCCTCAAGTTCGCGCAAGAGCCGCTTGAGTTCGATCCGGTCGGCGCCGGTGATGCCGAAGGCCTTGGCGATGTCGCGCTTCGATGTCTTGTCCGGGTTGTTGCGGATCCATTCGAGAATCTCTTCCCGGCCTGGCAATTTCTTCATGTCTGCTCGCAGTTCATCTTGTTCTTGTTATTTCGTCATGTGCCTGTGCGCGAACATCCTGTCGCGCAGCTTGCCTTCATGTGGCCCCGGCCGCGAAGCGTTTCAAGAGACATATGAAATGCCGGGCATCTGCGGGCGGCTTCAGATCTCCTGCAGCGTGGGGATGTCGCCTTCCTCCTCGAGCCAGGCGAAGAGAGCCTCGGCCGCTTCGCTGCCGGTTTCGACGACCCGAAAGAGGTCCAGATCCTCCGGGGAGATGGTGCCGGCCTCGGCGAGTTTCCCGAAATCGACGACCTGATCCCAGAATTCGCGGCCGAAAAGGAAGATCGGGATGCGGTTCATGCGACCGGTCTGAATGAGTGTCAGCGTCTCGAACAATTCGTCGAGCGTGCCGAAGCCGCCCGGAAAGACGGCGATGCATTTCGCCCGCATGAGGAAATGCATCTTGCGGATGGCGAAATAGTGAAAGTTGAAGGACAGCTCGGGCGTCACATAGAGGTTCGGCGCCTGCTCATGGGGCAGGACGATCCCAAGGCCGATCGAGCGGCCGCCGGCTTCGGCCGCGCCCCGGTTGCCGGCTTCCATGGCGCCGGGTCCGCCGCCGGTGGTGATGACGAGTTCGCGCCCGCCCGTCTCGAGCGAGCGCCGGGTGACACGATAGGCGAAATCGCGCGCTTCCTCGTAATAGCGCGAGAGACGGGCATGGAGCGGGGTGCGCGCCGCGTGCCGATCTTCGGGGGGCAGGATCCGGGCACCGCCGAAGATAACCACCGTGCTGTCCACCCCCTCCTCGGCGAGGACCAGTTCCGGCTTCATCAGCTCGAGCTGCAGGCGGACGGGGCGCAGCTCGTCGCGGAGCATGAAGTCGGGATCGGCGAAGGCCAGCCGGTAGGTGGGAGAACGGGTCTGGGGCGTGTCGGGGATGTGGCGCAGATGGTCGAGATCGGCCCCGGCGTCGGGGAAGATGCGCTTGCGGCGGCGATCTGTCTCGCTCATGCGGTCTCTCCTGCTCCTGCCCGGCGTTGCCCGGCCGGTCCGTTGCCTCTATAGCCTTCGCAGGCGACCGGGACCATGGTCTATCAGAGCACAGGCAAACGGAGGGTTGAAGATGGGCGAGGGCACTCTGACCGAACTGGAACGGGTGATCGAAGCGGCATGGGAAGAGCGGGATGCCATCACCCCGACCACGGGCGGCGAGATCCGCGATGCGGTCGAGGAGACGCTGAACCTGCTCGACCGCGGCGTGCTGCGCGTCGCCGAGCGGCACGAGAGCGGCGAATGGCACGTCAACCAGTGGGCCAAGAAGGCGGTGCTGCTCGGCTTTCGTCTGCGCGACATGGAATACATGCCCGGCGGCCCGCAGGGCGGCGGCTGGTGGGACAAGGTCGACAGCAAGTTCCGCGGCTGGGGTGCGCGCGAGTTCCGCGAGGCCGGCTTCCGCGCCGTGCCGACCGCCGTCGTCCGTCACTCGGCCTATATCGCCCCGGGCGTGGTGCTGATGCCCTCCTTCGTCAATCTCGGCGCCTATGTGGACGAGGGCACGATGGTCGATACCTGGGCGACGGTCGGCTCCTGCGCCCAGATCGGCAGGAACGTGCATCTGTCGGGCGGGGTCGGCATCGGCGGCGTGCTCGAGCCGATGCAGGCGAGCCCGACGATCATCGAGGACAACTGCTTCAT
This sequence comes from Albidovulum sp., assembly GCA_015487815.1. Classification (GTDB taxonomy): domain Bacteria; phylum Pseudomonadota; class Alphaproteobacteria; order Rhodobacterales; family Rhodobacteraceae; genus WFPA01. The sequence continues at coordinate 9,735 of WFPA01000001.1, forward strand.
CGGTGCCCGTTCGGAGATCGTCGAGGGGGTGATCGTGCGCGAGGGCTCGGTGATCGGCATGGGTGTCTTCATCGGCCAGTCCACCAAGATCGTGGATCGCGAGAGCGGCGAGGTGTTCTACGGCGAGGTGCCGCCCTATTCGGTGGTGGTCTCGGGCTCGATGCCCTCGAAGAACGGGATCAACCTCTACTGCGCGGTGATCGTCAAGCGCGTCGATGCCCGCACCCGCTCGAAGACCGGCATCAACGAGCTGCTCAGAGATTGAGATGAGCTATGATCTCGCCCATTGGTTGACCTTCTTCGCTGCGGCGGTGGTGCTCAATCTGAGCCCGGGCCCGGACATCCTGTTCATCCTCGGCAGCACAATGCGCGGCGGGCGACGGGCCGGGCTCGCCGCCATGTTCGGCATCTGGACCGGCGCGCTCGGCCATGTCGCCATGGCCGCGCTGGGTCTTTCGGCGCTCCTTGTCAAATCGGCCGTGCTGTTCACGATCGTGAAATGGCTCGGCGCGCTCTATCTGATCTGGCTCGGCGTGAAGGCGCTGGCGGCCTCGGACGCGCCCCTTGCCCTGCCGTCGGCCGCCCCTGCAAGCGCCTGGGCGATATTCCGGCAGGGGATGCTGGTCAATCTGCTCAACCCCAAGGTCGCGCTGTTCTTCCTCGCCTTCCTGCCCCAGTTCGTCGAGGCCGGGGCCGGGCCGGTGCCGCTGCAGCTGGCGCTCCACGGGGTCGGCATCATCCTGGTGGCCATGCTGATCGAGCCCTGGCTGGTGATCGGCGGCGATCGTCTGCTGAAGACGCTGCGCCGCCGCCCCCAGCTCGGCCGGTGGCTCGAGCGGACGGTGGGGGGCCTGCTTGTCTTCCTCGGGCTGCGGCTTGCGGCTGAAAGGGGCTGAGGCGATGGCAGGGAATGCTGACAGCAAGGACGGAGCGAAAGACGTGCCCGAGGTCTACACCCTTCTCGTCGAGGTGGGACGGAAGGAAGGCGACGGGCTGCCAGAGGGTGCAAGCGGCGGGGCGCTGATGTGTCTTGCACCGGGGCGCGACGAGGCCGAGGCCGTGCGCGAGACGGTGAAGCTGCTCGAGACGGCGGGGCTCGCGCCGCTTCATGTATCGAGCTACGGCACGCGGGCCGAGCGCGAGGCCGAAGGCCATGACATCTCTGCGGAGGAAGCTGCCCTGATGGAACGGGCGGCGCGGGAGAATGCCGTCATCGTGCTTCAGACCACCCCCTTCTATGACGATGGCGAAGAGGGCTGATCGCGGCGCAACGCCCGCCTTGCCGCCGACTTGGCGCGGGGCTAGGGCAGGTGCAGGAAGATCATGAGGAGAAGCTGCCATGTCTGCTCCGAAGGCACAGCCGATCGACCCGGTGACGCTCACCGGGGAGCTGGTCCGCATCCCGTCGGTGACGCCGGACGAGGGCGCCGCCATTGGCCATGTGGCCGAGGCGCTGGCGCAGGCGGGATTTGCCTGTCACCGGGCCGATCGGGGCGGGGTGGCCAACCTGGTTGCTCTCGCCGGTGATCCGGCCGCAGGCCCGGTCTTCGGCTTCAACGGCCATGTCGATGTGGTGCCGCCGGGCGAGGCGGGGCTCTGGCGCCATCCTCCCTTCTCGGGCGAGATCGCCGAAGGGAAGCTCTGGGGCCGGGGTGCGGCCGACATGAAGAGCGGCGTTGCCGCCTTTGCCGCCGCCGCTGCCCGCTTTCGCGCCGAAGGGCGGCTGGAGAAGGGCGCCATCGTCATCACCGTCACCGGCGACGAGGAGGGCGACGCCGATTACGGCACGCGGGCGATCCTAGACTGGATGTGGGCGAAGGGCCTCAGGATGGACCATTGCCTCGTTGGCGAGCCGACCTGTCCGCAGGTGATGGGGGAGATGATGAAGATCGGCCGCCGCGGCTCGGTGACGGTGGATTTCGTCGCCCGCGGCGTGCAGGGCCACAGCGCCTATCCCCAGCGGGCGAAGAACCCGGTCCATGCCCTCGTCGCGCTTCTCGCCCGGCTCACGGGCACACCGCTCGATGCCGGAACGGCGCATTTCGAACCCTCGACGCTGGTGGTCACCACCTTCGACGTCGGCAATCCGGCGGCCAATGTGATTCCGGCCGAGGCGCGGGCACGGGTCAACATCCGTTTCAACGATCTGCACACCGGCGCAGGGCTGATCGAACGGCTCAAGGCGATGGCGGCCGAGGTGGAAGCCGGCACCGGGGTCCAGATCGAGGTGGCGGGTCGGATTTCCGGGGAGGCCTTCCTGACGGAGCCCGGCCCCTTCACCGAGCTGGTGGCTTCGGCTGTCGAGTCCGAAACGGGCCGGCGCCCCGAAGCCTCGACCTCGGGCGGCACGTCCGACGCCCGCTTCATCAAGGACATGTGTCCGGTGGTCGAGTTCGGCATCGTCGGCAGCACCATGCACAAGACCGATGAGCATGTGGCTGTCGAGGACATCCGTTCGCTGGAGCGGGTCTATCACCGCATTCTGGAAAGCTACTTCGCCGCGCCGCCCGAAGGCTGAAGCGGCATCTGCATGTCGAGCGCAGCCCGCGCGGCACCGGCACGGCGTGGCGGCAGGGGGGAGACGTCGTATTCGACCATCTCGCTGCGCTGCACCCAGTTGGCGTTGTCGTCGGAGATCAGCGTCATCCGCACTTGCCCGTCCGCGCGCGGCCAGACGGCGATGCCTTCGAGATTGTCATGCCGTCCGAAGGGGGTGACGAGCAGCGTTTCCTCTTCCGAGATCCCGGTCTCGGCAAGGCGAAAGCGGCGGATGCGGCTGCGAAAGCCGCGATACCAGACGAAGTCCCGCTCGAGGAGATAAAGCGCACCGTCAGGGCCGATATCGGCGCCCGTCGGCCGGAAGGGGCCGCGGCGGGGGATGGTGGCGATCTTGCGCCACATGCCGTTCTCGAGACGAAGAAGCGGCAATGCATGGGGATCCGGGAATGCTTCGGGAATGGCCAGAAGCCGACCCTGCCGGTCGATCGCCAGGGCCTCGAGACCGAGATTGTCGTCGAGCTTCGCGAAGAAGGGACTTCCCGGAATCGACCGGGCGGCCGCGGTGGGGGCCGGGTAGGCGCGCACGCGATGAAACCCCTCGAAGCTGACGTGGATCGGCCCGGAGGGGCCGATGGCAAGGCCTTCGGCGTCGCGCTCCCAGAGCCGCAGGCTGCGGCCGGATATGGCCTTGAGGGGCCAGCTTTGCACCCCGTCAAGAGCGACGATCCGGCCTTCTCCGTCACGCCGGATGCGGCCTGTGGCGATGAAGCCGCGATCGGACAGCACGGTGAAGCGGGTGCCGTTTCCGTCAAGTTCGATGGCCGAAAGCCCGCCGAAGGAAAGGGCGGGAGTGCGGATCGGAAAGCTGGCGACGAAATGGGCCTTGCCCTGTCGATCCCGGCCGATCTCGGCGCCCGCGGCGAGAGCGAGGGCTGTCGCGAGGAAGGCGAGGAGCGGCAACGGCTTCAGCATGGCACCCTCCTCAGCGTGCCGTCAGCACGGCGCGGCAGGCCCGCGGCAGGTCGGCCAGCGTGAGCTCGGCGGCCCGCTTGCGGCGCTTGCGTTTCGCGGCTCTTTTCGGCTTCGGGGGGTGCTTCAGGAGTTCGAGATACTCCGTCACCCACCACCGCAGGGTCGCGTCGCAGCCGTCGGGTGATTTCGAAAGCTGCGCCACCGTCGGCCTTTGCGGTTTGCAGCGCCAGTTGCCCGGCGGACATTTCAGCCGCACATGGAAATGGGCGGCGTGGCCATAGAGCGGGCGGATCTTCTGCAGCCATCGCCGGTCCCCCTTCGCGCGGCGGCACATTTCGAGCTTGATCGCGGCGGCGACGAAGATGCGGTCAACCGCCGGGTCTTCGGCTGCCGCCTTCAGTATGGCCATGTGAGCGGGGGTGAAAGCCCCGGTCACGCGTTTCTGATCGGCGCTGCGCAGGGCGACGGGGGAAAGCCGTTCACGGGCGCGGCGCGACAGGTCGAGCCGCGTGGCGGGGCGGAACCAGATATCGACATCGAGCCCGGTCTGGTGAGAGCGGTGGGAAGAGATGATCGGGCCGCCCCGCGGCTGGCCGATGTCGCCGATATAGAGCCCCTTCCAGCCCAGCGCCGCCGCCTTGCGCGACAGCCGCTCGATGAAGGCGATGGTGGCCGGATGACCCCAGTTGCGGCCGCGCGAGGGCCGCATCACCTGCCAGGACGGTCCCGTCTCGGGAAGGGCGACAGCGCCCTTCAGGCAGCCGCGGGCATAGCTGCCGATCGCTTCGGCACGCCCCGGAGCCGGAGTGCGGATCTGGCCGAAGAGCCGCGCCGCGGGCAATGCGTCTTCACGCTCCCCTGCCATGATAGGCAGGGGAAGGGCGAAGACGGCGAGGACGGTCAGGGTGGCGATGCGGGCGGTGAAGGGTGTGATCATCACGCGAGAGTCCGGGCAGGGAACACGGTTCCCTGCCCATGCTCTCACCCCTTGAGCCGGATCGCAAGGTCGCGGTCGCCCTCGGGCCGCACCCAGGCGAGGATCAGCAGCGACAGGGCGAAGAGCCCGATCAGCGGTGAAACGCCGAGGCGGGGGCTCGCCAGAAGCGTGGTGAAAAGGCCGATGAGCCCGGGCGCGAGGAAGGCCGTGGCCTTGCCCGACAGCGCATAGAGGCCGAAGGCCTCGGTCGGCCAGTCCGGATGGGTATGGCGCACCATCATCGTTCGCGATGCCGCCTGAAGCGCGCCGCCGGCGCCGCCGATGATGCCGCCGCAGATGAAGAACACGATGTCGGGCAGGCGCGACCCTTCGGCGAGCGGCATGCCGAAGAAGCTCGCCCGGCTCATGCCGACGATGACGACGCAGACCAGCGTCAGGATCGCGATGCAGGTGATGATGACGGGTTTCGGCCCCCAACGCCGGTCGGCGAGCCCGCCGATCCATGAAAAGACCGCGGCGGTGATGGCGCCGATGATGCCGAAGATGCCGATCGAGGTGATCGCCCAGCCGAGAACGAGCTTGGCATAGACGCCGCCGAAGCCATAGAGCCCGTTGAGGGCGTCGCGGTAGAGCATCGAGGAGCCGAGATAGGCGGCAAGGCTGCGCCGGATTGCGAGTGAACGGATGGTCTTGCCGAGCTCGGACAGCGCCTCGCGGAAGGTGGCGCGGGGCCGGGCCGGTTCGGGCTCCTCCTTCACCCACATGAAGAAGGGAATCATGAAGAGCACATACCACAGCGCGGCGAACGGGCCGACGAAGCGCGTCCCTTCCCGCGTGGCGGTGTCGCACAGACCGAAGCATGGTGCCAACCCGACAAGGGTCTTGCCGGTGCCGTCATCCTGGAAGAACACCAGGAAGATGACGAGCGAGAGCACGCCTCCCCAGTAGCCGAAGGCAAAACCCGAGCCGGAAATGCCGCCGATCTCGTTGTCGCTGCCGAGCGAGGGCAGAAGCGCGTTGGTGAAGATGGCGGTGAACTCGCCGGCCATGAAGCCGACCACGAAAGCCAGGAGCGCCAGCCACAGGGTGCTGCCGTCAGGATAGGTGAACCACAGAAGCGAGGTGGCGGCGGCATAGATCGCCGAGAACAGCACGATCCAGCGGATGCGGTTGCCGGTGGCGTCGGCATAGGCGCCGAGGAAGGGGGCGCTCAGCGCGATGACGATGCCCGCAAGTGTCAACCCCCAGGACCAGAGGGTCTGGGCTTCGGCGCCGGCGATTTCTGCCCCGAGCCCCTGATTCACGAAGTAGTTGCGCGCGACCTCGGCGAAATAGGGGCCGAAGATGAAGGTCACCAGTAGGGTGTGCAGGGGCTGGTTGGCCCAGTCGAAGAACATCCAGCCCCAGATGCGCTTGCGCAAGGATACGCCCCCGGTGGGGGCCGGTCGGGTCATGTCGGTCATCTGTTCCTCCGGCGTGTGGTGGCTCGCCTGAGGACATAATTACGGCAATTTGCCGCAAGTAAAGAAATTTTCACGCATCGTCGGCACAAAAAGGCGGCCAGGGGCGCTGCGCCTCGGCCTCGGTCCATGTCCGGATCCAGTCCGGCAGCGGGGGCGATGGCCGGTCATGGCCGAGAAAGTCGAGCACCCTTTGCGGAGCGACGATGCCGTTACGGTCTGTGCAGGCGGAGCGGTAGATGACCGAGGAGGCTGCCGTCCGCTTGCCCGGCAGCCACATGCATTGCTCGATGTAGAAGAAACGGTGATCCCAGCCGATGAGGCGCGAATGGATGTCGATCCGGTCGAAGATCCGCACCCGCCGGCGCCACATGGCGGCGGCGCCGGCCATGGTCAGCCCCCAGCGGTTCCTGAGGGCAGCGCGGCCGATGCCGGTGCGGATGAACACCGGAAAGCGGCCGAGATCGTAGAGGGTGAGGGAGCGACCGTTGTTGAGTTCGCCCCAGCCGTCGAGATCCCATGGCCAGCAGAGTGTATGGGTGACGTGGGTGTCGAGGAGGTCCATCGGCCCCATGAACTGGGCCCGCACCATTTCCTTCAGCTGACGGACGAAAGGATACATCGGGCTGCATCTCCCCTGACGTTGCCGCTGGTTTCACGAATCATCTCCCGCCGCCGCTGACAAGCAGGACGCGGCGTCAGCAGGGAGCCTCTCCCCCGGCAAGGCTTGCCGGCAATGTTGCAGCGGAGCCCGGCCCGCCGGAGAGGCGGAAGTGACGACGGCCGAGCGGGACAGGGCAGTGGCCGGGCAGGGACGGAGCGACCGTGCGCCCGCCCGGAGCCGCCGTCGGCCATGGCGTTGCAGGATGCGCCCGCCCATCCGGCCGGGCGGCGCCCGGGCAGGGACGATCGCCCGTCCGGGCCTCCGCGGCCCGGAAGCGGCGTTTCGCTCATTGCAGGTCGGAGAAAGCTTCCTCGAGGCGGTGGACGGCTTCCTCGATCCGTGCGCGCGGCATGGCGAGATTGAAGCGCATGAAGCCCTCGCCGCCGGCGCCGAACTGCGGACCGTGATTGGTGGCGATCCGCGCGCGCTTCTCGACACGCTCGACGATCTCGGCCTGGCTCATGCCCGTGCCGGAAAAATCGACCCAGGCGAGGTAGGTTGCTTCGAGCGGCATCGACCGCACTCCCGGAATCGCATTGACGCCGGCATCGAACAATTGCCGGTTTCCCTCGAGATAGGCCATGAGCGCGTCGATCCACGCGGCCCCTTCGGGGGACCAGGCGGCAGTGGCGGCGATCATGCCGAAGGCACCCGGCGAGATGCCGAGCGCGGTCACCTTGCGGGCGAAGCGCTCTCTCAGGCCGGGGTCGGTGATGATGACATGGCCGACATGCCCCCCGGCGATGTTGAAGCTCTTGGTGGCGGAGATCATCGTCACGAGCCGCGCTTCGGCCTCGGGCGCGGCCAGGGCGGTCGGGATGTGGCGATGGGGAGAGAAGACGAGATCGTCGTGGATCTCGTCGGAGAGAAGCAGGAGGTCGTGCCGGGTGGCGAATTCGGCCACGGCGGAAAGCTCGTCCTTCGTCCAGACCCGCCCGCCGGGATTGTGGGGCGAGCAGAGGATGACCATGGCGAGCTTCTCCCGTGCCGCCGCTTCTTCCGCGCCCGCCATGTCCATGACGTAGCGCCCGTTCTCCAGCTGCATCGGCACCTCGACGACCTTGCGCCCGGCGGCGCGGATCACCCGGGCGAAGGCATGATAGACCGGTGTGAAGAGCAGCACACCGTCGCCCGGTTCGGTGAAGGCTTCGATGGCGATGGCGGTGCCGTTGACGAGGCCGCCGACATGGAACACCGCCTCGCCGGGGATGCCCTGCCAGCCGTGGCGGGTGCTCTGCCACCAGTCGAGAGCCGCGAGCAGGTCGCTGTCGTCGCCGTAATAGCCATAGACGCCGGTCTCGAGATAGTCGGCAAGGGCGCGGCGGATCGGCGGCGCGGCGCGGAAGTCCATGTCGGCCACCCACATCGGCAGCGCCCCGGCGGGGCTGAGGCCGTAGAGGCGCTCCATCATGTCCCATTTGAGGGAATGGGTGCCGCGACGCTCGATGATCTCGTCGAAATCGAAGGCGGGGGGTGGAGTATCGGTCATGGGAGTCTCCGGGAACAGGGCGGCCTGCGGCATTGGGAAGGGTGCGGCGTGTTGCTAGCGGCAACGCCGGTGATTGCCAAGCCGTGATTGCCGGGGCGGCGGGTGCCATTGTCAAGCGGAGGTGGATCGCCTACATCGCGGGCATGGCCGTTCGTGACATCGTCATCCATCCCGACCCACGCCTGAAGAAGGTGTGCACCCCCGTCGAGGAAGTGGACGAGCGCATTCGCAAGCTGGCGGATGACATGCTCGAAACCATGTATGCCGCGCCGGGGATCGGTCTTGCCGCGCCGCAGATCGGCATCACCCGCCGCCTGATCGTGATGGATTGCGCCGGCAAGGACGAACCGCCGCGGCCCCATGTGCTCGTCAACCCCGAGATCGTCTGGAGCTCGGAAGAGACCAATGTGCACGAGGAGGGCTGCCTGTCGATTCCCGGCGAATATGCCGATGTCGAACGGCCCGCCGAGGTCAGGGTGCGCTATCTCGACCGGGAAGGGCAGGAACAGGAGCGCCATTTCACCGGGCTCGAAGCTACCTGCGTGCAGCACGAGATCGACCACATCAACGGCAGGCTCTTCATCGATTATCTGAGCCCGGTGCGTCGGCGCCTCATCACCGAGAAGATGAAGAAGCTCAAGCGCGAGCGCGCCCGCGGCAAGGCGAAGGCGGCGGGCTGATGCGACTCGTCTTCATGGGAACGCCCGATTTTGCCGTGCCGGCGCTCGCGGCACTTCACGAGGCGGGGCACGATATCGCCGCGGTCTTCACCCAGCCGCCGCGCCCCGCGGGCAGGGGCCGCAAGCCGCGCCCTTCGCCGGTGGCGAGGAAGGCGGGGGAGCTGGGCCTGCCGGTCTTCACGCCGACAAGCCTGCGCGACGAAGAGACGATCCGTCTTCTGCGCGATCTCCGCCCCGAGGCGGCGGTGGTCGCGGCCTACGGGCTGATCCTGCCAGGGGCCGTTCTCGAAATCCCGCCCGGGGGCTGTCTCAACATCCATGCATCGCTCCTTCCGCGCTGGCGCGGTGCGGCGCCGATCCACCGGGCGATCATGGCCGGGGATGCGGAAAGCGGCATCTCGATCATGCAGATGGAAGAGGGGCTCGACACCGGCCCGGTGCTCTTGGCCGAGGCCGTGCCGATCGGCCCGGAAGAAACGACGGGTGAATTGCATGACAGGCTGGCCGCGCTCGGCAGTCGGCTCATTGTCGATGCGCTGGCGCGGATCGACGATCTGGAACCGATGCCGCAGGACGACAGCCGCGCCACCTATGCGCCCAAGGTCAGCAAGGCGGAGGCGCGGGTGGACTGGATGCGGCCGGCCCGCGAGATCGACCGGCAGATCCGCGGCCTCTCTCCCTTTCCCGGCGCCTGGAGCGAGATCGGCGGCGAACGGGTGAAACTTCTGGGAAGCCGCCTTGCCGAGGGGGATGGCGTTCCGGGCGAGGTACTCGAAGCCGGCCCCGCCCTCAAGGTGGCGGCGGGAGAAGGTGCCGTCGAGATTACCCGGCTGCAGCGCGCCGGCCGCGCGGCGATGCGTGCCGAAGAATTCCTCAGGGGCTTTCCCGTGAAGGCGGGCGACCGCCTTGGCTGAGTAGGAGGCCGCCGATCGGCCGATGCCGCCCCGTTCAGGGCTTCACGAACACGGCTTCGTGCCCTTTCCTTCCGTGAATATCGTGCCCCGCACCTGGCCGATCATCATGGACTGAAACGCCATCGTTCGGCCCCGCCTGTTTCTTCGCGAAAGCCGCCTCTCTGCCGGTTTGCGGCAGGATTGCGGCGAACTCGAAGCCGGCGCCCCTGCTCGGCCTCACCCGTTGCTGCCCGTTGCACCCGCTTCGTTCCGCTCCTTGAACGGCGCCATGCCCTCACGGGCCAACCGGTCGGCACGCTCGTTCTCGGCGTGGCCGGCATGCCCCTTGACCCATTGCCAGTGCACCTCGTGCCGCCGCGCCGCTTCGCGCAGGCGGCGCCACAGATCCTCGTTCTTGACCGGCTTCTTCGCCGAGGTGCGCCAGCCGTTCCTTTCCCAGCGGTCCATCCAGCCGGTGATGCCGCCCTTCAGATAGGCGCTGTCGGTGACGATGGTAATGCGGCTCGGTCGCTCGAGAGCCTCGAGTGCGGCGATCGCGGCCATGAGCTCCATGCGGTTGTTGGTGGTCTCCGCCTCGCCGCCCTTGAGCTCGCGTTCCTTGACGACGCGGTCGCCCCGCCGGGCCTGAAGCAGCACGCCCCAGCCGCCGGGGCCGGGATTGCCGGAACAGGCGCCGTCGGTGAAGGCGACGATCTCGAGGGGTGGGGATTCGGCGTTCCGACGGGATGCTTCAGCCATCGGCCGCGTCTCCTTCGCGCCGGGCGAGGATCGACATGGTAGTGATGGGCCGGCCGTCGAAGCCGTGTTCGTCCTTGCGCCCGAAGGCGTGAATGTCGAGCCCGGCGGCTGCGAGAAGCTGCCGGATCTCGTCCTCGGTATAATGATTGTAGAGCCGCCCGAGCGTGTCGCGCAGGGTGAGCGGCTCGTCGGGACGGGCCTCGTGCAGGTCGAGATGAAACCAGCCGCCCGGCCGCAGGGTTGCGCCGAGCCGGACGAGGAGGACAGGCATGAGATCGCGCGGCGCGTGCTGAAGCGCGTGGCAGGCCCATATCCCGTCGAGCACCTCCCGGCCGTGCACCTCGTCGAAACCGGCGCGGATGGCCAGCACGCCGGCCCGCTCTCCGGCCATGCGGGCCATGGCGGCAGCGGCGTCAAGCGCAATCACGCGATGGCCGAGCGTAGCGAGGAACTCCGCAGCCCAGCCGCTGCCTGCACCCAAGTCGAGAACGAAGCCGCCTTCGGGCAGGCGGGCGGCGAAATCGACCAGCCGCCGCGGCGGATGCGGCGGTTCGGTCTCGCGGCCGTAGCGCGCGGCGTTCTCCTCGTAGAAGGCCAGCGTTCGGGCATCGTGGCCGGGGCGCTTCGCTCGATCGGAATGGTCGGTCCGGGTCATGGCCTGGTCCTCAGTTGCGCAGGACTGCCGGCACCTTGAAGGAAATGTCCTCCCGTGCCGTCTCGACGGTGCGGGTGGCAAGGTCGAAGCGTTCGGCGAAGGCTGCGACCACCTCGTCAACCAGCACTTCGGGCGCCGAGGCTCCGGCCGAAAGACCGACGCGGGAGACGCCCTCGAGAGCATCCCAGTCGATCTCGCCGGCATTGCCGATGAGAGCGGCGCGCGGGCAGCCGGCGGCTTCGGCCACCTCGACCAACCGGCGGGAATTGGACGAATTGGGCGAGCCGATGACGAAGAAGAGATCGACCTCGGGCGCGATTGCCTTCACAGCCGCCTGGCGGTTGGTGGTGGCATAGCAGATGTCTTCCTTGTGCGGCCCGCGAATGGTCGGGAAACGGGCCTTGAGCGCCGCGACGACCGCCGCCGTATCATCGACCGACAGTGTTGTCTGGGTGATATAGGCGAGGCGGTCCGCATCGCGCGGTGCGAGGCGGGCGACATCTTCCACCGTTTCGACGAGCAGCACCTCCCCTTCGGGCAGTTGTCCCATGGTGCCGATCACCTCCGGGTGGCCGGCATGGCCGATCATCACGATCTGCAGGCCGGCGCGGTGGTGCCGTTCGGCCTCGATGTGCACCTTCGAGACCAGCGGGCATGTGGCATCGACATAGACCATGCCGCGCCGTTCGGCCTCGGCCGGCACCCGCTTCGGCACACCGTGGGCGGAAAAGATCACCGGCCGGTCGGCAGGGCATTGGTCGAGTTCCTCGACGAAGACGGCGCCCTTCTCCTCGAGTTCCTTCACGACGTGGCGGTTGTGGACGATCTCGTGACGGACATAGACCGGCGGCCCCCATTTCCCGAGGGCCATCTCGACGATCTTGATCGCCCGATCCACCCCGGCGCAGAAGCCTCGGGGCGCGGCGAGCACCAGCTCGAGCGGCGGCTTTCGGTCGGTGGTCGATGCGGGTGCGATCATGGGCGAAGGTCCTTCACTCCGGCTGTCCGGTCACAGGACCGATCTAGCCCGGGGACAGGCCGGAGGAAAGGGCAGGACGGACGAAACGGGCCGTCCGCGCGGCGGACGGCCCGTCATCCCGTCGTGCGCCACCCGGGCGGAAGCGGGGCCCTTCAGCGTTCGTTGTTCTCGGGAACGATCTCGCCGGCCGCCTCGGTGAGGGTGTCCACTTGCCGCGGCTCGCGTGGCGGGCGGCCGATGATCTCGCGCAGATCGTCAAGCTCGATGAAGTTGTCGGCCTGCCGGCGCAGATCGTCGGAGATCATCGGCGGCTGGGAGCGAATGGTGGAGACGACCGACACCCGCACTCCCTTCTTCTGCAGCGCCTCGACAAGGGGGCGGAAATCGCCGTCGCCGGAGAAGAGCACGATGTGATCGACATGTTCGGCGATGTCGAGCGCGTCGATGGCAAGCTCGATGTCGATATTGCCCTTGATCTTACGCCGGCCGGTCGAATCGGTGTATTCCTTCGCCGGCTTGGTGATGACGGTGAAGCCGTTGTAGTGCAGCCAGTCGACCAGCGGGCGCAGCGGCGAATATTCGTCGCTCTCGAGAAGGCAGGTATAATAGAAAGCCCTGAGCAGCTTGCCCCGGCGCATGAATTCGTTGCGCAGGAGCTTGTAGTCTATGTCGAAGCCGAGGGCGCGGGCTGCGGAGTAGAGGTTGGCGCCGTCGATGAAGAGGGCCAGCTTTTCGTCGCGGTAAAACATTCTTGCCTCTGAAATTGCGTTCCGGTTGTGGGAGGGGGATCTGTAAACCGACCTGATACCGGCAATCGGAAAGGCACATAACGCGTTGCGGCCGGTGCGGACGCCCCGAAAATTAGGGGAAATGGCGGAATTTGCAAGGGAAAGTGACAACAAGGTGAATGATTATTACCTTTCGGTCGGCAGCAACCTGCCGATCGCGGAACGTTCTCCGGCGGCTGTCCTGGAAGCAGCATTGGAAGAATTTTCCGCAACCGGCTTGCTGGCGCAAGGATCTGTCGAAATCGTGTCTGTCAGTGAAATTTACCGCACGCCTGCTTGGCCTGCGGGTCATGGGCCGGATTACGCCAATCAGGCCTGGCACATCCGCAGCGACCATTCCCCGCAGGTCCTTCTTGATCGACTCCATGCGCTCGAAGCGCGTTTCGAACGCAGCCGCGAGCGGCGCTGGGGCGCGCGGACACTCGATCTCGACATCGTGCTCGCGGTCGATTCGCAGGGCCGTTCGCCGGTCCTGCCGGACCGTGAGACGGTGTTGCGCTGGATGAAGCTGCCGCGCACCGAGCAGATGCGATGCACACCCGACAGGCTGATCCTGCCTCATCCGCGGCTTCACGAACGGGGCTTCGTGCTCGTTCCGCTCGTGGAGATCGCGCCCGACCCCGTTCATCCGATCCTGGGTCGGCGCATGGTCGAACTCCTCCATGCCCTGCCGCCGGGAGAGACGAAAGCGATCCGTCCCTGGTATGCCGGCCCCGCCTCCTGAGCCGTTCGCCCGGCCCTGCCTGCGGCGGGCGAAGGCCGTTTTCCGTCGTGATCCCGCCGCCCCTTGCCATCTTCCGCCGATGGGACTATGTGGCGGGTTCATTCCCCGGGAAAGCTGCACTTGAGGTGTGCCATGGCACGTGTGACCGTCGAAGATTGCGTTGACAAGGTTCCGAACCGGTTCGAGCTTGTCCTGCTCGCCGCCTATCGCGCGCGGGAGCTGGCTGCCGGCGAAGAGCCGACCGTGCCGCGCGACAACGACAAGAATCCCGTCATCGCCCTGCGCGAGATCGCCGAGGAAACCGTGTCGGTGGACGAGCTGCGCGAACGGCTGATCGAAAGCTATCAGCTGCATATCGAGGTGGACGAGCCCGAGGAGGACCGGATGCCGCTCCTCATGGGGGTGGACGAGGAGCGTCCCGCCGTCGAGGAAGACAAGCCGGCCGAGGACGAACTCGACGAGGAGAAGCTGATGCGCGCCCTCATGGAGATGCAGGCCAAGGGTCAGTAGGCCGGGCGCGAGCGACGGAGGACAAGACGTAGGCGAATGGGAGGCCAGCGGCCCGAACACGTCGAAAGCATCGATGCGCTGATCGCGAGCGTCAGGGCCTACAACCCGAAATCCGACGAGGATCTTCTGCGGGCGGCCTACGCCCATGCCGAGCGGATGCATGCGGGGCAGACGCGCCGCTCGGGCGAGCCCTACATAACCCATCCACTGGCCGTGGCCGGCATCCTCGCCGAACAGCGGATGGATGATGCCACCATCGCCACCGCCCTTCTGCACGATACCGTCGAGGACACCGCCACCACCGCCGAGGAGATCGAACGGACCTTCGGGCCGACCATCGCCCGGCTCGTCGAGGGGGTCACCAAGCTGACCCGCATGGAGCTGCTCTCGGGGTTGGGACAGGCCGAGGGCCCGGCGCGTGGCGACCTCAAGACACGCGAACAGGCCGAGAATTTCCGCAAGCTCATACAGGCGGTGGCCGAAGACCCGCGGGTGTTGCTCGTCAAGCTGGCCGACCGGCTGCACAACATGCGGACCATCGGCCACATGCCGCCCGAGAAGCAGCGGCAGAAGGCGCTCGAGACCCTCGAGATCTATGCGCCTCTGGCCGGGCGCATGGGCATGCAGTGGATGCGCGAGGAGCTCGAGGACCTGGCGTTCAAGGTGCTCAACCCGGTCGCGCGCAACTCGATCCTCAAGCGCGTCGCCCGTTTGCGTCGCGCCTCGGGCGATCTGCTCGATACCATCACCCGGGACATCGAGGAGGTGCTGGCGAGACTTGGGGTCGAGGCCGAGGTGACGGGCCGGGAGAAGCGGCCCTATTCGATCTGGCGCAAGATGGAAGAGCGCGGCGAGCCCTTCGATCACCTGTCCGACATCTTCGGCTTCCGCGTCATCACCGAAACGGTGGATGACTGCTACCGGGTCCTCGGTGGGGTGCATCAGCGCTGGAAGGCGGTACCGGGCCGGTTCAAGGATTACATCTCCCAGCCCAAGTCGAACGGCTATCGTTCGTTGCACACGACGGTTTCGGGGCGGGACGGAAAGCGCATCGAGATCCAGATCCGCACCCGCAAGATGCACGAGGTGGCCGAGGCCGGGGTTGCAGCCCACTGGTCCTACCGCGACGGTGTGCCGATCGAGAACGAATACGCCACTGACCCGGTGCGCTGGGTGAAGGACCTCATCGAGGGGCTGCGCGACACCGAGGACGTGAACGAGTTTCTCGAGAACGCCAAGCTCGAGATGGACACCGACAAGGTGTTCTGCTTCACGCCCAAGGGCGACGTCATCAAGCTGCCGCGCGGGGCGATGCCGCTCGATTTCGCCTATGCCATCCATACCGGCATCGGCGATCGCTGTGCAGGGGTGAAGGTGGACGGCAAGCGCGTGCCGTTGTGGACACGGCTGCGCAACGGCCAGCAGGTCGAGATCATCACCGCTCATGGCCAGCGGCCCGACATCCGCTGGCTCGATCTGGTGGTGACGGGCCGGGCGAAGGCCGCGATCCGCCGCGCCATCCGCGAGCAGCAGACCCGGCACAACATCAGCTTCGGCCAGCAGCTGGCGCGCGTCGCCTTCGAGGAGGCAGGCCGCAAGCTGAGTGACCAGGCGCTGCGCACGGCGGCGGAGAAGATGGGCATCGACGGGGAGAACCGGGCCGAGCGTCTGCTGGAGAGGATCGGACGCGGCGAGATCACCGCTCAGGAAGTCGTCCGCGTGCTCTATCCCGAACTGGCCGAAACACGCCCTTCGCAGGAAGGGGTGCGGGCCGAGGAGGCGATCGTCGGCATCGAACCGGGATATGAATCGTTGCGCGCACCCTGTTGCCAACCGCTGCCGGGCGAACGCATCATCGGCATTCGTCGCAAGGACGGTACCATCTCGATCCATGCCGCCGATTGCGACGCGCTTGCCGAATACGAGGATGGCTGGATTGACCTGCGCTGGGCGCCTGTCGAGTTCGCTCCGGTCAACGAGGTGACGATCGTGGTCATCATGGCCAACAGCGCCGGCGTGCTCGGGCGGATTTGCACCTTGCTTGGCGAGCAGAACGCGAATATTTCCGA
>WFPA01000002.1 GCA_015487815.1 Albidovulum sp.
TCTTCTCTCTCCCTGTTTCGGCGGGGCTTTCCATGCCCCGGCTCGGTCGGGCATCCTCCTTCGTGCCCCCGACGGACCGGGGGACGAACTCGTGCCCGTCTCTTCCTAGGACGACGGAATGCCGCAGGCAAGGCATCGCCCGGATCACCGTCCCGGCCACGTGCCGTCCGGCGCGCCTTCCCTGTTCCCCTTGCAGCCCTGTTTCCCTTGCAGTCTTCCGGGCCGCGCCTTCTCCTGTCTCCCCTGCCGGAATGTCAAGCCGCCCCCTTCCGACTTCTGATCCGCGAGGCCGCCACCAAAACGCCCCGCCGCTCGGCCAGCGGCACGCACCCGCCGCCCTGCGCAGGCGACCCGTCCTGCCCGCGCAGAGCGGGACCATGCCCGCGAAGCCGCGCGCCGGCCGCTTAACTTTCCCCCGGCACCCGGTTATGAAGGCCGTGCACGGCCCCGGGGAGCGCAGCCCGCCCGGAGCCCCGAGACAAACGAGAGCGACGGGAACCCATCATGAGCACTACCGACATCAAGGTCTTCGGCCACAAGGCCCCCGATACCGACGCCACCTGCTCGGCCATCATCTGGGCATGGTATCTTTCCGAGGTGCAGGGCAAGAAGGCGACGCCCTTCGTCCTCGGCACGCCCAACAAGGAAGCCCGGTTCGTGCTCGATCGCTGGGGAGTCGAGACGCCGGCGCTTCTCGGTCCGCTCGGCGAAGGCGACGAGGTGGTGATCGTCGATACCAACAACCCCGCCGAGCTGCCCGAGGATCTCGACAGGGCCGACATCGCCGAGATCATCGACCACCACCTGCTCGCCGGCCTGACAACCCGCCGGCCGATCAAGGTGACGATCCGCCCGGTGGCGGCCACGGCCACGGTGATGCACTGGCTGATCGGGCGCGACATGGAGAAGGCGCCCGACTGGGTGCGCGGGCTGATGCTTTCCTGCATTCTCTCTGACACGCTCGAATTCCGCTCTCCCACCACCACCCCGACCGACCGCGAGGTCGCCGGCAGGCTCGCCGAGGGGCTCGGGATCGACATTCCCGCCTATGCCGCCGAGATGTTCCGGGCCAAGTCGGACGTGTCGGACTACTCGGACGCCGAGCTGTTGCGGCTCGACTCCAAGAAATACGAGGTCGATGGCGTGAAGTTCCGCGTCTCGGTGCTCGAGACCACCGCCCCCGAAATGGTGCTTGCGCGCAAGGAGGGGCTGATGGGCGCGATGGAGGAGGTTGCCCGCGAGGACGGGGTCGATCAGGTGCTGCTCTTCATCGTGGACATCCTGAACGGAGAGGCGATCCTGCTGGTGCCGAACGACCTCGTGCGCAAGGTGGCCGAGAAGAGCTTCGGCGCCGAGGCCGAGGGCGACACCGTCACCCTGCCCGGCATCGTCTCGCGCAAGAAGCAGATCATCCCCAATCTCAAGGTCTGACGCCCGGCGTCGGTCCTGCCACGGCAGGGGCCCCGGCCGTCCGGCCGGGGCCTCTTTTTCGTGTCAGGCACGGGCTTGCCGCCGCAGCGCAGGAGAGGCGGCGGCTTCCCTCTGGACCTTGCCGGATCGTGGTCATAATGTCGCGCCTGCAACGACGGAGGGAGGCAGCGATGGCGGTCGGGACGAACATCCGCACCTGGTTCGAGGGCAAGTGGCACGAGGGTGACGTGCCGATCATGCGGGCGGCCGACCATGGCAGCTGGCTCGGCTCCAGCGTCTTCGATGGCGCGCGCTACGCTCACGGCCTTGCCCCGGATCTTCTCGCCCACTGCCGGCGGGTGAACCGTTCGGCCGAGGCGCTCGGCCTTCGTCCGACCATGAGTGCCGAGGAGATCTTCGAGATCGTCTGGCAGGGGCTGCGCCTCTACCCGGAGGGCACGCCGCTTTACATCCGGCCGATGTACTGGGGGCTCGACGGCGGCATCGGCGCCATTTCTCCCGACCCGGAGACGGTGGGCTTCGCCGTCTGTCTCGAGGAGATCCCGCTCGCGCCCGACGACCATACCCAGACGCTCTGCACCACCTCCTTCCGCCGCCCCGTCCTGGCCGACGCGGTGGTCAACGCCAAGGCCGGCTGCCTCTACCCCAACAATGCCCGCATGGTCCGCGAGGCCCGCGCCAGGGGATTCGACAATGCCCTCGTCGCCGATGCCCTCGGCAATGTCGCCGAAAGCGCCACCGCCAACGTCTTCATCGTCAGGGACGGGGTGGTGAAGACACCGGTGCCGAACGGCACCTTCCTTGCCGGCATCACCCGCGCCCGCCATATCCGGCTTCTGCGGGCGGCAGGGCACGATGTGCGCGAGGAAGTGCTCACCTTCGACGATGTGCGCGCGGCCGACGAGGTCTTCCTCACCGGCAACATGCACAAGATCACCCCCGTCACCCGCTTCGAGGATGTCACCTACCCCATCGGCCCGGTGGCCGGAGAAGCGCGACGGCTCTACTGGCAATGGGCACGGGAGAGCGCGGGGGCCCGTGGCGATCTTGCCGTCGCCCTCACCGAGGAAGCGGCCGAGGCCGCAGCCGGCTGATCCGGTCACCGGCGGCCCCGCCGGGCAGTCGCCGGCGCCCGCCCGGAACGGAGACGGGACGCGGCCGCTCACGGGGAAGGGCAGGTCCATGACATGCGCGGTGCATGACCGGAACGGATGCCGCACCGATCCTTCGTGAAACCCGCGCGGCTTACCCGGCAAGTCGCCCGATCGGGCCGCACGCCCCGAGAGGATCTCACGGGACATGGGCATGGGGCACGGGGCACTGCGTCCCCGGTTCCTTGCGCATTGCACCCCGGGATGCAGGGGACTCGGCACGGGTCAGGTCGCCCCGCCCCGATCCTTGCGCCCATCGCGCGAGCGACGGCCCCCCTTTCCGCTCACGCATGCGCACAGGCCATGCCCGCGCCGGCCCCGGCGGATATGGCCCGGCTGCCGATGGGCCAGGAAACGCTCGAGCCGGCGAGGCAGGTGCGGTTCGGGACCGGCGTCTTCCCCCGTCCCCGAATCCTGCCATCTCCCCCGAAGACGAGGCATTGCCGGTCGCGCTTCCGGCGACCTTGCCGAGGACACCGGCGGAACCGGCCGATCGGCAGACCGGGGCCGGCGCACACCATTCGCATGTCGGCCGCGGCCTTCGCCCTTTCGTCGCAGCCATGGCCCTGCCCCTTGTCAAAGCGCGCCCGCTGGAGGATGATCTCACCGATGAGCGAGACGGCAGACACGAGCGCAAGCGACCGCCGCACCGAGGCGCCGGCACAGCCCGGGAAGCACACCGGTGAAGACCGTGTGCGCAAGTTTCTCGTCGTGCTCGACGACAGCCGCGAGTGCCTCAACGCCATGCGCTTTGCCGCCATGCGCGCCGAAAAGACCGGCGGCGGCGTTGTCATTCTCGCCGTCATCCCGCCCGAGGAGTTCAATCACTGGATCGGGGTGCGCGATCTGATGCGCGAGGAGGCCGCCGAGCGCATCCGGGCCCATTACGAGGTCTTCGCCAAATGGATGCGCGACAAGCACGGCATCGACCCCGATCTCGTCATCCGCGAGGGCGAGCCGGTGGAGGAGATTCTCGGGCAGATCCGCGACGATCCGGCAATCGGCGTGCTGGTGCTCGGCGCCGGCACCGACCGCTCGGGTCCCGGCCCGCTCGTCTCCCAGCTCTCGCGCGCCTCGGGCACGCTGCCTGTGCCGATCACCATCGTGCCGGGCGGGCTCTCCAAGGAGGAGCTCGAGGCCGTCACCTGAAGCGCGCCGCGTGCGGAAACGGCCCTGCGGGCTGGCCGCCCTTCCCGACACCGCATCCCTCGTTCCTTCTCCGGGACGGTTTCCGGCAGATTCCGCCTGTTCGTCTCGCAAACATGAACAACCGGCGGCGGATCCGCCTATCCTCGCCCGCCAGGGCGCCCCGGAACCACCGCATGGCCCGGAGGCCGCGCGATTGACTCGGCCCGGCGCGGTGCACATATAGGCTCAACGAGAGGAGCCTTCCCATGTTCATCCAGACCGAAACCACACCCAACCCGGCAACGCTGAAATTCCTGCCCGGCCAGGCTGTCGTGCCCGGCGGCACTGCCGATTTCACCGATGCCGAAAGCGCCGCGCGTTCGCCTCTGGCCCGGCGGCTCTTCGCGGTGGACGGAGTCGAAGGGGTCTTCCTCGGCCCCGACTTCATCACCGTCACCAAGCGCGAGGACGTGGCATGGGACCACATCAAGCCCGCCATTCTCGGCGCCATCATGGAGCACTACCAGTCGGGCCTGCCGGCGATCGAGACCGGCGAGAGCTCGGGCGGTCATGACGACACCGGCGACGAGGGGCCGGACAGCGACATCGTCCGCCGGATCAAGGAACTGCTCGATACCCGCGTGCGTCCCGCCGTGGCGCAGGACGGTGGCGACATCACCTTCCATGGCTACGAGGAAGGCGTTGTCTATCTCCACATGCAGGGCGCCTGCGCCGGATGCCCCTCGGCGACGATCACCCTCAAGATGGGTATCGAGAACCTGCTCAGGCACTACATCCCCGAGGTGGTCGAGGTGCGGCCCGTCGGCGTGAACTTCTGAAGCCCCTGCCGGTTCGCAACAAGGCGGGAAGCGGGAGTGCATCCCTGCCCTGCGCGGCCCGCCGCAACACCGCGGGCCGGTACGCTCCGGGGGATGACGCGACGATCGCACTCCCTCGGGGGACCCGACCGCTTCCTGGCGGAGCGGGGCGAAACCCATCACAGGAAAGAACCGCCGGAGATGACCGATCTGCCCGAAGCAAGCGGCCCGATCCTCGCCTTCGACACGTCGGGGCCCTGGCTCTCGGCGGCGCTTGTCGAGCACGGCATGGTGCGGCTTGCGCGCCATGAGGAGACGGCCCGGGGGCAGGCCGAGCGACTCTTCGGTCTGCTCGAAGACATGCTGGCCGAAGCCGGGCGCGGCTGGAACGACCTCGCCGCGCTCGGGGTCGGCATCGGGCCGGGAAACTTCACCGGCGTCCGCATCTCCGTCGCCGCCGCACGGGGCCTCTCCCTCGCTCTCGGCATTCCCGCCCACGGCGTGAGCCGCTTCGAGGCCCTGGCAGAGGAAGCGCCCCGCCCGGCCCTTCTCGCGCTCGATGCGAAGCGCGAACGTCTCTGGCTGGCACGGCTCGGCCCGGACGGCCCGGGAAAACCGGTGCTCGTGCCGATGGAGAAGCTCGCCACCCATCCCCTGCTCGAAGGGCTGCCCGCCGGCGCGCCGGTGATCGGCGAGAGAACCGGGGACATCGCCGCCCTTCTCGGCCGAGAAGCCCGGCCACCGGCCCGGCCGCTCGGCGAAGCCATCGCCCGCATCGCCGCCCGGCGCGACCCGAGCGCGGCCACACCACCGGCGCCGCTCTATCTGCGGCCGGCCGATGCCGCTCCGCCCGCCGAGCCGCCGGTGCCGATCCTCGACGCATGAGACACGGCCCGACCATGCAAGATGCCGGCTCCGCCATCGACGCCCCCCTGCTCGCCGCACTCGAGACCCTCCATCGTGCCGCCTTTCCCGAGGCGCCCTGGTCGGCGGCGGTGCTGGCCGATCTCTGCGCGACCCGCGGCGCAGTTCTCGTCACCGAGGAAGAGGACGGCGTTCTTCAGGGATTCGCACTGGCCAGGGCCACGCTCGACGAGGCCGAGCTTCTCACCATCGCTGTGCACCCTACGGCCCAGCGCCGGGGAATCGGCCGGCGGCTGATGGCGCGACTGACGGAAACGCTCGCCGCCCGGGGCGTGACCCGGCTCCATCTCGAGGTCGCCGCCGACAACGCCGCTGCCCGCGCGCTCTATGCCGCCTGCGGCCTTGTCGAGACCGGGCGGCGCCGGGGCTATTACCGCACGGGCCGCGTCGCCCCCGTTGACGCGCTGCTCCTCACCCTCTCCCTGCGGGGCTGACCCTTCCCTTCGCCTCACCGGCCCCCATCCCCTGCTCGCCGATGCGGGCCAGGATCGCGGGCAGCATCCGCTCGAGATCCTCGGCCACGAGACCCGGCCCATGAAGCCGCGCGGCCTCGACATGGCACCAGACTGCGGCCGCCGCCGCCTCCCGCCCGGCCCAGCCACCGGCAAGAAGCGCTCCGATCATGCCCGCCAGCACGTCCCCCGCCCCGGCCGTCGCCAGCCAGGGGGCGGCCCGCCCGTAAAGGGCCGGGTGCAGGAGCGGCCGCATCCTGTCTGCAGCCACCAGCGTCGCCGCCCCCTTGAGAGTGACGACCGCGCCCGTCTTCTCCGCTGCGTCCACGGCAAGCGCCACCCGGTCGGCCGGCCCGTCCCCTGCAAGTGCGTGCTGCGGAAAGAGACGGCGGAACTCGCCCATATGCGGGGTGAGGACGATGCTCCGGCGCGCCGGGTGGCGGCGCAGCCGCGCGAAACACGCTTCGGCGCTCTCGGCCATCAGCGTCAGCGCATCAGCGTCGAGCACCAGCGGCAGAGCGGCTTCGAGCGCCGCATCGAGCAGCGCCCGGCCCCGCTCGTCAGGGCCGAGGCCCGGACCGATGACGATGGCGGCGATCTTCCGTTCGCGGATGATCCGGGCAAGATCGTCTTCCGTTTCGCAGACCGTGAGCATCACCGCATCGAGCCTGGCGGCATTCTCGCCGATGGCCGCCGCCGGCACCGCCAGGGTGACGAGCCCGGCACCGAATCGCAGCGCCGCCCGGGCCGCGAGCCGCGCCGCGCCGCCCTTGCCGACCCCGCCGCCGATCACCAGCAGATGGCCGCGCCGGTACTTGTGAAGAAGCGGATCGCGCGGCACCAGCGCCCCGAGCGGCAGCGTGTCGGCTCGGATCTCGCCGAGCACATGGCTGTCCTGCGTCGCCAGCGCCGCCACATCCGCAGCGATGCCGATGGGCCGCACCGCGAGCGTCCGGCTCCGTCGCGGCCCCTCGCCGAGATAATGGCCGCGCTTCGGCGCCTCGAAGGTGACGGTGAGATCGGCAACCGCCGTCATCTCGGCGGGCGCGAGCAGGGCGCCCGTGTCGGCATCGAGCCCCGAGAGGATGTCCACCGCCACGAGGCCCGCCCCTTCGGCGGCCGCCATGTCGAGCGCCCGGGCCACGGCAGGCGGGATCGGCCGCGCGAGCCCGGTGCCGAAGAGGGCATCGAAGACGAGTCGGCCCCGCGCCGCGTCGGGGGTGAAGGCCGTGAGCGGCTCGACGACGCCGCCCGCCGTCTCGAAGGCAGAGCGCGCCGCGGCGGCATCGGGCGGCAGCGCCCTGGCCGGGTCGAGCGCGAAGAGCCGCACATCCCACCCCTCGCACCGCAGGAGACGGGCGATGACGTAGCCGTCACCGCCATTGTTGCCGGGCCCGGCAAGCACCGCCGCCTGCCCCGGCGCCCAGAAGCGGGCGGGCCGATCGGTGCGCGCCGCCTCGAGCACCGCCTGCCCCGCTCGCTCCATCAGCATCGCGCCTGCGATTCCCCGCTCCATGGCCGCCCTTTCGGCGGCGCGCATCTCGGCACTGGTCAGGATCGGCGCCACAGCCGTCATCTCTCTGCCCTTTTATTGCGCATTCCTGCCTGATATTCAGGCAAAGGGTTCCATCCGCAGGCGGTGGCGATCGGCCCGCCCCCGCCGGGTTTGCGCCCCCTCGCCCATCGGGGTTTTCTGCGGATGACCGATCCGGCACGCCCGCTCCGTCATCGGCAGGCCACCGCGCCCTCGGGCCCGGGAAGACCCTGACGGGGCGACGAACAGCCGATGGCCGACGGGGAAGGCCAGGTCATCCGAACAACCGAATGCCGAAGGAGGCCTTCATGAAAAAGATCGAAGCCATTATCAAGCCTTTCAAGCTCGACGAGGTCAAGGAAGCGCTCCAGGAGGTCGGCGTGCAGGGCCTCAGCGTGATCGAGGTCAAGGGGTTCGGCCGCCAGAAGGGTCATACCGAGCTCTACCGCGGCGCCGAATATGTCGTGGACTTCCTGCCCAAGGTGAAGATCGAGATCGTGCTCGCCGACGACATGGTCGATCAGGCGGTCGAGGCGATCATCTCCGCCGCCAACACCGGCAAGATCGGCGACGGCAAGATCTTCATTTCGCCGGTTGAAGACGCTATTCGCATTCGCACGGGCGAGCGGGGCGAGGACGCGCTCTGATTCGGGCCCGCACCGCCAGCGAGCCCCGGGTCCGCCTCCGGGCCCGGAAGTTCCACTCAGGCGCAACAGAAGGCTGCACAGATGAGCGACAAGGAAAACGTCATCAAGACGATCAAGGACGAGGAGATCGCCTATGTCGATCTCCGCTTCACCGACCCGCGCGGCAAGCTCCAGCACGTGACGGTTCTGGCCGATCAGGTTGACGCGGACTTCCTCGACGAGGGCTTCATGTTCGACGGCTCCTCGATCGCCGGCTGGAAGTCGATCGACAAGTCCGACATGAAGCTGATGCCCGATGCGGCCTCGGCCTATGTCGATCCGTTCTATGCCGAGAAGACCCTCTGCCTGCACTGCACCGTGGTCGAGCCCGACACCGGCGAGCTCTACGAGCGCGACCCGCGGGCCACGGCCGAGAAGGCGGAAGCCTATCTCAAGTCCTCGGGCATCGGCGACACCGCCTATTTCGGCCCCGAGGCCGAGTTCTTCCTGTTCGACGACGTGCGCTTCGCCGTCGAGATGAACAAGGTGTCCTACGAGGTCGATGCCATCGACGGTTCCTGGAATACCGATACCGAATACGAGATGGGCAACAAGGGCCATCGGCCCGGCGTCAAGGGCGGCTACTTCCCGGTCAACCCGGTCGATCACGGCCAGGACATCCGCTCGGAGATGCTCTCCACCATGAAGCGCATCGGCATGAAGGTGGACAAGCATCACCACGAGGTGGCCTCCTGCCAGCACGAGCTCGGCCTCATCTTCAACTCGCTGAAGAAGCAGGCCGACGAGCTGCAGAAATACAAGTATGTCATCCACAACGTCGCCGACGCCTACGGCAAGACCGCGACCTTCATGCCCAAGCCCATCGCCGGCGACAACGGCACCGGCATGCATGTCAACCAGTCGATCTGGAAGGACGGCAAGCCGCTCTTCGCCGGTGACAAGTATGCCGACCTCAGCCAGGAAGCGCTGTGGTATATCGGCGGCATCCTCAAGCACGCCCGGGCACTCAACGCCTTCACCAACCCCTCGACCAACTCCTACAAGCGGCTGATCCCGGGCTTCGAGGCGCCGGTGCTCCTCGCCTACTCGGCCCGCAACCGCTCGGCCTCGATCCGCATTCCGTGGGCCGAGAGCCCGAAGGCCAAGCGGATCGAGACCCGCTTCCCCGACCCGGCGGCCAACCCCTATCTGGCCTTCTCGGCGCTCTTGATGGCCGGTCTCGACGGCATCCGCAACAAGATCGACCCAGGCGAGCCCTCCGACAAGGACCTTTACGACCTGCCCCCCGAGGAGCTGGCCGAGATCCCGACGGTCTGCGGCAGCCTGCGCGAGGCGCTCGAGGCGCTCGAGGCCGATCACGAGTTCCTGCTCGAGGGCGGCGTCTTCACCCGCGATCAGCTCGAAGGCTACATGGAGCTCAAATGGGAAGAGGTCTATGCCTTCGAACACACGCCGCATCCGGTGGAGTTCAAGATGTACTACAGCTGCTGACAGGCAGCGACGGAACGGGAAACGGGGCCTTCGGGCCCCGTTTTCTCTGGGGGGCGGGGCGATCGGACGATCATCGGACAATCATGCAGGCCCCTCCCTGTCGGGGCCGGCCGGCAGGTGCGGGCGCCGGCCGGGCGCGTGCCGCTCAGCCCGGCCTGAAGAGAGGCGCGGCCGGCAGAAGCGCGCCGCGGACTGCGGCACCGCGCAGGAGCGGCGCAGCTGCCCCGGCCAGGCACGACCCGCTTGCTGTCGCCCGACGCGCAGGGGCGCCTCCGACGCATGCCGCCGGAGCCCGCTCCCTGACGACAAACCCTCGCGCAGGCAGCTTCTCCGCCACCGGGCCGCTCAGCCCGGCCCCGCCTCATCCCGCGGGCCGGAAAGACCGAGTGCGGCGGCCAGGTCCGGCGGCATGGCGCGGCGTGCCTCCCGGTCGAGCACCGCGGCCCTGACGACGGTGGTATGAATCGCGAAGAGCAGCGCCCCGGTTCGCGGCAGGCGCAGAAGCAGCTGGCGTTCCGCGCGCAGCCACGGCCCGCCTCCCTTGCCCGGCAGCGGATCGGGATGGAAGAGACAGGGGGTGGGCCAGGCGAGCCGGTTCATCCGCCAGACCGGCCGACCCGGCGGCAGACGCGAAAGCATCCGATCGACCCGGCGCGCCAGATCGGCGTCATAGGCCGCCACCGGGTCATGGATCGCCGCAAGCGGCCGGCCGATCTTCTCGGCGAGCCGCCAGGCCGCGGGAAAGGCGAGAAAGGCCGCGTCGAGCACCAGACCGCCCTTCGCGGGCACGAGCAGGCAGAGATCCGACTGCACCAGCCGCCCGGCCACGGCCAGCGGATGATCGCCTGCAAGCGCCACCCGCACCCCGTCGGGGCGGGTGGCAATGTCGTCGGCAATGTGCCAGCCGGGCCGCACCGCGAGCCGCTCGAGAACGAGAGCGAGGAGCTCGGCCGCCCCCTCCTCGGCGCCTGCGGCGAAGA
This sequence comes from Albidovulum sp., assembly GCA_015487815.1. Lineage (GTDB taxonomy): Bacteria > Pseudomonadota > Alphaproteobacteria > Rhodobacterales > Rhodobacteraceae > WFPA01. The sequence goes on from WFPA01000002.1 coordinate 10,557, forward strand.
CGGCACCCCGCCTTTCGGCGAGCAGCCAGTCGCGAAACCCCATCTGTCGCGCAAAGGCCTCGTCTTCCCACGGCCAGTCATCGGGAAGGAGCGGCTTCAGCCCCGGCAGACGTGCAAGCGCCGGATCCTGCCAGGGGATGGCCGGCAGCCGCGTCTGACAGATTGCGCGGAAACGGGCCGGGATCGGGCCGCTGCGGCTCATCTCCAGCCTGCCTCCCCTGTCTCAGCCGCCGAGCGCGGCGCGGCTGTCGGCCGGGCTCTCGTCGCGGCGGTTCATCGTGTAGTCGCGCACCACCTCGGCAACGGTGATGCGATAATCGGCGAAGATGCCCGCGCGCGCCGCCCGCTGCGCCTCCCTGTGGGCGGGATGGTTGCGCCAGCGGCGGATCGCCTCCTCGTCGGCCCAGCGGGAGATGGAGACGAAACGCCCCGGCGTCGTCACGCTCTCGAAGCGCTCGACACCAAGGAACCCCTCGATTCCGGCCACCGCCGCACGCAGCGCCTCGGCATGGGCGAAATACTCGCCCTACCGCCCCTCCCGCGGCGTGAATTCGAACACCTCGATCAGCATGGCCTCCCTCCTTTCACCATCCCTGCCGGCATCCCGGCCAGCCCTCTTGCGCAGATCAGACCTTCCGCCGCCGGCTCACGCTCCCTCACGGAGTCTCACCTCGCTTCGACCCGGAGCATCGACGATTGATCCTGCCCCGGCAAGGGGCCATCCTGCTTCGGAATCGGGAAACGGTCAGGGAGGGGCCAGATGGAGCGTGAGCACAGGATCGATATTGCCGGACACGACGGTCAGCGCCTCGCGGCGGTGCTGCATCTTCCGCTCGGGCCGCGACGGGCCACCGCCCTCTTCGCGCACTGCTTCACCTGCGGCAAGGATCTGCCGGCGGCGCGCCGCATCGCCGGGCGGCTGGTGGCGGCGGGCATCGCCGTGATGCGTTTCGACTTCACCGGCCTCGGTGACAGCGAAGGAGGCGCGCTGCGCGGCTTTGCCGGCGAGATCGAGGACATCCTTGCCGCCGCGCATCACCTCGCCGCAGACGGCATGGGGCCGGAGCTGCTCATCGGCCATTCGCTCGGCGGCAGCGCGGTGCTCGCCGCCGCGGCAGACATTCCGGCCGTACGGGCGGTAGTGACGATCGGTGCCCCGTTCGACCCGACCCACGCCCTGGCCCATGCCGAGGGCGAGGGCGGACACGTGACCATCGCCGGCCGCCGATACCCCGTCTCGCCGCGCTTCTTCACCGATTTCGCCGGCCACGATCCCGGTGCCCGCATCGCCGCCCTTTCCCGTGCCGGCAAGGCGCTTCTCGTGATGCACGATCCGGTGGACGAGGTGGTGGCAATCGACAATGCCAGCCGCATCTTTCTTGCCGCACGGCACCCCAAGAGCTTCATTTCGCTCGAAGGGGCGGGTCATCTGCTGCCCCGGGCCAGGGACGCGGAATATGTCGCCGGGGTAATCGCCGCCTGGGCCGACCGCTACCTGCCCGAGATCGCCGCTTCGGCGGAACCGGCCGAAGGGGTCGTGCGCGTCTCCGAAGCCGACCCGGACGGTTTCCTGCAGGATATCCGCGCCGGCCGGCATGCGCTTCTGGCCGACGAACCCGTGGCCGCCGGCGGCACCGATCTCGGGCCGTCGCCCTACCAGCTTCTGGCCGCCGCGCTCGGAGCCTGCACCACCATGACCATCCGCATGTATGTGCGCCGCAAGGGCTGGCCGCTCGAACATGTCGAGGTCGATGTCAGCCATGAGAAGGTGCATGCCGCCGACTGTACCGATTGCCGCCCCTCGGACCGGATCGACCTGTTCCATCGCCGGATCCGCCTCGAAGGCCCGCTGGAGCCGGCGCAGAAAGCCCGCATCATCGAGATTGCCGACCGCTGCCCGGTCCACCGCACGCTGACCCGGAGCGCGAAGATCGAGACCGTGCTGAGCGAGGACGAAGCGTGACCGGCGGGCCATGGCCGGGAGCGGCGGGAACAGAGACAGAGACTGCGACCGCACACGCGCGCGGCCACGAACCGGTCATGATTGCAAGACGCGCCGCCCGCTCTCCCGTCGCCCTGAACCGCCTCCGCTGCCCTTCACGCCTGACGGAAGTCGGGGGTCCGCCCGGGCCATGTGGTCCGGCACGGTGTTGCCGGGCCGCGTCAGCGACCATTCGTAACCATGAAACAAGGAACGATCGCGGTTCCGATCCGGGCGCGAGCGCCGATCGGGCGCTTCGTTCCCGCCGCCAATGCGCCGGCGAAACGCGAGAGAGCATCGGCGGGTGAGGCGGCGGACGCTTCGGCCGCCTCTTTCCCGCGCACCGCGCGAAGGGTCAGGGAGACATGCTGTTGACGATGTTTTCTGGTGGTTGTGGCCCCGCATGCGAGGCGATCAGCCACGCGCGGCAGATCTGCGCCGGCCGGCTGCGCCGCCGCGCCGGCGGGGAGGCGGGGCGTCACCCTCGGCCGCCGCCGCGAGAAGCAACGTCATCGGATGACGGGGCCACGCAAGGCCGTAGCGAGCAAGGAGCCGGCGGGCCGCTTCCTCCGGCCGGTCGATCTCCAGCAGCCAGTCGAGAAAGATCGACCGGCATTCGGCCGCGCTCACGCGCTCCATCGCATAGGCGGCGGAGATCACGCCGCGCGGATCGTCCGGGTCTTTCGCCTCTTGCATGGCCCTCGCCTCTTCCGCACAGCGGCAAACATGTGAACGGGCAGACCATCGCGGACAAGGGCGGGCGATCTGCCCCCGGCCGAGGGCCGGCACCTCCCTTCGCACGCTGCGGATGATCTGCTCCGAAAATGCCTCGCCCCTGCGCCCGGCCTCTTTCGGCGGCAGTTACGCGCAACGGAGCCCGGGGCAGGCAACGGGGAGCGACCGAGGCAAACAGGAGAACGGGGCCCGTCTTGCCGAGCCGGCCTGTGCACCGGCACCGCGTCAGGTCCGCCGGACAGGGACCGGGGCTGATCCACGCCATCGTGCGATGCTGTCCCGCCATCGACCGCGGCAAAGAGGGGAGCGGTGATCCCTGCCGACCGACCGATCGCTGCACCCTTTGCCTCAGCCGGCGGCGCTTGCCGGCGGCAGATCGTCCTCGGCCACGGAATCGGCATCCTTTCGGCTTTCGGGCGTTTCGACCAGCATCGGGCCATCCTCGTCCACGAGTTCGACCACCGCTGCACCCTCGGGCACGGTCTCGGCCACCCGGCCCCGCCGCCGACCGCGGCGCGTCCTGCCGCCGGTCCCTTCTTCCGTCGAAGCGTTCTCGCCCGACGCTTCCGTCTCCGACCGCTCGGCGCGCCCGGCAACGGCCGCGCTCTCTTCCGGGCCGCTCTCGGCTGCGGCCTCGCCACCGCCCTGGCGCCGACCGCCGCGACGGCTTCTGCCCGCGCGGCGACGTCCGCCTTCACCCTCGGTGCCCCCGTTCGTCTCCTCCGGCTGGACCGGTGCTTCGCTCCCGCCCTCGCCGCCCGGCGTCCCTTCCTCGCGGGCGGCCTGCGCAGCACGCTCGGCGGCACGGGCAGCCTCGCGGGCCTCGCGTTCGGCACGACGACGGGCCTCCCGGGCCTCACGCTCGAGCCGGCGGCGCTCGGCCTCGGCCTCCTCGGCCCGGCGGCGTTCCTCCATTTCGCGCTGTGCCTCGGCCAGGAGCCTGACGTAATGCTCGGCATGCTGCAGGAAATTCTCGGCCGCGATCCGGTCGCCCGACAAGCTGGCATCTCGGGCAAGGGCCTGATACTTCTCGATGATCTGCTGCGGTGTGCCGCGCACCTTGCCGGCCGGGCCCGAGCTTTCGAAAACCCTGTTGGCCACATTGCCGAGCGAGCGCCGGCCCTGGTTGCGACCGCGTCCACGCGATTTGTTCGGTGATCTCATCTCAATCCGTTTTCCTGCTGATGTGGGTGAATCGGGCCTCGCCCGCATTGCACCTGAGGTCGGGCCTGGCCCGACACCTGCCGGTTCTTCCCCCGGCTCTGAGCCCGGGAAGCCCCTGCGCCCATCCCAGCCGACGAATCGGCTGGCCGTCCGCCCGTCCTCGTGCCCTGCTCCGGCAAGGCACGCGATGCCATGTGGCATCCTTCGAGGAAGTCAGAAACCCTGACGTTTCCGCGCCGCTTCCGGTCCCTCGATCCTGCGATCCCGGGACCGTCCGATCTTGCGATCCGGGCGCTCCGTCCGGCTGCCCCCTATTACCAGCCCTTTGCCGCCCTTCTCAAGGGAGAAAGCGCAAAAAAGGTGATGATCGCGTTAACATTCCGACGGATTTGGCTGAAAAATCCGGTTTTCGTGGCTTTTTCGCATCATGTCGCCGAGAAGGGGCGGCTGACCACGCCGGCCACATCAGCCTGCGACCGGTCTCAGGCCGCGCACCACCCGGTCGCGCCCGTCGAGATCGGGCAGGACCGCGACATCCGCAAGTCCCGCCGCCCGGAAGAGCGCCGCCACCGCCGCACCCTGCTCGGGGCCGATCTCGACCAGCACCCGCCCGCCCGGCGCGAGATGCCGCCCGAGCCCGGCGAGGATGGCGCGATAGGGGGCCAGCCCGTCGGCCCCGCCATCGAGGGCAAGGCGCGGCTCATGCAGCCGCACCTCGGGGGCGAGCGAAGCGATCTCGGCCGTGGCGACATAGGGCGGGTTGGCCACCACCAGATCGAACCGGCCCGTGACCCTCTCCCACCAGTCGGAGCGCAAAAGATCGAGCCGCGCGGCCACGCCGTGGCGGCGGGCGTTCTCTGCCGCCACGGCCAGGGCCCCGGGCGAGATGTCGACCGCCAGCCCCGTCGCCGCAGGCCGCTCGGCAAGCAGGGTCACGGCAATCGCCCCCGAGCCGGTGCCGAGGTCGATCAGCCGCGCGAAGGGAGCGGCGAGCGCCGACTCGATCAGGCATTCGGTCTCGGGGCGCGGGTCGAGCACCGCCGGGGTGACCTTGAAGGCGCGGCCATAAAATTCGCGGCTGCCGACGAGATGGGAAAGCGGCCGACGGCGGCAGCGCTCGGCGACAAGCGCCCGGAAACGGGCGGCGGCCGCGGGCGGCACCGCCTCGCCCTGCACCAGCGTCAACCGGTCGGGCGCGACGGCCAGCGCATGCGCCAGAAGGCGGCGCGCATCGCAGGCCGGGCCTTCCACCCCGGCGGCGGCCATCTGCGCCACGGCCTCGGCCAGCAGCGCCCGGACCGACGGGGTGGCCTCCGCCCCGGCATCCCTGTCCTCGTCCGCCCCCGTCATCGCCCGTATTGCCCCGTCATCACGGCTCAACCCTCGAGCTCGGCGAGCTTGCGGGCCTCGTCCTCGGCCAGAAGCGCGTCGATGATCTCGTCGAGATCCCCCTCGAGGATCTCGGGCAGGCGGTAGAGGGTGAGACCGATGCGGTGATCGGTCACCCTTCCCTGCGGAAAGTTGTAGGTGCGGATCCGTTCCGAACGGTCGCCGCTGCCGACCTGGGCGCGGCGGGCATCGGCCCGGGCGGCCTCGGCCTCGCGACGCTTGAGGTCATAGAGCCGCGCCCGCAGGATCCGCATGGCGATGTCACGGTTGCGGTGCTGCGACTTCTCCGACGAGGTGACGGTGATCCCCGTCGGCAGATGGGTGATGCGCACCGCCGAATCGGTGGTGTTGACATGCTGGCCGCCGGCGCCGGAGGCGCGCATGGTGTCGATGCGGATCTCGGACGGGTCGATGGTCACATCAACCTCCTCGGCCTCGGGAAGCACGGCGACGGTAGCGGCCGATGTGTGGATCCGCCCACCCGATTCGGTCACCGGCACCCGCTGCACCCGGTGAACGCCGCTTTCGAACTTGAGACGGGCGAAGACCCCCTGCCCCGTCACCCGTGCCACCGCCTCGCGCACGCCGCCAAGCTCGCTTTCGGACAGCGAGACGATCTCGAAGCGCCAGCCCTTCCTCTCGGCATGGCGCTGATACATCCGCAGGAGATCGCCGGCAAAGAGCGCCGCCTCCTCGCCGCCGGTGCCGGCGCGGATCTCGAGCACGGCGGCACGCTCGTCGGCCTCGTCGCGCGGCAGGAGCGCAAGCCGCACCCGCCGCTCCGCCTCGGGCAGCTCGACAGCGATGCGCGCCAGCTCCTCCTCTGCCAGTTCGCGCATCTCCGGATCGCTCTGCATGGCCTCGGCCTCCGCCCGCTCCCGCAACAGCCGCCGCCAGGCGTCGATCGCCTCGACGACGGGCTTGAGCTGGGCATGCTCGCGGGCAAGACGGGCGAACTCCTCCCCCGCCGGCCCCTCGGCCATGCGCGCCTCGACATAGGCGAAGCGCCGGCAGATTTCCTCGATGCGTTCCTCGGGCAGCATGGGAGCGAAGTGCCCGAAGCGGCGCGGCGGGTCAAGGGAGGCGTCCCGGCCGATCGAGGCGGGCGGCATGTGCGTCGCCGGTGCATCAGGCCCACGCTTCGCTCCGCCCAGGCCGCAGGCCGAAGCGGACCGGCCGGCGCACGGAGGTCTGTTGCGCGACCGGTCGAACAGCCATGATCGGCCGCGAATGCCCCGAAGCGGGCAGCTGCCGAACTGTCTGCTGCGCGGCCACCCGGCCGGCCATGAACGCCCGCGGTGCCGCCGGGCCGGCCCATAGCCGTAGCGCCGGGATCGCGCACAGGACCACCCGGAAGGGCGCTCCGCATCCGGGACAACCGACGGGCGGCCAAGAATGCGGCATCGGCCGCCGGGCCGGTCAACGCCCCGGAACCGCTCCCCCGGTGGCGCCATCCCCGGCCGGGAGATCCCCCCGCGCGGCTGACGGCAGGCCCGCGCGATGCAGCAGCATGCCGAGCCGTGCCGGATTCACCCCGAGATCGGAGCGGCCGTAGCGGGCGCGGGAGAAGGCGGCGAGGCTCGCCCCGCCCTCCTCGCAGGGCACGACCCGGAGCGACAGGTAGTCGGGCCAGCCAATAAGGCGCGAGCGGATCACCCAGGTGCCATGGCGCGCCGCCGGGTCAACCGCAAGGCGGCGGCTGCGAGGCAGGGCGTCGAGCACGGCGGAGAGGCGGGCGAAAAGGGCGTCCGGCTCGTCTGCGGTCACAGGGGCTTCGCGGATGCGGCGGGCAGCCTCGGGCAGGTTGGCGAACCCCTCGCGCCAGCGCCAGGCGCCGGGCGCGCAGCCTTCGGGCGGCAGCAGCAGCGCATAATTCGGTCGCGGCGCCGGAAAGACCGCGAGCGGGTCGGCATGCCACAGCGCCGGGTCGTCCTTCGCAAGGCGCACATAAGCGAGCCCTGCCAGCCCCAGGGCGACAAGAGCGGCCAGAAGGACAAGCCCCATGAGGGCCCAGGAGGGCGGCCAGAGATCGAACCCGCCGCCCATGCCACCGTCAGGCGGCATCTTCCGGCGCCTCCTGCGGCGCGTGCCCCTGCACGATCTCGGCGGCCTTTTCCTCGACCAGCCGCACGATCTCGTCGATCATCTCGGCATTCGAGAGCTTCCCCGCCGCCCTGCCGGCCAGATAGACCATGCCATGGTCCTTGCCACCACCGGTGAAGCCGATATCGGTCAGGAGCGCCTCGCCCGGCCCGTTGACCACGCAGCCGATGACCGACAGCGTCAGCGGCGTGTGGATGTGAGCGAGGCGCTTCTCGAGCTCGGCGACGGTGGCGATCACGTCGAAACCCTGCCGGGCGCAGGAGGGGCAGGAGATGATGTTGACGCCGCGGTGGCGCAGCCCGAGGGCCTTGAGGATCTCGTAGCCGACCCGCACCTCCTCGACCGGATCGGCCGAGAGCGAGACGCGGATCGTGTCGCCGATCCCCATCCACA
>WFPA01000003.1 GCA_015487815.1 Albidovulum sp.
CAGGGAATCATCTCCGAGGAAGATGCCACGGCGATCAGGGAAGGTCTTCTCACGATCCTGCGAGAAATCGAGGATGGGCGTTTCCCCTTCCGCACCGAGCTCGAGGACATCCACATGAACATCGAGGCGCGGCTCAGGGAGCTGATCGGTGCGCCGGCCGGCCGGCTGCACACCGCCCGCTCGCGCAACGACCAGGTTGCCACCGATTTCCGGCTCTGGGTCCGCGAGACGATTGACGAGGCCCGCACGGCTCTGCGGCGGCTGATCGGCGCTCTGCTCGACCAGGCCGAGGCCGGAGCCGACTGGGTGATGCCCGGCTTCACCCATTTGCAGGTGGCCCAGCCAGTGACTTGGGGCCACCACATGCTGGCCTATGTCGAAATGTTCGCCCGCGACATGAGCCGCTTCGCCGATGCACGAGCCCGCATGAACGAATCTCCTCTCGGCGCCGCTGCTCTTGCCGGCACATCCTTCCCGATCGACCGCGAATTCACCGCCCGCGAGCTCGGCTTCGACAGACCGGCGGCCAATTCCCTCGACGCCGTGTCCGATCGCGATTTCGCCCTCGAATTTCTCGCCGACGCCGCCATCTGCGCCACCCACATGAGCCGGTTCGCCGAGGAGGTCGTCATCTGGTCCACCGCCCAGTTCGGCTTCGTCACCCTCTCCGACCGCTTCTCCACCGGCTCTTCCATCATGCCGCAGAAGAAGAACCCCGATGCCGCCGAGCTTCTCAGGGCCAAGGGCGGGAGGATCATCGGTGCCCTCGTCGGCCTGCTGACGGTGATGAAGGGCCTGCCCCTCGCCTATTCGAAGGACATGCAGGAAGACAAGGAACAGCTGTTCGACGCGGCCGACACGCTGCTTCTCTCGCTCGCCGTCATGGAAGGGATCGTGCGCGACATGAAACCGGACCGCGAAGCCCTGCGCGCCGCGGCGGCCGCCGGCTTCTCGACCGCGACCGACCTTGCCGACTGGCTGGTGCGGCGGCTCGGCATGCCCTTCCGCGAAGCCCATCACGTCACCGGCAGCCTCGTGCGCCGCGCCGAGGAGAAGGGGGTCGATCTGGCCGATCTCTCTCTCGCCGAGATGCAGGCGGTCCATCCCGCCATCACCGAGGATGTGTTCGACGTGCTCTCGGTCGAGAAATCCGCAGCCTCGCGCACCAGCTTCGGCGGCACCGCACCCGAGCGCGTCAGGGCAGAGATCGCCCGCTGGCGCGAGAGGCTGGCAGCGGAGGAAGACGCATGACGGCTCGCGCGTTCCTTCTTGCCCTTGCCGCCGCCCTGTCCCTTGCCGGTTGCGGCATCGACGGGCCACCCGAACCGCCCGAAGGGGCGGTTGCCATTGAACTGCCGACGGAGTGAGACAGATGCCCACCCGTGGCGACAGGATGATGGTTCGACATCAAACCATGTGCCGGAAAGGATGCGCCGCAGCCACGAAGGGCGGCCCGTCCCGATCACGGCCCATCGCGGGAGCCACCTGACATGACCCCGCTGCGCCTCGTCTATCTCGCTCTCACCCTCGTCGGCGTGCTCGTGCCGGCTGCCGACCACTTTCTCCGCCTCGCCGTGCACGGCTTCACGGCTGAAGGGCTGCTGCCTTTCTGGCTGCTCGAGAACAAGGGGCGGATCCTGGCTCTCGACCACGGCATCGCCGTGCTGGCCTTCGCCATCTGGTCGGGGGCCGAAACCTGGATCCGCCGCAACTGGTGGGCGCTGATCGGCCTGCCCTTGACGCTGCTTTTCGGCCTCGGGGCCGGCCTGCCCTGGTATCTCTTCATCCGCTCACGCCCGATCGACTGACCTTCAGCCGGCCCGCGCCGGCATGCGCCGAGGACTGCCCGAGATGGATCATTTCACCTACCGCGACGGCATACTCCATGCCGAAGACGTGCCGATCCCGCAGATCGCCGCCGCCGTCGGCACGCCTTTCTACGTTTATTCCACTGCCACGCTCACCCGCCATTTCCACCTCTTCGATGCCGCGCTCGAGGGGCTCGAGCACCTGGTCTGCTTTGCCGTCAAGGCCAATTCCAACCAGGCGGTGCTGCGCCATCTCGCCTGTCTCGGGGCCGGCATGGACGTGGTGTCGGGCGGCGAATACATGCGCGCGCGCCATGCCGGCGTGCCGGGAGAGCGGGTTGTCTTCTCCGGCGTCGGCAAGACCCGCGAAGAGATGCGCATGGCCCTCGAAGGCGGCATCCGCCAGTTCAATGTCGAGAGCGAGCCCGAGCTCGAGGCGCTCTCGGAGGTGGCCGCATCGATGGGCACCAGGGCACCCATTGCCTTTCGCATCAACCCCGATGTCGATGCCGGCACACATGAGAAGATCGCCACCGGCAAGGCCGAGACCAAGTTCGGCGTCGCCCTCTCCCGCGCCCGCGACCTCTACGCCCGCGCAGCGCGGATGCCCGGCATAGAGATCGTCGGTATCGATGCCCATATCGGTTCGCAGATCACCGATCTGGCACCCTTCGAGGCCGCCTTCCGCCGGCTCCGCGACCTCGTCGCCACCCTGCGGGCCGACGGCCACGCCATCCGCCGGGTCGATCTCGGCGGCGGGCTCGGAATCCCCTACCGGCAGCAAGGCAATGAGAACCGGCCGCCGCTGCCGACCGAATATGGCGCCCTCGTCCGGCGCATCTTCGGCGGGCTCGATGTCGAGATCGAGATCGAGCCCGGCCGGCTCATCGCCGGCAATGCCGGAATTCTCGTCGCCTCGGTGATCTATACAAAGGAGGAGGGGCGGCGTTTCCTCATTCTCGACGCCGCCATGAACGACCTCGTGCGACCGGCGATGTATGACGCCCATCACGATATCGTGCCGGTCGCCCCGCCACCACCGGGGGCCGAGATGCGGCCTGTCGACGTGGTCGGCCCGGTCTGCGAGACCGGCGACATCTTCGCCCGGGACGTGCCCCTGCCGCCCCTTGCGCCGGGTGAGCTCGTCGCCTTCCGCTCCGCCGGCGCCTATGGCGCGGTGATGGCCTCCGAATACAACACCCGACCGCTCGTGCCCGAAGTCATGGTCCGAGGGAATCAATTCGCCGTCATTCGGGAGCGCCCGCGCTTGGAGGAGATCATCGCCCGCGATAAGGTGCCGGAATGGATCTGCACCGAGGACAGCTGAACACGCGGCCCGCGAGGCCCCCACGCGGCGACGGGGTGCCCGTCGCCCGGCAGGCCCATGACTGAGCCACGCCCGCCGCTGCCGCCGGCGACCGAGCGGCGCATCGCCCGGGCCATCCTGCTGACATGGCTCGGTGAGGTGGCGCTGCGGGCCCTTGCGGCCTTCTGGTCGGCTCTCTCCTTTCTCCTCCTGTTCATCGCCGCATGGGGGCTCGGCGCCTTCGATCTCCTGCCCGATACTCTTCGCCCCTGGCTCCTGCCAACGGCGCTGATCATCGTCAGCATCCTGCTCTGGCGCGGCGCACGGGTCTTCGCCTGGCCGACCGAGGCCGAAATCCTTGCCCGCATCGACCGCGACCTGCCCGGCGCACCCCTTCGGAGCCTGACCGACGATCTCGCCCTCGGCCATGCCGACCCCGTGGCCCACACGCTGTGGCAGCGTCATCGGGAACGGGCCATCGCCGCAGCCCGTGAGGCAGCGCCCGTCCCGCCTCCGTCCCGCATGGCCCGGCACGACCGCCTCGGGCTGCGCCTCGTCGCCCTCGCTCTCGCCCTTGCCGCGCTCCTCTTCGGTCGTTTCGACCGACCGCTGCCGCTTCCCTCGCCGCCTTCGGGCACGAGCACCGCGATTGCCGCCTTCGAGGGCTGGATCATCCCCCCGCCCCACACCGGACGGCCGACACTCTACCTCTCCCCCGACGAGCGCCGCCCGGCACTGCCGCCCCTGCCCGGAGGCAGCACGCTCGTTCTGCGGTTCTATGGCCAGCCACCCCGGATTCGCGCCACCGTCACCGATGAACCACCGCGACCGGGCAAGGAACCGGGAGAAATGCGGCTGGAACTGGCGCATGACGGGCTGGTCCGCTTCGACCCGGGGCCCGGCGACGACGTCGTTCTCGACATCCGCGTGATTCCCGACACGCCTCCTGTGCCACGCTTCCCCGAACCGGCCCGGCGGGGCACGGGAGGGGTCTTCGAAATCCCCTGGGAGGCGGTGGACGATTACGGCGTGACCCGGGCGCGTCTGCGCATCCGCCTCGACAGGGAGCGCCTTGCAAAGCGCCACGGCCTTGCCGCTCCCCCCGACGACATCGCCCCGATCGTGATCCCACTCGACCCGGGCCTCGGCCGCCCGGAGCCAGATGGACGGAAACGCCACGGCGGCATTGCCCGAGCCGACCTTTCACGCCATCTGTGGGCCGGCCTGCCGGTGGTGATCTTTCTCGAAACCACGGACGCGGCCGGCCAGAGCGCCACAGCCGAGGAAAGGGCCGTGCTGCCGCGGCCGGCCTTCTACGAGCCCCTGGCGGTTGCCCTGATCGAGCAAAGGCGCGACCTGCTCTGGTCGAAGGTCAACCGCCGCCGCGTCGCCCGCCTTCTCCGTGCCATCACCTGGCAGCCGGCCGAAGGGGAAATCCGCCCGCGCGCATTCCTCATCCTCCGCGCCGCGATTCACGCCCTCGAAGGCAGCGGTGCGCGTGAAGCCATCGCCGATGCGCTCTGGCGGGCCGCGGAGCTGGTCGAACATGGCGAGGCGGCCGATGCGCTGGCCCGGCTCGAAAGGGCCGAACGACGCCTTGCCGCAGCGCTCAGGCGGGGCGCGGACCCGGCGGAAATCGCCGATCTCACCCGGCAGCTGCAAAAAGCGATGGAAGACTACATGCGGGCCCTCGCCTCCCGTCAGAAGGGCAAGGACAACCGGAAGGCGGGCGGGGAGAACACGCTGTCGCTCACCCCCGAAGACCTGGCCGCGCTCCTCAAGCGGATCGAGCAGCTCTCACGCGAAGGGCGCACCGCCGAAGCTCAAGCACTTCTGCGCCAACTGGCCGAGCTCATGCGCAATCTGCAGATTGCCGGCAGCGGCAAGAACGGCATCCCCGGCAAGGAGGCGTTCGAGGGATTGCAGAAAAGGCTCGAAAAACAGGAGGGGATCGCCAGGGACACTTTCCGTTCGCTTCAGAAGGGCCTTCCGTCGCAGGATCCGTCCGGCAAGGACGCCCTGGGGGCGGGCACGGACCCCGACACCCTCGCCCGCCGGCAGAAGGCGCTGCGCCGCTCGCTCGACGCGCTCGAAGAGCAGCTCGGCGCTCTAGGCAACCGCGCCGATGACAGCCGAAAGACCATCGGCAAGGCAAGGGAGGCGATGCGCAAATCCGAAAAGGCGCTCGAGAAAGGCGATCTCGAAAGCGCGCTCGATGCCGAGGCCGAGGCACTCTCTGGATTGCGCGAGAGCCTGCGTTCCCTCGGCGAAGCCCTCGCGGGACGCGCCGGCAACGGGAAGGAAGGCATGGCCGGGCGCGATCCGCTTGGGCGCCGCCTGGGCGGCAGGGCGGCGGGCGAAGGCGTCGAGGTTCCCGAGGGGGGCGACGCCCGACAGAAATCACGACGGATCATGGAGGAGATTCGCCGTCGCTCGAGCGAGTTCGATCGCCCCCGGCGGGAAAGACGTTATCTGCGCAAGCTGATCGAACCCTTCCGCAACTGACGCAACTGACCCGCGCCCACCCGGCCGGCGTCAGAACAACCGGCCGAGAAGCCGCCACAGATGGTCCGACAGGGTCCGCACATGGGCATCGAGCCAGAGACGGGCGGCGTCAATGGCGGTGACATACCGTTCGAGCGGCGTCTCGAGTTCCGGCACGGCTGCGGAGATCCGCGGCGCCAGGAAATAGACGGCAACCGCAAGGGCCACCACCATCATGCCGAACCAGAAACCGGCGCGCCCGGGATTCCCATCGCGCCTCTCGGGTTCCTCGTCCTCGTCGATGGCGGCAAAGGCCCGCCGTGCCCGCACGGGATGTGCTTCGGCCCTGCCCGCTTCTGCCGGCAGGCTGCCACCGGACGCCACCCCCTCGACAACGGGCGGCATGGTCTCGGAGAGACCGTCCCCGAGCTCGGGGGCCATCTCGTCGATCAGCCGCCGCCCCCGGCGCCGACGCCTGACCTTGCGCGAGATCTCGACCGCCTCGGTCTCCTCGATCACCACTTCCTCTTCCGACGAGGCCGCTTGGGCCGCGCCCCTTCCGGCGGCCGATTCGGCCGGGGGCCCTTTCCCTGCCGGCGTTTCCGGGGCGGACACGTCTTCCGTGATCCGATGGCCCGGCTCCGCTTCGGCGCGCGACGGCTCCGGCGCCCCGCCACTCTCCGCGACCGATGCACCCTTGCGCAGGCTTGCGGCGATCTCGACCTCCTCGCGCAGGATCCGCAGCGTTTCCGGCGAGATCCTGTGGGAGGCCGGAGGAACGGCCGCGGGCGCCTTCTCGTCCGGCACTTCGTGAGGTGCTTCTTCCGGCCCTTCCTCCGGCTCTTCCGGGACCGGAGGGATCACTTCGCTCCCGCCAGGGGAGCGGGCGGCGGCCTCGGGCCGGGTCTGGAACCAGGTCGTGCCGCAGCCGGCGCACATC
>WFPA01000004.1 GCA_015487815.1 Albidovulum sp.
CATCGCCGCGATGGTCGGCCTCGCGCTGCCCGTGGAGCCGCGCAAGCGCTTCTCCTGGGTATTCCGCACCGCCCGTCGGCTTGCCGGGCCGCTGCCGCTCGTCATCGACCCCGGGGGGGTGCATGTGCTGCCCGAGGGCACGGACGGGCGGCACTTTCTCTGCGGCGCACGACCCGAGCCCGATCCGCCGGTGGACCCGGACGATTTCACCGCCCCCGAGGAGGGGGCGTTCTGGCTCGAACGGGTCTGGCCCGTGCTCGCGGCCCGGATCCCCGCCTTCGAGGCGATAAGGCCGCTGCGCTTCTGGGTCGGCCATTACGACATGAACACCCATGACGCCAACGCCCTTCTGGGCTTTCACCCCGCGCTCGCGAATTTCGTCTGCATGAACGGCTTTTCGGGCCACGGGCTCCAGCAGGCGCCGGGGGTGGGGCTGGCGGTGGCCGAGGCGATCATCCATGGCCGCTGGCGCAGCCTCGATCTCGACCCGCTCCATGTCGGGCGCCTCGAGCGCGGCGACAGGGTGCTCGAGAAGGCGATCATCTGAGCGGGGCTGTCATGCGGGGGCATGATCCTTGCGGGGCTTGACCTCGAGGGAAGAGAGGGGAAACTGCCGCCGAGGATCGGGTTCCGGGCATCGGCCAGGATGGGCGAGGGTATGGGCGTGACAGGGGGCGGACAGGGCGGGGAAGAGCGTGCAAGGGGGCGCAGGGCCCGGGTCGTGCCGCTGGCGCCGGGCAGGACGCGCGGCCGGGCCGGAACGGACGGGACGAAGACCGCGCCCCGCCCGGTCTTCCGCTCTGGCTCTCGAGGGACTGCCCGTTCCGCGGCGAAAACCGGCCCGCAGAGCGGCCCGCTGTCCCTGAAGGCATCCTCCCGCTCTTCCGTCAAGGGGCGTCCGAAGGCATTTGCCGGGGAGGGCGATGTCGTCCCCAATGTCGCCATCGTCGCCCAGAAGGGCCGGCTCGAATACGAGGCCGTGCTCTTCGTGGCCTCCTTCCGCGCCGCCAACCCCGGTTTCGCCGGTCGGCTCCTCGTGATGGAGCCCCAGCCCGGGCCGCTGTGGCCGGGCGATCCGCGCATCTCCTCCGAGGGGGTGCGGCGGCTCATCACCGAGGAGTTCGGCGCCGAGATCATCCCGTTCGAGAGCCGCCATTTCGGCGCCGCCTACCCCTATGGCAACAAGATCGAGATGCTCCGGGCGCTGCCGGCGGGCGAGCCCTTCGTCTTCTTCGATACCGACACGCTCCTTCTCGGCCCGCTTGCCGAGGTGCCCTTCGACTTTTCCCGTCCCACCGCCTCGATGAAGCGCGAGAACACCTGGCCGAAGATCGAGCTTTACGGGCCGGGCTACAACGCCATCTGGGGCAGCCTCTATGCGAAGTTCGGTCTCGATTTCGCCAGCTCGCTCGACACCCGCTTCCCCGATGAATACTGGGAGCGCTATCTCTACTTCAATGCCGGCTGGTTCTTTCATGAGGACCCGGCCCGCTTCGGCGCCCTCTTCGAGGAATACGCGCTGGCGATCCGCGACGATCCGCCGTCCGAGCTCGTCTGCCAGCCGCTCGATCCCTGGCTCGACCAGGTGGCCCTGCCGCTGGTGATCCATGCGCTCGGCGGCGGGCGCGAGACGATCCCGCCGGGGCTTCTCGACGGGCGCATCAGCTGCCACTGGCGGGCGCTGCCTCTGCTTTATGCCCGCGAGAGCGACGAGGTGGTGGAGACGCTCGAGCGCGTGGCCGCGCCCAACCGCATCAAGAAGGTGCTGAAGGAATACGAACCCTTCAGGCGGATGATCTACCAACGCCGCGGCCACAAGGTGCGGGCGCTCTTCGACCGGGAGAACCTGCCGCGCAGGGAACAGGCGATCCGCAACCGCATCAAGCGCGAGAAGCTGTGGATGCGCTGAGGGGCCGGCCCGCGGCATTATGGGATCGGGGCGGAGCCAGACCATGCCGCGGCCATACCACCCGAGGGGGTGATGCTCGACGATCGGCAGAAAGGGAAAGGGCAGGCGGTCCGCGCCTGCCCTTGTCTCCATCTCGCCCGAAACGGATGCCGGCCGCCGCGGTGGCCGTGCCGGCAGCCCTCAGTTGCCGCCCATGAGCGCGGCGACGCCGGGCAGCTCCTTGCCCTCCATCCATTCGAGGAAGGCGCCGCCGGCGGTCGAGACATAGGTGAAATCGTCGGCGACCCCGGCCTTGTTGAGCGCGGCGACGGTGTCCCCGCCGCCGGCGACCGAGACGAGGCGGCCGGCGCGGGTGAGCTCGGCGGCCCTTTTCGCCGCGGCATTGGTCGCCCGGTCGAAGGGCTCGATCTCGAAGGCACCGAGGGGGCCGTTCCAGATCAGCGTCTTCGAGTTCCCGAACACCTCCGCGATCTCCTCGACGGTCTTCGGCCCGGCATCGAGGATCATCGCATCGGCCGGGCAGGCATCGGCCGGCACGGTTTCGCTCTCGGCGCCGGCCCTGAATTCGCGGGCCACGACCACATCGACCGGCAGGATGATGCGGCAGCCCTTCGCCTCGGCCTCCTCGAGGATCGCGCGGGCGGTGTCGGCCATCTCGTGCTCGCAGAGCGACTTGCCGACGTCGATCCCCTGGGCGGCGAGAAAGGTGTTGGCCATGCCGCCGCCGATGACGAGATTGTCCACCTTGCCGACGAGGTTCTTCAGCAGGTCGAGCTTGGTCGAGACCTTGGCACCGCCGACTACCGCCGTCACCGGCCGTTCGGGATTGCCGAGAGCGGCCTCGAGCGCCTTGAGCTCGGCTTCCATCAGCCGGCCGGCGGCCGCGGGCAGGCGCCGGGCAAGACCTTCGGTCGAGGCATGGGCGCGATGGGCGGTGGAAAAGGCGTCGTTGACATAGACATCACCAAGCGCGGCGAGCGCATCGGCGAAGGCCGGGTCGTTCTTCGTCTCGCCTGGGTGGAAACGGGTGTTCTCGAGAAGGAGCACCTCCCCTTCGGGCAGCGCGTCGATCGCCTTGCGGGCCTCGGGGCCGACGGTCTCCGGCGAGAAGCGCACCGGCACGCCGAGCGCGGCTTCGAGTGCGGGGCGGACGATCTCGAGCGACATTTCCGGCACGCGCTGGCCCTTCGGGCGACCGAAATGCGCCAGAAGCACCGGCTTGCCGCCCTTCTCGAGAATGTCGCGGATGGTCGGCACGATGCGGCGGATGCGGGTGTCGTCGGTCACGGTGCCGTTCTCGACCGGCACGTTGATGTCCACCCGCGTCAGCACCACCTTGCCGGCGAGATCCATGTCGTCGAGCGTCTTCCAACCCATCGGCGCAACTCCTGTCTGTCGATTGTCCGTCGGCACCCCGGGCGGGCGCCTTTCGCGGCCCTGATCGCAGGCGGCGCGCATCGCGTCAACGGGACAGATTGCGGCAGGGGCGGCATCGCACAGGGAGGTGCTCAGCGCCAGAAGGCGAGATATTCGATCAGCGCGTCGAGCTTGCGACCGAGGAAGAGCGGCAGGTCGAGATGAAGCCAGAAGGCGTCGGCCACGAACAGGGCGAGGATCGCGAGAACGAGCAGGGCGGCGGCGCGGTCGGTCATCGGTTTCTCCGAAAGGATCGGCCCCATTTTGACCCGATGGACCGGCGAGGCAAGAGGCAAGGGGGGAAAGTTGCCGATGGCGGCGGCGTCATCGGCACAGGATCGAAAGAACGGCGGTGATACAGGGCGTGATTCCGCTCCGGGGACGGTTCCGGCGCCGGCACGGATTGAAAAGGGGTGGCATTTTTCGGTCGAAGGCCGGAGGCGGGGTGATCCGGGGCGCCGGCGGGGGCTCCTTCGCCCATGGCGCGAGGGCGACAATGCGCCATGGTCTCGCGCGTGTCGGATGGTCTCGCGCGTGCCGGCCGGGGTGTTTCGATCATGGCGCGAGGGGCAGCATGTTCGCGATCGCGCAAATGCAGGGCTTCGGGCCATGCTCCGGTGGGGGAATGGCGTGCCGCAGCCGAACCGGCTCCCTGGCGGTTCCGGCCTCGCTCGCGCGGGGCAGGCGG
>WFPA01000005.1 GCA_015487815.1 Albidovulum sp.
ATGAACGACCTCAAGATGCAGCTCGAGCAGATGCTGAAGATGGGCGGCATGCAGGGGGTGATGGCGATGATGCCCGGCATGGGCAAGATGGCGAAGCAGATCGAGAAGGCCGGCTTCGACGACCGCACCATCCGCCACCAGATCGCGCTCATAAACTCGATGACCAGGCGCGAGCGCGCCAACCCGCAGATCCTTCAGGCCTCACGCAAGAAGCGCATCGCCAGGGGGGCGGGGCTCGAGGTGTCGGATCTCAACCGGCTTCTCAAGATGCACCGCCAGATGGCCGACATGATGAAGAAGATGGGCCGGATGGGCGGCAAGGGCATGCTTAAGGGCGCGCTCGGCTCGCTCTTCGGCAAGGGCCTGCCGAAGGACATGCCGCCGATGGACACGCCGCCCGACCCGGGCGCCCTGCCTCCCGGCGCGCTGCCGCCGGGGCTCGGTCTGCCGGGGGCAGGCGGCGGCCTGCCCATGCCCGGGCTCGGCGGCAGGCCCCGCAAGGCGAAGGGGAGGAAGCGCCGATGACCCGTCCCGAAACTTCCACCCCGGCAGGGAGCACCGCCGTCTCCGCCGAAGAGGCGACCCGCCGCGCTGCCGAGATCCTCGCCGAGCACCGCCGTTCGATCGACCGGCTCGACGCGATTCTCGTCTTCACCCTGGCCGAGCGTTTCAAGCACACCCAGGAAGTGGGCCGCCTCAAGGCCCGCCATGACCTGCCCCCGGCCGATCCGGTGCGGGAGGCGGAACAGATCGCCCGTCTCGAGGCACTGGCCCGCGAAGCCGATCTCGACCCCGAATTCGCCCGCAAGTTCCTCAACTTCATCATCGCCGAGGTCATCCGCCACCACGAGCATCACAAGGCCTCGCGCACCGAGGGAGGCGCAGGCTGACCCGACGCCGAAAGAGCAACGACATCTGCAAACCGAACCAGTCCATTCACGCGAAATACCAAGGAGAAACGACATGGCCGTGAAGATCCGACTTGCCCGCCGCGGCGCCAAGAAGCGCCCGTTCTATTCCATCGTCGCCGCCGACAGCCGCGCACCGCGCGACGGGCGCTTCATCGAGAAGCTCGGCACCTACAACCCGCTCCTGCCAAAGGATTCGGAAGAGCGGGTGAAGATGAACATCGAGCGGGTGAAATACTGGCTCTCCCAGGGGGCCAGGCCGACCGATCGCGTGGCCCGCTTCCTCGAGGCTGCCGGCATTCTCGAACCGAAGACCCGCTCGAACCCGAAGAAGGGCGAGCCGGGCGAGAAGGCCAAGGCCCGGGCCGAGGAGAAGGCCGCCAAGGCCGCGGAAGCTGCCGAGACCGCCGAAGAGGAAGCGGCCGAGTAAGGCAGGGACGATGACCGAGGAGACGGGCCGCCCGATCCGGGAAGCGGAGACGACGGCACAGGCCGGGGCACAGGCCGGAGGAACGGCTGCCGCCGGGGTTTCGCCGGTGCTGCCGGGAGCCTTCCCGGAAGCGTTCCGCGCGGAGCTGGCCCGTCTCTTCCGCCTCAGGCGCGACGTGCGCCATTTCCGCACCGAGCCGGTGCCGCCGGCGCTTATCGAACGCTGCCTCGAAGCCTTTGCCACCGCGCCCTCGGTCGGCCTCTCGGAGCCCTGGCGCATCGTCTCCATCGCCTCCCCCGAGGCGCGGAACAGGGCGCTCGCCAATTTCGAGGCGGCCAACGAGGCGGCGCTGGCCGGCTATGCGGGTGAGAAGGCGCGGCTTTACGCCTCGCTCAAGCTCTCGGGCATGCGCGAAGCGCCAGTGCAGCTCGCCATCTTCTGCGACGAGGCGACGGAGAAGGGCGCCGGGCTCGGCGCCGCCACCATGCCCGAGATGCGACGCTATTCCGTGGTCGCCGGCATCATGGCCTTCTGGCTCATGGCCCGTGCCGAGGGGCTCGGGGTCGGCTGGGTATCGATCCTCGACCCCGAGCGGCTTGCCCGCGATCTTGCGGTGGATGAAAACTGGCGCCTCGTCGCCTATCTTTGCATCGGCTGGCCGAAGGCCTGGGACGAACGGCCCGAGCTTGAAAAGGTCGGCTGGGAGAAGCGCAACCCGGCACTTGCGCGCCTCATCGCGCGCTAGCGCCCCCCGGTCGGCACCAACCGGTCGGCACCAAGATGACGGCGGAGCATGACGAAAGCGACGGACGAACGAAGGATGGTCTGCGTCGGCGCCATTGCCGGTGCCCACGGGGTGCGCGGCGATGTGCGCCTCAAGTCCTTCTGCGCCGAACCGCAGGCGATCGCCGCCTATCAGCCGCTCGAGGACGAGACCGGACGCAAGTGGCGCTTCCGCCTCAAGGGGCCGGTCAAGGGCGGCTTCCTTGCCCGTTTCGAGGGGATCGGGGATCGTGAGACGGCCGAGGCACTCAAGGGAACGCGGCTCTATGCCCCCCGTGAAGTACTGCCACCGCTCGACGAGGACGAATTCTACCATGCCGATCTCATCGGCCTCGAGGTCGTGGACACGGGCGGCAATCCGGTCGGGCGCATCAAGGCGGTGTTCGATCACGGCGCCGGCGACATTCTTGAAATCACACTCGCGAACGGCCCGAAGACGGCGCTTCTGCCCTTCACCCGCGCCTTCGTGCCGACTGTGGACCTCGCCGCCGGGCGCATCGTCATCGACCCGCCGGAGGACTGGCCATGAGCCGCCGCGGCTGGCTGCGCCTTCTCGGGCAGGGGCTGTTGTGGAGCGGACCGCTCCTTGCCGGTACGGTGCATCTCGGCTGGCACTGGGCAGCCGTCATCGGCCTCGTGCTTTCCCTGGCATTTCTTCTCGGGGAGGGGTTCGAGGCCTTTGCCTGCAAGGCAGGCGAGGCCGGAGCCCTGCCCTTCGCCTTTCTCATGGCCTTCGGGCTGACGGCGACACTCTACGGCATCGGCGGCGGACTCATTTCACTCGCGCTCGCCGAGCTTGCCGGGGGCTTGCCGACCCTCCCGGCCGCCTGGCCGGTGGGGCTCTCGATCGCCGGCCTCGCCCTGCTCATGCTGCTGCCGCCCGTCGTGACGGATGAGGACGACTTTCTTGCCCGTGCATTGCGCTGGCTGCATCTGCGAGGTGGAAGCGATGGCTGAAGACGACCGGATGCACGAAGGCGGAAGGCCAGCCGGTGAGACCTCCCCCGAAGCCGGCGCGGAGCGGAAGGCGCCGCCCGCCCGCTCCCATGGCCGGCTGTCGATCCGGCCGACGGCCGTGCCGCGGCCGCTGATGGAGGACAGGCGGCTCGAGAACGCCTGGACGGCACAGGTCATCACCCTGCTGCCCGAGGCCTTTCCCGGCCCCCTCGGCCTTTCGCTCACCGGCCGCGCCCTCAAGGAGCGGATCTGGCAGCTCGAGACGATCGACCTGCGCCGCTTCGGCATCGGCCGCCATCGCAACGTGGACGACACGCCTGCCGGCGGTGGTCCGGGCATGGTGCTCCGGCCCGACGTGCTCGCAGCCGCCATCGACGAGGCCCGCCGCTCCGTTCGCGCACCGCGCGAGGAATGGCCGCTGATCCTGCTCTCCCCGCGCGGACGGCCATTCGACCAGGCCATGGCCCGCCGCTTTGCCGCCGGGCGCGGGATCACGCTCGTCTGCGGCCGTTTCGAGGGGGTGGACCAGCGGGTGATCGACCATTACGGCCTCGAGGAGGTCTCGATCGGGGATTTCATCCTCACCGGCGGAGAGATTGCCGCAATGGCCTTGATCGACGCCACGGTTCGCCTTATACCCCGCGTGCTCGGGAATCAGGCCTCGACCGAGGAGGAAAGTTTCTCCCACGGTCTGCTTGAGCACCCGCAATACACCAGACCCACGGACTGGGAAGGGCGCAGGATCCCGGAGGTTCTCCTCTCCGGTCATCATGCCAACATCGCCCGCTGGCGATCCGAACAGTCCGTGAAGCTGACCAGGGAACGCCGCCCTGACCTCTGGCGGGCCTGGCGCGCAAGGCGCGACGGGGACCCGGAAGGAGACCAAGAGCTCTGAGGGCGCACACACCTTCGCGGCAGCACCGCGAGCAGACGGGAAATGGAAAGATGGACATTCTTCGCGAGATCGAGGCCGAGGAAATCAAGCGCCTCGGCAAGAACATCCCCGACTTCAAGCCGGGTGACACGGTGCGTGTCGGCTACAAGGTGACGGAAGGCAGCCGCACCCGGGTGCAGAATTTCGAAGGCGTCTGCATCGCCCGCCAGGGCGGCGACGGCATCGGCGCCTCCTTCACCGTTCGCAAGATCTCCTTCGGCGAAGGCGTCGAGCGGGTCTTCCCCCTCTACTCGACCAACATCGAGTATATCGAGGTCGTGCGCCGCGGCCGCGTCCGCCGCGCGAAGCTCTTCTACCTGCGCTCGCGCCGCGGCAAGGCGGCCCGCATCCCCGAGAAGACCAACTACAAGCCGAAGAAGACCGAGGCCGGCGAGGCCGAAGGCGCCTGAGAGCCGCAAAGGAGCGCGAGATGAAAAAGGACATTCACCCCGACTATCACGTCATCAACGTGAAGCTGACCGACGGCACCGTGGTGCAGATGCGGTCCACCTGGGGCAAGGAGGGCGACACCCTCACCGTGGAAATCGACCCGTCTGTGCACCCGGCCTGGACCGGCGGCGGCCAGCGGCTGACCGACCAGGGCGGCCGGGTCTCCAAGTTCAAGAAGAAATACGAGGGTCTCGGCTTCTGAGCCGCCTTCGACAGCAGGAATGCGGAAGGGCGTGCCGACAGGCGCGCCCTTTCGATTCGCCCCGACGACGTTGCCCCCGGTGCACCGCCGGCGGCGTACCCGGTCACTGCCTCTTGGCAAGCGCGGTGCGAAATGGAATGAGACAGCTTCGACCGGCCATGCGGAGAGCGGAGAAGAGGGCCGCATCCTCATTCAGGGACAAGCGAGGCAGGCATGACGCGGATCATCGTCTTCGGCAACGAGAAGGGCGGTACAGGCAAGTCCACCACGGCGATGCATGTGGCTACCGCCCTTGCGCGACAGGGGGAGCGGGTCGGGGCGCTCGACCTCGATCTGCGTCAGCGCAGCCTCGGCCGCTATGTCGAGAACCGGCTGCGGACGAGCGAGCTCCTCGGTCGTC
>WFPA01000006.1 GCA_015487815.1 Albidovulum sp.
CCGCCTGCCCCGCGCGAGCGAGGCCGGAACCGCCAGGGAGCCGGTTCGGCTGCGGCACGCCATTCCCCCACCGGAGCATGGCCCGAAGCCCTGCATTTGCGCGATCGCGAACATGCTGCCCCTCGCGCCATGATCGAAACACCCCGGCCGGAAGGGCGGCATTGCCCCGACCCATTGCCGGGGGCGGCGGATGGCAGGACAGGGCGCCCCGGGCGGGCCGACCGGCGACCGGCAGGGCCGCGCGGGCAGGGTCAGTCGAACTCCTCGTCGGGATAGACCCCCCAGAGCGCGCTGCGCGGCACCCAGCCCGAAAGCCCCGCGGCGCGCACCTTGCACCAGTCACCCCTGCAGGCGACGAGCCTGAGGAGGGCGCCCCGTTCGATGCGGGCGACGAGGAACGAGCGGGCATCGGGCCGGCTCAGCATCTTCACCGCTTCGCGGGCAAGGGCGGTACGGCGGCCCGAGAGCAGCGGGGCGTAGATCCAGCCGGTGATCCCCTCCCAGTCGCGCACCCGCCGCCAGTTGCCGTATTCGCCGATCACCTCGAGGGGCAGGCCGCGGCTGCGATAGACCCAGTCGATGCGGTACTTGGCCGCCGGTCCGCGGCGCAGATTCGCCCGGTCGGGCTTGAGGGAGACGAAACGCGGCAGCGGCAGCCCGGTGACGGGGCCGCGCGCAGGGGCCATGCGGCGCGTCTCGTCGGCCGCGATCTGCCGGGCCGGTGCGAGAGCAAGACCGGCAAGGGCGAGAAGGAATGTCCGCCGGCCGGCACGGCCCCCATCTGCATGCGCGCCACCAGGGCTGCGCAAGGAGCGCCCAATGCCGCCCCGGCCGGGCGCAGCCGCGCCCGCATGAGCGTTGCGGCCTTCTGCCGGGAGGGAGTTGCTCTTTCGCATGCCGCGTGTCCTGCCTGTCCGCCTCCGACGCCCTTCCGAGGACGTGCGCACCCCGGGGCGTCTTGTCTTGTCGCGGAATGATCCTTCCCTTCCATGCCGCCGTCAACCGCTTCGGGCATCTTCCGGGCGGGGGTCGGCACGAACGGTCGGCACTGCCGCACGCGCTTCCTGCGGATGTGTCCGGCCGCTGCCGCCCGGCGCCGATCGTGGCGTCTCCTTCTTCGCCGATCTTCGCGCAACAATGTTGCGCATGGTGCGGGTTCCGGCTTGCCCCGGCCCGGAATATCCTGTCACTATGGCGAAGAGACACCGCCGGCGGTGCGTTGCTTCGGTTTCGCCGGCCGGGTTCTCAGGGTTTCACGCACAAGGCTGCAAGGGGTGCCATGCCGAGGAAGGAAAAGCTGCATGTCGTCGTCACGCGCCGGCTGCCCGAGGTGGTCGAGACGCGGATGAAGGAGCTCTTCGACGTCGAGCTCAACGAGGATGACCGGCCGCTGAGCCGCGAGGAGCTGGCCGCGGCCATGCAGCGGGCCGACGTGCTGGTGCCGACCATTACCGACACCATCGACCAGGCCCTGCTTGCCCGGGCCGGGGAGCGGCTGCGCCTGATCGCCAATTACGGCGCCGGGGTCGATCACATCGACGTGCACACCGCCCGCCAGCGCGGCATTCTCGTCACCAACACCCCCGGCGTGCAGGCCGAGGACACGGCCGACATGGCGATGGCGCTGATTCTCGCGGTGATGCGGCGGATCCGCGAGGGGCTCGACGTGATGGAGCGCGGCGAGTGGGAAGGCTGGTCGCCGACCGCCTTTCTCGGATCGCGTATTGCCGGCAAGCGCCTCGGCATTCTCGGCATGGGGCAGGTCGGCCAGGCGGTGGCGCGGCGGGCGCGGGCCTTCGGCATGCAGATCCACTATCACAACCGCCGCCGGGTCCACCCCGACATCGAGGCCGATCTGGAGGCGACCTACTGGGAAAGCCTCGATCAGATGGTGGCGCGGATGGACGTGATCTCGGTCAACTGCCCGCACACGCCGGCGACCTTTCATCTGATGAACGCCCGGCGGCTCAGGCTGATGAAGCCGACGGCGGTGATCGTCAACACCTCCCGCGGCGAGGTGATCGACGAGAACGCCCTCACGCGCATGCTGCGGGCGGGCGAGATCGCCGGGGCCGGGCTCGACGTCTATGAGCGCGGCACCGACATCAACCCGCGGCTGCGGCAGCTGAAGAATGTCGTCCTCCTGCCGCACATGGGCTCGGCGACCCACGAAGCGCGGCGCGAGATGGGCGAGAAGGTGCTCCTCAACATCAAGACCTTCGACGACGGCCACCGCCCGCCCGACCTGGTGCTGCCGAGCATGCTCTGAGGGACCTCATTCCCCTTCCGCCGCCGCGTCCCCTCTCGGACCGTCGAAGGCGAAGAAGAGCCGGTCATGTTCGGGGCTGCAGAGCCGGCCTGCCTTTACTTGGGGAAAGTCCGTCAGCTGCGGGCCATTTCCGCGGCGGATGAGCTCCCAAGCATCGACAAGATATGGTTTCAGGGAGGGTGGAAGGGCCGGCCGGATCCCCAGCATGCCCATCTCTCGAGGGTCCTTGCCGTGGGCGCCTGCCTCTCTCCTGAAGGTCTCGCGGTCCTTTTCGGGGACAATGTCCTCATTGATCAGCAGGCGTCGGAAATGATTGCGGAGATGCGGGTTTTCATGGCCGGTGAACGGCTCCAGCACGGTGAACCTGGATGGTGAGGAGGCGGCGGTGCGGTGCCCGGGAGGGGGGAGATTGTTTCCCCGGCCGTGTCACCCGGCGGGCGTCGAGACGGCAGGTGTCGGGATGACAGGAGCGATGACGGGCAGGGGATGATGCCTTCAACTGGCGTCTGCCCGGGCACGCCCTTTCCGAGCGGGAAGGGCGGCTCCCGCCGCACCGTCCCGGTCGAGAGCTGGCCCCGATGCCCTCGACCCGCCCGCCTGGCCTTCCCTTGTCCCTCAGGCCCGGCCATGATGCT
The DNA here is from genome assembly GCA_015487815.1 of Albidovulum sp. Lineage (GTDB taxonomy): Bacteria > Pseudomonadota > Alphaproteobacteria > Rhodobacterales > Rhodobacteraceae > WFPA01. The sequence goes on from WFPA01000006.1 coordinate 2,905, forward strand.
CCGTTGTCGCAGGGCGGAGTAGCGGCCTGTTCACGGGGCGGGTTATCCCCTATAGGGGCGGGTGACGGTCCGATGGGTGGTGCCTGCCGGCGTGGCTTCGAACGGATCTGTCGCTTCGATCTTCCTTGCAAATTCGCGGGGCTCGCTCCCGCTTCAACCCTTTCCCCGGACACCGCATGACCTTCTCCTCCGCCCCTTCGGGGGCCGTTTCCCCGTCTTCCCGCCGCTCTCTTGCCGCGCGGCTGCGTTTCTGGCTGACCGGCGGGGCCGATCTGCCGCTCGATGCCGGCCGGCTGCGCATCGAGATCCTCGCCGGGCTGACCGTGGCGCTCGCCCTCGTGCCCGAGGCGGTGGCCTTCGCCTTCGTCGCCGGGGTGCATCCGCTCGTGGGGCTTCACGCCGCCTTCATGGTCGGCCTTCTGACGGCGCTTTTCGGCGCCCGTCCCGGCATGATCTCCGGGGCGACCGGGGCGCTGGCGGTGGTGATGGTCGCGCTGGTGGCCGAGCACGGGGTCGAATACCTGTTCGCCACCGTCGTGCTGACGGGTATCCTGCAGATGCTCGCGGGCGTCTTGCGTCTCGGCAAGTTCATCCGCCTCGTGCCGCACCCGGTGATGCTCGGCTTCGTCAACGGGCTTGCGATCGTCATCTTCCTCGCCCAGCTCGGCCAGTTCCAGCTGACGGACGAGAGCGGCGCGAAGGTCTGGATGACCGGCCGGCCGCTTCTGGTGATGCTCGGCCTCGTCGGGCTGACCATGGCGCTGATCTGGCTCGGTCCACGGGTGACGAAGCTGGTGCCGGCGCCGCTTCTGGGCATCGCCGGGGTGGCCGCGCTCGTCATCGGCCTCGACATCGACGTGCCGCGGGTGGGCGATCTGGCCTCGATCGCGGGCACGGTGCCGCAGTTCCACATCCCCCTGGTGCCGCTCGAATGGGACACGCTGGCGGTGATCCTGCCTTATGCCGTCATCCTGGCCGCCATCGGCCTGATCGAGAGCCTGCTGACGCTCAACCTCGTCGGTGAGATCACTGGCATGCGCGGCGGGGCCTCACGCGAATGCGTCGCCCAGGGTGTGGCGAACACGGCCACCGGCTTCTTCGGCGGCATGGGTGGCTGCGCCATGATCGGCCAGTCGATGATCAACGTGAAATCGGGTGGCCGCACGCGGATCGCGGGCATCGCCGCGGCACTCTTTCTTCTCGCCTTCGTTGTCGTGGCGGCGCCGGCGATCGAGCGGATTCCGCTCGCAGCCCTCGTCGGCGTGATGTTCATGGTGGTGATCGGCACCTTCGCATGGAACAGTCTGAAGGTGATGCGGCGTGTGCCGCTCATCGACGCGCTGGTGATCGTCCTGGTGACGGTGGTCACGGTCTGGCAGGATCTGGCCACGGCGGTGGTTGTGGGCGTGATCGTTTCGGCCCTGGCCTTCGCCTGGAAGAACGCCACGCGGATCCATGCCCGCATCGAGGATATCGGCGACGCCCGGATCTACCGCCTCGAAGGGCCTCTCTTCTTCGGCTCGATCGAGGGCTTCCTTGCGCTTTTCGATCCCGAGCACGACCCCGAGACCGTCATCATTGACTTCGCCGGCAGCCGCGTGGCCGACCAGTCGGCGCTCAACGCCATCGAGACCATCGCCGGGCGCTACAAGGCCGCAGGCAAGAAGGTGCAGCTGCGCCACCTCTCGCGCGACTGTCACAGGCTCCTCAAGAGGGCCGGGCAGCTGATGGTCGATTCGGATGACGACCCGGATTACCAGATCGCCGTCGATTACGGCGTGCGCACCGGCGCCTTCCCCTCGGGGCATTGAGCCGCCTTTCCGGCAAGCATGAAATCCGGCAAGCTTGAAACAAGGCCCCGAGGAGAAGATTCGGGCGCCATGGAGCAAGGGACGCCGGCCGCGGTGAAGCAAGGTGCCGCATGTGCAAGGTGCGCCGATCCCGTGCGACATGCCGTCGGCGCGGTGCTGGCCATGCGGTGAGACGGATCGCGGCGAGGAGCCGGCAGGGCCGTCCGGCTGCCGGGCCGGCCCTCGCCCGCGGCTCGCGCCCCGGGAAGGTCGCCGCGCCGTCCGGGAGGCAGCCCCCCCTTGACCGAAGCCTCTCGGAGCGTCGGCGGTTCCCGCCTCCGGGGGAAGGCCATGATGGGCGTCGCCCCTTTTCTTCCGTCCGTCAACGGCGTAGCTTCCCTTCGGTCGCCACCCGATCGGGAATGGCGGCCTCGGAAGTGACGGACAGGGGAGCCGAGAGGGCATGGCGCGCAGACGGGGCAATGGGCGGCAGGGGGAGCGGACGGGGCAGGAGAGCAGCGGCGACATCCCCGTCATCACCCGCACGGAGGATCTCGCCACCTTCTGCGAACGGGCCCGCAGGGCACCCTTCGTCACCCTCGATACCGAATTTCTCCGCGAGCGGACCTATTACGCCCAGCTCTGTCTGGTGCAGATGGCCCTGCCGGAGGAGATGGCCGCCGGGGGGCCCGATGCCGTCATCATCGACCCGATCGCCGGCAATCTCGATCTTGCGCCCCTGTGGGCGCTTCTGGCGGACGAAAACGTCGTCAAGGTGCTGCACGCCGCGCGGCAGGATGTCGAGATCTTCCACACCCGGGGCGGGGTGATCCCCAAACCGCTCTTCGACACTCAGGTGGCCGCCATGGTCTGCGGTTTCGGCGAGCAGGTCGGCTACGAGACGCTGGTGCGCAAGATCGCGGGAGCCTCGATCGACAAGACTTCCCGCTTCACCGACTGGTCGCGCCGACCGCTGACCGAGGCCCAGCTCCGTTACGCTCTCGCCGATGTCACCCATCTGCGGCAGATCTATCGTCACCTGTCCTCCTGCCTGCAGGAGAGCGGGCGCGAGGAATGGGTGCGCGAGGAGATGGCGGTGCTGACCGATCCGGCCACCTACGAACCCGTGCCCGGCGAGATGTGGAAGAAGATCCGCACACGCACCACCACCCCGGCCTTTCTCGCCGCGGTGCGGGAGCTGGCGCGGTTTCGCGAGGAATATGCCCGGAGGAAGAACATTCCGCGGGGGCGGGTGTTCAAGGATGACGCGCTTCTGGAGCTGGCTTCGGTCAAGCCGCAGTCGGAGGCGGATCTCGCCCGCACACGGCTGTTGCAGCGCGAGGCGCGACGCGGCGAGATCGCGAAGGGCATCCTCGCCGCCATCCGACGGGCTGCCGAGACGCCGCCCGAGGACCGGCCGCGGCTCGAGAAGGCGCAGGAACGGGAACAGAAGAACCCGGCGCTGGCCGATCTTCTTCGGGTGCTCCTCAAGGCCAGGGCCGAGGAGGCCGGCGTTGCCCAGAAGCTGATTGCCACCTCGGCCGATCTCGACGCGCTCGCGGCCGGCCGGCGCGATGTGCCGGCCCTTCAGGGCTGGCGGCTCGAGGCCTTCGGCAAGGCGGCGCTCGAGCTCATCGAGGGACGAATCGCCCTTGCCGTTGACGGTCAGCGGGTGCGCACCGTGCCGCTCGAGGACGGGAAGGACGACTGAAACCGCGTCGGGAGAGGTCGAACTGCCGCGGAAAGGTGGCCCGCATCGCCCCGCTTTCGGGTGCGCATTCACCCTGTGATTGTTTCCGCCTGACCACTAATCAAGTACTTGCCAGCCGATTGGCTCAATCGCGCCACATTTTCCTGTCATCACCCCTGGCAGTGGAATGGAGGGCGCAACATGACCAGACTGATGATTGCACTGCTGCTGTCGGCAACCGGGCTTCTTGCCGGATGCGCCGGCATCGAGGCCACGCGGGCCGTCGGCATGGCCAATCTGCCGATCGCCGGCATCGAGGAGGTCAAGGCCGAAGGCGTGGCCGTGGATGCCACACCCGAGGAGGTGCGGAACTGGAAGGTGGTGGATGTCGTCGTCAACGTGCCCGAGCAGCTCAAGGTCTCGGAGGCCAATGTCTTCTTCCCCATCGCCGACATCGTCTGGCATGGTGACCCGGCCGGGGAGAGCCCGGCCATCCGCAAGGTGCAGGTGGCCAGGATCCTGGATGATGCCCTGACCGAGGCATTCACGGTGGTGGAGGGCACGCGGCCGGTGGTGATCGAGGTCACGCTGCGCCGGTTCCACGCGCTGACTCCGAAGACGCGCTATACCGTCGGCGGCACCCACGACATCCGCTTCGACATCGTCGCCCGTGATGCCGAAACCGGCGAGACGCTCTGGGGGCCGCGCTTCGTCCATCTCGAATTTCCGGCCTATGGCGGTGACAAGGCCCTCGAGGCCGAGAGGATGGGGTTGACGCAGAAGGTCCGCATCACCCGCCATCTCATCGCCTGGGCCTGGAAGGCGTTTCTCGGGGTCGACAATCCCGACCCGGAAACCCTGCCGACCGGGCCGCTGGCCGCGACCCTCACCCCCGCAGGGGGGACGGGCACGACCGGCTGAACCGGCGGGCATGCGCCATGCGGGGGGAGGGCCGCGCGCACCTCCCCCTTTTCGTGCGTGCCATGCGCTGGCCACGTCCGGGCTTTTCCCCCGCCGGCCGAGAGGGTAGGGGAAGGGCATGGAACCCGAAGCCCTCAATGTCGCCGATCCTGCAGACGCGCTCGATCCGGCCCGCCGCCCCGTCATCCGTCTGCGGCCCGGACGCGACGGGCGCGCGCTCGTCCGTGGCGCTCCCTGGGCCTTTGCCGACGAGATCGCCCTCGACCGGCGGGCGCGCCGGCTCGCGCCGGGCACGATCGTCCGGCTCGAAAGCGCCGCGGGGCGGGAAACGCCACCGCGGCCCATCGGCACCTTCGCCTTCAACCCGCGCTCGAAGATCGCCGCCCGTCGGCTCGACGACGACCCCGAGGCGGTCATCGACAGCGCCTGGATCGCC
>WFPA01000007.1 GCA_015487815.1 Albidovulum sp.
AGAGGCCGGGGCGATGCATCGCCCCCATCCCGGGCGGGGCCGTGAGCTTTCGCGATGAGGGGCGTGCCGCACTTGTGACCGCTCCGCGCGCCGGATGCGGCCCGTGCCAGTTCACATGACGGCTGGGGGTGCCGGCTTCGCGAGTGCGGGGAGCGGACGGTCGGCGATTCCCTTTCCCGGTGCCGGGAGAGGATCTGTGAACGGGGCAGGAGATACCTGCCGGAAGAAACGGCTTCTGGCGGGGTGGGGCACTCGCTCTCCGGCGCATATCCCTCCCGCCCCGGGGTGACGTATCGACCGCCCGCCCGAGCAGGGCCGTGCGTGTGGAGGTGACGGACTTTCCCGCGCCGCCCGTCGTCCTGCCGCAAGGTGCGGTGCGCTGCCCCGCCGGCGATCCACCCGGACGTGCCTTGCCGACCCGCTCATGTGCTCTTTCCAGCGAGGCCGGAAGAGCAAGGTGTATGAGGGGCGACGCCTGATCTCCGCAGGGTGCCTTACAGAGCGGCAGCAAGCGCCTCCTCGAGAGCGGCGGCGGTCGCATCCACCGCCTCGGGCGAGAAATGAACCGGCAGGCGCACATCGGCCGCCCGCATCAGCATCGCCCGCGTGCGCGGCAGATCGGGAATCTCGCCGATGAAGTGCCAGTTCCAGAAGGCGCGAGCATTGTCGATGTCGCGGCCGAAGATCGACACCTTGACGCCGCGCCGCCCGGCCTCGGCGACGAAGCGGCCGATGGCATTCTCGTCGAGTCCTTCGAGCAGGAACTGGAAACTGTCGGGGGCGCGCTCCTCATGGGGCAGCGGTGCCGGCACGATGACATTGGGGTGGCGGTCGAGCCGCGCGGCGATACGGTCGTGGTTGCGCCGCCCCTGGCCCACCCGTCGATCAATGTGGGCGATCTGCGGCCGGATGACGGCGGCGGAGAGGTTGTTCATCCGCATGTTGTAGAGCGGCAGGCGGTTCTGGTATCGCGGGAAGGCGGCAGAGACGGCGGGGTGCTTCTTCCAGTTGTGCTCATAGGCGCCCGACATGATGATGGCCCGGGCGATGATGTCGGGATCGTCGGTGACGAGCATCCCTCCTTCGCCGCCATTGACCATCTTGTAGGACTGGAAGGAGAAGCAGCCGATCCGGCCGAGCGTGCCGATCCGCCGGCCGCGCCAGAGCGTGCCGAGGGAATGGGCCGCGTCCTCTATCACCGGCACCCCGGCAGCCTCGGCCAGCTCGAGGATCGTGTCCATGTCCGAGGTATGGCCCCGCATGTGCGAGACCAGCACAGCCGCCGGCCCTTCGGCCACCGCTTCGGCGAGTTTGGCGGCGAAGTCGGCCATGTCCATCCTGAGATCGTCCCCGCATTCGACCAGCAACGGCCTGAGCCCGGCATGGACCACCGCCGAGGGCACGGCGGCGAAGGTGAAGGCCGGAATCAGCACCGGCGCGCCCCGGGGCAGGTCGAGGCAGCGCAGGGCGAGGAACAGGGCCGACGAACAGGAATTGACCGCCAGGGCGAAGCTGCTGCCGATGAAGGCGGCGAAGTCGCGCTCGAGGCGGCTCACGGGCGTGGTGTCGCCATCGGCTGCGGTATAGCGGAAGAGATCGCCGCTCTGGAGCAGGGCGCGGATCTCGGCCCATGCCTCCTCGGGGATCGGTTCGGCATCGGTGGGGGAGGGCGGCCGCAAGCCGCCCGTGGGGGCGGCTCCCTGGTTCTGAAGCTCCCGCGTCGGAAGCGTGGCCCCGATCGCCTGCTCGTTCATCCTCGTTCCTCCCTGGCCTTGCCGGGCCGGCCGTTTTCACGGACCTGCCTGCCTCCTGCGACAAACTAGACCAGCCGCAGGCGGGGTGAAAGGGGGGAAAGGCTTACCCTTTGCAGGTGACATGATGGCAGGAGTGGCGCGCCGGTCCTGTCTGCCGGTCGGGGCGGCCGGTCGCGCCTGCATGGACAAAGGGGAAGGGGGGCGGCACCGCCTGTGGCTGCCGCCTTTCAGATGCCGAGCCTGTCCCGCAATGCGAACCAGCTCATGGCGAGTATCAGAAGCGGCGTGCGCATGAGCGTGCCACCGGGGAAGGGCGGCACCGGGATCGCGGCCATGGCGTCGAACTTCTCGCTCGTGCCGCGAATCGCCTCGGCGACCGCCTTGCCGGCAAAGGTGGCGATCGAGATGCCGTGCCCCGAATAGCCCGAGGCGTTCCATACCCCCGGCCGGGGGCGGAGGAACAGTGGCAACCGCGGCCGGGTGATGGCCAGCGTGCCGCCCCAGGCATAGTCGATGGCCACATCCGCAAGCTCGGGAAACACTTCCAGCATCGGTTTCCTGACGACGGCAGCGATGTCCTTCGGAAAGCGGTAGCCATAGCTTTCGCCGCCTCCGAAAAGAAGTCGGCCGTCTTCGGAAAGGCGGAAATAGTTGATGACGAAACGGCTGTCGGCCACGGCGACATCCTTGCGGAAGATGCGGCGCGCCCGCGGCCCGAGGGGTTCCGTGGCAATGATGAAATTGTTGATCGGCATCACGCGTGCCGCCACCTTGCGGTCGAGATTGCCGAGATAGCCATTTGCCGCCAGCACCACATGATCGGCGATCACCCGGCCCCGCTCGGTGCGGACGATGGCGTGGGAGCCGTGGGTGCCGTGCCCCTCGACATGGTGAACGAGGGTGCGTTCGTGAATGGTGGCGCCCGCCGCTTCCGCTGCCCGGGCAAGCCCGAAGGCATAGCGCAGCGGATGGATGTGACCGGCGCCGCGGTCGAGGAAGCCGCCCTGATAGGCTGGGGCGTCGAGGATGCGTCGCAGGGCCGTCCGGTCGAGCGGCTGGATGTGCTTGTAGCCGTAATCGCGCTCCACCTTCTCGGCGATGGCATGGGCATGGGCGACGTCGGCTTCGTGCCAGCAGGCGTCGAGAATGCCGCCGCGCCAGTCGGCTTCGGGGGCGTGACGGGTGACGAGACGGCGCACCAGCCCCTTGGCTTCCTCGCCGAGATCCCACAGCATCCGTGCGATTTCGGCGCCGTAGCGCGCTTCGAGGGTGACCGGATCGACCCGTTGTCCCGACGCCACCTGCCCGCCATTGCGCCCCGAGGCGCCCCAGCCGACGCGATGGGCCTCGAGCAGAACCACGTCATGGCCGGCCTCGGCCAGATGCAGCGCCGCCGAAAGTCCGGTATAGCCGCCGCCGATCACGCAGACATCGGCGCGCCGATCGCCCTCGAGCCGCGGCTTTTCGGGCAGGGGGGTGGCGGTGGCGGCATACCAGCTCGGCGGGTAGCGGCCGGGGCGGTCATTGGCAAAGAGGAGCGAAGCACACATGGACACCTCTTCGGGTTGCGGCGGGATCCCCGCGCGGAGCATGGGCCGGGCCGTGAATGCGGTCAAGGCACGGGGGCGCGGCGACGCGGCCCCGGGCGGCCGTGGGCGGGCCGGGCGTCAGACATTGAGCAGCAGATGCTCCCGCTCCCAGGGACTGATGACCTGAAGGAACTCCGAGTGTTCGTTGCGCTTGACCCGCTCATAGGTCCGGCAGAAGGTCTCGCCCAGAAGCTCCCGCACCGGACCCGCTTCCTCGAACATGTCGAGCGCTTCCCCCAGCCCCTTGGGGATGTCCTCGGCGATGTAGCTGCCGCCGGTCATCTCCTCGCGCGGCATCTTCTTCTCGATCAGCCCGAGCAGGCCGCAGGCCAGAGAGGCGGCGATGGCGAGATAGGGGTTGGCATCCATGCCGGCGAGACGGTTCTCCACCCGCCGCGCCTCGGGAGCGGCAACGGGCACGCGAATGCCGGTGGTGCGGTTGTCGCGGCCCCATTCGAGGTTGATCGGGGCGGCGAAGTCGGGAACATAGCGCCGGTACGAGTTGACATAGGGGGCGAGGATCGCCGTTACCGAGGCGAGATGGTTCTGCAGCCCGGCGATGAAGTGGAAGAAGGCTTCCGACTCGTCGCCCGCCCCGGTCGAGAAGATGTTGCGGCCGGTCTTCATGTCGATCACCGAATGATGGATGTGCATGGCCGAGCCCGGCTCGTCCTGCATCGGCTTGGCCATGAAGGTGGCGTAGATGTCGTGCCTGAGCGCCGCTTCGCGGATGATCCGCTTGAAGTAGAAGATCTCGTCGGCCAGCGCCACCGGCTCGCCATGCTGGAGGTTGATCTCGACCTGCCCGGCCCCGCCCTCCTGGGTGATGGCGTCGATCTCGAAGCCCATCTCCTCGGCGAAATCGTAGATGTCGTCGATGACGGGGCCGTATTCATCGACCGCCGACATCGAATAGGCCTGACGGGCGGCGGCCCGGCGGCCGGTGCGGCCCATCGGCGGCTCGACGGGCTTGGCCGGATCGAGATTGGGGGCGACGAGGTAGAATTCCATCTCCGGGGCGACGATCGGTTGCCAGCCCCGCTGGCGGTAGAGATCGACCACCCGCTTGAGCACGTTGCGCGGCGCGATCGGCACCGGTGCACCTTCCTTGTCGAACACATCGTGGATGATCTGGAGCGTGTGATCGGCGGTCCAGGGAACGGCGGTGGCGGTGCTGAAATCGGGGATGAGGGTGGTGTCGGGTTCGGTGAGCCAGCCTTCGCCGGCCTTGCACACCCAGTCGCCGGTGATGGTCTGGTAGAAGATCGAGATCGGCAGGTGAAGCGCGCCGGTGCGGGCGAACTTGCTCGCCGGCATGGCCTTGCCGCGGGCGATGCCGGCCATGTCGGGAACGATGCATTCGA
>WFPA01000008.1 GCA_015487815.1 Albidovulum sp.
CTTCTACGCCGACCTCGTGAACTCCGACAAATACCTGCCGCCCAGCGCGATCACCAACACCACGCGCGATCTGATGCTGGCCAAGGGGCTGGTCACGCCGGAACGCCTGCGGATGCGGGGTGTGCGATGACCCGGCTCGAGCGCATCCCCGGCAAGCGGCAGGAGCCCCGGGCGCTGGGCGTGCAGGCTATCCTCGAATGGGCCTTCGGTCGCGAAAAGGCCCAGCTTGAGCTGCCGCCGCCCCCGGATGCCGAGGTCGAAGCCCAGGGCTATGGCCTGGAATACGTCCTCTACCAGCGCGCCCAGCTCGGCTGCCGGATCGATGGCGGACACTACAAGATTGGCAGCTACACCCATGAGGATGCCGAAGCGGTGGCCGCCGTGGTCGCCGGTCTGCCGGACGCGCTGGGCGGCAAGCGCATGGCCATCCGCATCGCGGAACTCGCTCGCGCCGGGCTGACACCCGACTGGATGCCCGGCGCGGTGCCCCGCTGCGTGCCCGTCGAGGTCAGGCGCAACCAGCATGGGGTGCGGGCAAAGACCGAGGTCGTGGGCACTGCGCATGTCACCTGGCGCGGTCGCACGCGCCGGGTTGATATCCTCGCCTGCCCCGTGACCTGGCGCCCGCATCCGGACCAGATCAGGGACGCGCGCAGTGCCTATGAGGCCTGGTGGCAGGCGCTCGCCTGGGTGCGCGAGGGGCTGGTCACGGGTGGCATGTTGCGCGAGGTGGTGGTGAGTGAGGTGATGCCGAAACGGCGGCCGTGGGAATAATCCAACGCACTTTCCCGTGGCCACTCTGCCCCATCCACCCGTCATCACGGGCCCATCAATTCATAATTGATTCCTTTGGCCATTTCAGCCACTTTCCCCCAAGGGAGGAACAACCATGCAAGCGCTTTCCGCCAAAGAGGCGAAGAACAACTTCGGCCGGATGATTGACCTGGCCCGCACCGAACCCCTTGTCGTCGAAAAGCACGGCCGCCCCGTGGTGGTCGTGCTGGCGGTCGAGGATTTCGAGAAGCTGACTGGTGACCAGATCATCCCCTCACGCGCAAAGGACAACCTCTGATGGCCAGCAGGAACAACGCCCCCCTCGGTTTCGAGGCCGAACTGTTCAAGGCCGCGGACAAGCTGCGCGGCAACATGGAGCCGTCGGACTACAAGCACGTCGTCCTCGGCCTGATCTTCCTCAAGCACATCTCCGACAGCTTCGAGGCCAAGCACGCCGAGCTGATGGCCGAATACCCCGAGGGAGCCGAGGACCGCGACGAATACCTCGCCGACAACATCTTCTGGGTGCCGAAGGAGGCCCGCTGGTCCCACCTGCAGGCCAACGCCAAACAGCCCACCATCGGCAAGATCATCGATGACGCCATGCTGGCGATCGAAAAGGACAACCCCTCGCTCAAGGGCGTCCTGCCCAAGGACTATGCCCGCCCCGCGCTCTCGGCGATCATGCTGGGGGAGCTGATCGACCTCATCGCCAACATCTCCACTCGCACCGAGAAGGGGCAGGAGCGCGACCTCTTCGGCCGCGTCTATGAATACTTCCTCAAGGAGTTCGCCGGCTCCGAAGGCAAGCGCGGCGGCGAATTCTACACCCCCCGCTCGGTCGTCAAGACGATGGTCGAGATGCTCCAGCCCTACAAGGGCCGCGTCTACGACCCCTGCTGCGGCTCGGGCGGCATGTTCGTGCAGTCCGAACGCTTCGTCGAGGCCCACGGCGGCCGTATCGGCGACATCGCCATCTACGGCCAGGAAAGCAACCACACCACCTGGCGGCTCTGCCGGATGAACCTTGCCGTGCGCGGGATCGACGCCGACATCCGCTGGAACGCCGAGGGCTCCTTCCACAAGGACGAGTTCCCCAGCCTCAAGGCCGACTACATCCTCGCCAACCCGCCCTTCAACGTCTCCGACTGGGGCGGCGAGCGGCTGCGCGACGACCCGCGCTGGAAATATGGCGTGCCGCCCAAGGGCAACGCCAACTTCGCCTGGCTTCAGCATATCCTGCACCATCTTTCGCCCA
>WFPA01000009.1 GCA_015487815.1 Albidovulum sp.
CCGAACCCGGTCGATGTCGGCGCCTACCGCAAGGCGCTCTCGAAGCTCGACCTCGGCGATGTCGTGATCTCCGAGGTGTTCGATCCCACCGCGGCCCTCAAGGAAGAGCCGAAACACGCCGCGATCATCCGCATCGGCGTGATGAAGGGGCAGGAATCGGTGCCGGCCGAAACCGTCGCCGCCGCCGAGGCGGCACTCAGGACGGTCGATCCCGACATCCGTTTCACCTCGGTCGAGAGCGTCGGCCCCAAGGTGTCGAAGGAGCTGATCCGCACGGCGGTGATTGCGGTGGTGCTGTCGATTGCGGCGGTGCTGTTCTACATCTGGCTGCGCTTCGAATGGCAGTTCTCGCTCGGTGCGGTCTTCGCTCTCATCCATGACGTGACGCTGACGATAGGCGTCTTCGCGCTCTTCCAGATCAAGTTCGATCTCTCGATCGTGGCCGCGCTTCTGACCATCGTCGGCTATTCGCTCAACGACACCGTCGTCGTTTTCGACCGGGTGCGGGAAAATCTTCAGAAATACAAGAAGATGCCGCTCAAGGAGCTGCTGAACCTCTCGATCAACGAGACGCTCTCGCGCACGGTGATGACCTCCTTCACCACGCTTCTGGCGCTGATCGCGCTGCTGGTTCTGGGCGGTGACGTGATCCGCGGCTTCGTCTTCGCCATGACCTGGGGAATTGTCGTCGGCACCTATTCGTCGATCTTCATCGCCTCGGCCCTTCTGTTGCGGCTCGGCGTCAAGCGCGACTGGTCGAAGCCCGACAAGGGCGCGGGCGGGACCCGCTTCGGCGATGCCCAGGTCTGACGGGCCGCCGGCCGTGACGGTCCTTTCGGGGCGGCCGGACATTTCCGCGGCTGCGGGGGAGGGCGGGCGATGATCGACATGCGCGCCGTCCGCCCGGGCGAAGGGCCGGTGATCGATGCCTACGGTGCCGACGGTTTCCGCATCAACGGTGTGGTCTATCGCGGCCCGGTCCTGCTCCTTTCCGAGGGCGAGGTGCTGCCCTGGGGCGGGCTCGACGACATGGACCGCATCGCCTGCGAGGCCGGCCGCTTCGAGGTGCTGATCGTCGGCACCGGCGCCCACATGGTGCCGCTGCCCGCCCCGCTCGCAGACCTGGCGGCGGCCTGTGGCTTCGGCGCCGAGAGCATGAACACCCCGGCTGCCTGCCGCGCCTACAACGTGCTTCTCGGCGAGGCGCGGCGCGTGGCCGCGGCTCTCCTGCCGATGGGCTAGGCATCCGATTGACCGTTTCCCTGCGCGGCGCCCCGACCGGATCTTTCCGTGCCCTGCCTTCCGTAATGCTCTTTCCGTGTCGGCGCATTCCCCGTCCGCCTCCCGGCCTTTCTGTCCGACCGGCGCGCCCCTTCGTGCCTTTCGATCGGCCCTGTTCCACGCTCTTCCGAGAGAGTGTGCCTCCGATCGGTGCGTCCCTTTTTGTGTGCCCGACCGCCCCCGGCTCGCGCCCCGCTTGCCTGAGCTCCGCGCCTCTTCTGCGCCCTCTGCGGACGAATCGCGGTGTCTGCGCGGATTGCATGGCCGATCCGGCCGCCCGCTGCTGGCCGCTTTGCCCTTCCAACCGTCGGCCCAGCCTCTATATTGGCAGCAGAGTCGGGGAGCGGTTGCCAGCCTTCGCTTCCCGGGCACCGGCTTTCAACACGCGACAGGACAACAAGGGGGACTGAAAAATGGCTCTGGAACTGCCCGATCTGCCTTACCCGATGGATGCGCTTGCCGATCTCGGCATGTCGGAAGAGACGCTCCACTATCACCACGACCTGCACCACAAGGCCTATGTGGACAACGGCAACAAGCTCATTGCCGGCACCGAATGGGAGAACAGGCCGCTCGAGGAGATCGTGCGCGGCACCTTCAACCCCGACGCCTGCGAACAGAACGGCATCTTCAACAACGTCGCCCAGCACTGGAACCACACCCAGTTCTGGCAGATGATGGCGCCTGGCGAGAACAAGAAGATCCCCGGCGAGCTCGAAGCCCGGCTCAAGGACGCCTTCGGCTCGGTCGATGCCTTCAAGGAGGAGTTCATCCGGCAGGGCGGTGCCCAGTTCGGTTCGGGCTGGGTCTGGCTCGTGGCCGAGAAGGACGGCACGCTCAAGGTCACCCGCACGCCCAACGGGGTGAACCCGCTGGTGTTCGACCAGACCGCGCTTCTGGGCTGCGATGTGTGGGAGCACTCCTATTACATCGATTACCGCAACAAGCGGCCGGCCTATCTCGAGAATTTCGTCAACCGGCTGGTGAACTGGGAAAACGTCGCCGAGCGGCTCGCCTCGGCCTGAGACCGGGCCGGCAGCGAATCTTCCCGCACCCCGCCCCCGTGGCGGGGTGTGTCATTCGGGGGATTGTGCCGGCATGGGGTCGCATTTGCGGCGGAAACATTTGCAAGCGGCGCCGGGGTTGCTAAGTTCCGCCTGCCGGAAAAGCGACAGGGGGCAGCCATGGCAGGCAGATCGGGCAGGACCATCACCGCGGCGCTGGCGGCCGCGCTCTTCGCTGCGCTTGCGCTCTACCTGACCCGTGGAGGAGAGGAAAAGGTCCCGACGGAAGAGACCCCGGCAGGCGTGCCGGGAGCGGTGCAGCAGGAGCCGGCCGGATCGACGGTGCGGGAGGAAAGGCCAGCGGGCCGCGAGACCGGCACAGCGACCGGCGGTGCAAGGGGCAACACGGCGCCCGGAACGGCCGGGACCGCCCGCACGGACCAGCCCCTGCAGCAGCAGGCCGAGGCCGGTGCAGGCAAGGCAGAGGCGAGGAAGGCGGAAGCGGGCGGGGCCGCGCCATCTGCGCAGCAGCCGGGTTCGCAGA
>WFPA01000010.1 GCA_015487815.1 Albidovulum sp.
CGAGAGGACTCGAACCTCCACGGGTTTTACCCCACAGCGACCTCAACGCTGCGCGTCTACCAGTTCCGCCACGACCGCACGTCTGGCTGGCGAGGGGTCATTTAGCGAGTGACTCGGCAAATGTGAAGAGGGGACGCGCGGTTTTTTCTTCCCCCTCCACAGATCGACACCGAGGAAGGTGTCCCGGCCGGGATCTTTCGGAACACCACCCGAAACGAGGGGAATGGGGCTTGTGGACCCCCCTGCCGATATGCTGCAAGCATGCACGGCAAGATCGGGGGCCGGCAGTTTCTTCCGGCATGCACGAAGCGAAACACGGACGGGAGGCACGATGGGGTTCGGTTTCACGATAGAGGAAAGCCAGGTCCTTCAGGGCGTGCGCATCATCACGCCGGACGTGTTCGAAGAAGCGCGCGGCACCATCTGGACCTCCTATCTCGAACGGGAGATCGGGGCTCTCCTGCCCGAAGGTCTGCGCTTCGTGCACGACAAGTTCTCCCTCTCCTACAACAACGTGCTGCGCGGCATTCATGGCGACCACAAGTCGTGGAAGCTGGTCACCTGCGTCCACGGCGAGATCCTTCAGGTCGTGGCCGACATGCGCCCCGAGTCGCCCAGCTACCTGCGGCACGAGGCTTTCGTCATCAACCGCCACAATCAGAAGCTCATCCTCATTCCGCCCGGCATGGGCAACGCCTATTACGTGTCCTCACCCGAAGCGGTCTATCACTACAAGCTCGCCTATGAGGGCGAGTATGCCGATGCCGACGAGCAGTTCACCGTCGCTTGGAACGACCCGCGGCTCGGGATCGAATGGCCGACGAACGACCCGATTCTCTCGCCCCGCGATGCACGTCTGGCATGAGGCGCCCCGGCCCGCCGCGTGCCCTCCTTTCCACCCCGTTCCTGTTAATGAGGTTTCCATGACCGAGATCATCGAGCACGACGGGAAGATCATCTCTATCATCCACCGTGACGAAGACTGGAAGAAGGGGCTCGACTTCATCACGCCGAACGAGCTCTTCATCCAGGTCGGCACCTGGTGGTATGACAAGGGCAAGAAGCTCGCGAGCCACATTCACAACGATTTCGATCGCCCCGGCGGACGCACGATGGAGAGCGTCTATGTCCGCCGCGGATCGATGCGGGTGCTGCTTTACACGGAGGACCGCAGCTTCCTGCGCGATTTCGTGCTCAGGGAAGGGGATCTGGCCGTCTTCGCCTATGGCGGTCACGGCTACGAGATCCTCGAAGACGGCACCCAGATCATCGAGAGCAAGAACGGTCCCTTCGTGGATGTCGAGACCGACAAGACCAAGTTCGAGGGCTGAGCGATGAAACTGCATCTGGGCTGCTGGCACCGCTACATCCCCGGCTGGGTCCATGTCGATCTGTGCGACATGCCCCATATCGACTACAAGACCTCGGTCGATGATCTCTCGATGTTCGAGGACGGGACGGCCGAACTCGTCTATGCCAGCCATGTACTGGAGTATTTCGACCGCATCGAGGCTGCCCGCGTGCTGGCCGAATGGCGCCGGGTTCTCCGCCCCGGCGGCACGCTGCGCCTTGCCGTGCCCGATTTCGACGCCCTGATCGAGGTCTATCGCCGCAGCGGTCGGCTCGGCACGATCCTCGGCCCGCTTTACGGGCGCATGGAGATCGAGACACCCGAGGGGAGGCGCATGCTCTACCACAGGACCGTCTACAACTTCACCGATCTTGCCGCGCTTCTCGAGGAGAACGGCTTTCGCGACGTGCGCCGATATGACTGGCGGCAGACGGTCCACAAGGACCACGACGATCACAGCCAAGCCTATTATCCCCACATGGACAAGGAAAACGGCCTTCTGATCAGCCTGAACGTGGAGGCCACCCGCGATGAGTGACGAGTTCATCATGCAGATGCGTCCGTGGTTCGGCGAGGAGGAGAAACGCGCGCTCGCCGAATACATGGAGGAGGACGGCTTTCTTACCGAATTCCGCCGCACCGCCGCCTTCGAGCAGGCAATTGCGGACTATACTGGCGCCCGGCACTGCATCGTCACCAACAACGGCACCGTGAGCCTCACCCTCGCGGCTCTGGCCACCGGCATCAAGGCCGGTGACGAGGTGATCGTCCCCGATTTCACCATGATCGCCACGCCAAATTCGGTGCAGATGATCGGCGCCGAGCCGGTCTTCGTCGATGTCGAACCCGAGACTCTGTGCATGGATATCGACGCCGCCCGGGCCGCGATCGGCCCACGCACGCGGGCGATCATGCTGGTCACCGCCAACGGTCGCTATCCGCGGGCCGGGATTGCGGCCTTCGAGCGGCTCTGCGCCGAACACGAGCTGATCCTGATCGAGGACAGCGCCCAGTCCCTCGGTTCGCGCTATCCCGACGGCACCCATATGGGGCTCAAGGGAGCGGTCGGCTCCTTCTCCTTCTCGGCGCCGAAGATCATCTCCACCGGCCAGGGCGGGGCGCTGGTCACGAATGACGATGCCATCGCCCACCGTCTGCGCCGGCTCAAGGATTTCGGCCGCGCCCGGGGCGGCACCGACATTCACGACGAGATCGGCTACAATTTCAAGTTCACCGAGCTGCAGGCGGTGATCGGCCTCGAACAGATGAAGAAGCTGCCCTGGCGAGTCGAACGCAAGCGCGAGATCTACCGCCGCTACATGCAAAATCTCTCCGACGTGCCGGAGGTGCGCTTCTTCGATCAGGACCTCGTGCATACCACACCCTGGTTCATCGACGTGATGGTGGAGAATCGGGAACAGCTCCAGGCGCATCTCAAGGCGGCAGGGATCGGCACGCGGGTGATGTATCCACCGATCAACCGGCAGAAGGCCTACAACCGACCGGGGCACTACCCGGTGGCGGAAGAAGTGGGACGGCGCGGCCTGTGGCTGCCCTCGGCCTCGCAGCTTACCGACGCACAGATCGACCGGGTCTGCGACGCCATCCGCGTCTTCTATGGCCGATGAAGGATCACGGATGACCGAACGTCTCTCACCTTCGCCCTTCCCCGGAGCACATCCCTTGTCGGGCCCGGAAGGCGTCGGTGTCGAGTGGTGGCGCTCGGGCAGGCTCGTGCCCTATCCGGCGGCGATGGCGGCGATGGAGCGGCGGGTCGCCGCCATTGCCGAGGGGAAGGCGAGGGAAGCCGTCTGGCTCCTCGAGCACCCGCCGCTCTACACTGCCGGCACCTCGGCCCGGCGGGAAGATCTGATCGACCCCGACCGCTTCCCGGTCTTCGAGGCCGGGCGCGGCGGCCAGTTCACCTATCACGACCCCGGTCAGAGGGTGGTCTATCTCATGCTCGATCTGCGTCGTCGCGGCCGCGATGTGCGCGCCTTCGTCACCCGCATCGAGAAC
>WFPA01000011.1 GCA_015487815.1 Albidovulum sp.
CGGTGCCGGCTCACCCTGAGGAGGAAGCCGCGCTGGTCGAGCGCCGCTTCCCCGGCCCGGCAGCCGAGATCGACCGCGACGCCGGCCGCCGCGAGCCGCGCAAGGCCGCGCCCCTGCACCCGCGGGTCGGGGTCGGGCAGGGCAACGACCACCCGTGCCACGCCCGCCGCCACCAGCGCGTCGGCGCAGGGCGGGGTGCGGCCGTGATGGGCGCAAGGCTCGAGGGTGACATAGACCGTCGCTCCCCGGGCCCGTTCCCCGGCCCGGTCAAGCGCCACGCGCTCGGCATGGGGGCGGCCGCCGGCCCGTGTCCAGCCATGCCCGACGAGCACGCCGTCCTTCACGATCACGCAGCCGACCGCGGGGTTGGGCCAGGTGTTGCCGAGGCCACGCCGGCCGAGGCGCAGCGCATGAGCCATCCACCGCGCATCCTCAGGGCTCGGGCAGGGGCGGCTCATTCCTTCTCCGGCTGTCCTGGCGGCCGCAGCTGGGCGACGAACTCCTCGAAATCGTCGGCCGCCTGGAAGTTCTTGTAGACGGAGGCGAAGCGCACATAGGCCACCGTGTCGATCCGCGCCAGCGCGTCCATCACGATCTCGCCGATGGTCTTCGAGGGGATGTCGGTGTCGCCCATGGTCTCGAGCCGGCGGACGATGCCCGAAATCATCTGGTCGATCCGCTCGGGCTCGATCGGCCGCTTCTGCATGGCGATGCGGATCGAGCGCGTGAGCTTGTCACGGTCGAAGGCTTCGCGCCGCCCGTCGGACTTGATGACGACGAGATCGCGCAGCTGCACGCGTTCGAAGGTGGTGAAGCGGCCGCCGCAGGCGGTGCACTGGCGGCGCCGGCGGATGGCCGCATGGTCCTCGGCCGGCCGCGAATCCTTCACCTGTGTCTCGAGATCTCCGCAGAACGGGCAACGCATCGGCTCTCATCCCCCTGTCAGCTCTGGCCCTGTCAGCCTTTCACGGCCGGATGGCGCCCTATCGCGGAAACAGGCCGCCGCCGGTCCGGTTCGTTGCCGGCGACCCCTCCGGCCACGCAAGATCTGGCTCGCGCTTCCTCGGCCATGACTATAAACGGGGGCGAGGAGCTTGGATAGGGGGCGCGGCAGCATGAAGGGCAAGATCGGCAAGGCCCGGAGCGCAGGGGGGGCGGAAACGGGCGATGTCCGGGGCGGGGTGCATGCCGAAGGGCGCGACGGGCGCCGGGTGCAGGCGCTGGTGGCGCTTGTCTTCGTGCTCGTCCATCTGCCGGCTGCGGCGCTGGTGCCGCTCGTCGATGACGAGGCCTATTATGCCCTGTGGGCCGACTGGCCGTCGCTCGCCACCTACGATCACCCGCCGATGGTGGCGTGGCTGATCCATCTGGGCAAGCTCGTGGGTGGCGAGGCGCCGCTTGCGATCCGCCTGCCCTTCGTCATCGCCTGGGGGGCGGCGGTGTTCCTTGCCGGACGCGCCGGCACGCTGGCGACGGGGCGGGAGGCCATCGGCACATGGAGCGCGCTCTTCACCGCTGCGACCGTGCCGTGGCTGGTGCTCGGCTTCACCGCCACGCCCGACGGGCCGCTGGCGCTCTTCTGGGTGGCGACGATGTGGGCGGTCTTCGCCTGGGCCCGGACGCGGCAGGGACACTGGCTCGTTCTCGGCGGGATCTTTCTTGCCCTGGCCCTCCTGTCGAAGCTGACGGCGGCCTTTCTCGGCCTCGGTGTCCTGCTCTGGCTGCTGCTGACGGAAGAGGGCCGCGCGGCGCTGCGCCGCCCGGCACTCTGGCTCGGCGTCGCGCTATTCGCCCTCATCCTCGCGCCCTGGCTCGGGTGGAACGCCACCCATGGCTGGCACGGCTTCATCCGCCAGACATCGCGGCTCGGGGAGGGGCATTTCGGTGTCCGTCTCCTTGTCGAATATCTCGGCTCGCAGATCCTGCTTCTCACGCCGCTCATCAGCTGGCTCGCGCTGAAGGGCATGGCGCGGCCGCTGGCGGCGCGGCGGTCTCTTCTGGCATTCGCCCTGCCGCTGCCGCTCTTCATGCTGTGGCATTCGCTGAAGGCGGCGGTGCTGGCGCAATGGCTGTTGCCGGCCTATCCGGCCTTCGCGGTCTTCGCGGCCAGCGAGGCACTCACGCGGCCGCGGCGCTGGCGGGCCGCGGCTCTGGCGCTGGCGCTCTTGCTGACGGTGCTTTCCGTCAGCCTCGCCTTCCGCCCAGGCCCGCCGCTCTTTCCCGGCAACAACCCGCCTAACCAGACCAAGGGCTGGTCGGCCGCGGCCAGGGACATCGCGGTGACGGCCGAGAGGGTCGGGGCACGCTGGATCGCCACCACCCATTATGGGCTTGCCGGCCAGCTCCATCACCATCTCGGCCGGCGCTGGCCGGTCTGGGACGTGGCGGCCCCCCGACGCTATCTGTTCCGCGATCCGTTCCCGGAGGCGCTCTGCACCGCCCCGGCCCTGCTCGTTGCCCGCAGCGGCACGCGGGCAGCGGATGTGCGGCGGCTCTTCGGTGAGGTGGCACCGCTCGGAGAGGTGGTGCGCCGCTCGAGGGGCGCCGAGATCGACCGCTACGCGATCTTCGTCGTGCGGGAACCGAAGCTGCCCGTCCTGTGCCCCGATGCGGGGATCGAGTCCGCCTCTCAGCCGTCGGCGGCGAAGTGAAGCGCCACCCGCCGCTCATGGGGCCGGGCGCGGTGCTCGACGAGATAGACCCCCTGCCAGGTGCCGAGAAGCGGTGTGCCGCCAGCCACCGGGATCGAGAGGCTTACCGGCATCATCGCCGCCTTGATGTGAGCCGGCATGTCGTCGGGTCCTTCAATCGTGTGCCGCAGCCAGCGCATCGACGGGTCGCTGGCCGGCGGCACCAGCCGGTGGAAGAATTCCACCAAGTCGCGGCGCACATCCGGGTCGGCGTTTTCTTGGATGAGGAGCGAGCAGGAGGTGTGACGCACGAAAAGCGTGAGCAGCCCGTCCCCGCGGCCGCGGCAGAAGGTGCGCAGCTCGCCGGTGAATTCGTAAAGGCCGGGGCCCCGGGTGGTGATGACGAGCTCCTCGAGCGCCATTGCCGGCACGCCTCCCGCCTCAGCCTGCTTCGAGCCAGTCGGCCGGATCGACCGGCGTCGTGCCCTTGCGGATCTCGAAATGGAGCGTTGCCGGTGTCTTGTCCGCCACCTTGCCGATGATCGCGCCGCGGCGCACCTTCTCGCCCTTGGCAACCGCCACCTCGCCGAGATTGGCATAGACCGAATAGAGGCTCGGCCCGTGGCGCAGGAGCACGATGCGGCTGCCGTCCACGGCTTTCGAGACGAGGGCGACGGTGCCGTCGGCCGCCGCCTTCACCGGCGTGCCGGCCGGGACGGCGATGTCGATGCCCGGATTGCCGCCCGAGCGGGGCGAGAAGGGCCTGACGACCGGCCCCGATACCGGGCGGATGAATTTCGTGGTCGGCGTGCCGGCGGCCGGCGAGACCGGGGCGGGCGCGGCGGCGGTCGTGCGCGGCGTCGCGACCCCGGCGCCGCCGCTTCGGGGCGAGACAGGCGCGGCGGCCGTCTCGCTCTGCGGCACCGGCACGACGACATATTGCCCTTCGCGGATCGAGAGGTCGGGGCCGAGATTGTTCCACTCGGCAATGGCCTTCACCGGCACGCCATAGAGACGCGAGAGGGTATAGACGGTTTCGCCCCGTTCGACCTTGTGGCGGATGGGTTCGATCCGTGCATCACCGAGATTGCCCTCACGCACCGGCGTGCCAGGGGCGGCGCTGCCGGTGGAGCCGCCCTTTCCCTGCCCCTCGACCTCGGCAATGGCGGCAGCGGCCACGGCGGTCACGGGATCGTTCGCGAGCGGCTCGGCGGTGATGCCGTCGCCCGCGCCGCTGCCTGCGGGCAACTCCGCCACCCGTCGCGGCAGGGCGAGGATTTCCCCGGGTCGCAGGCGGTAGCTCTCGGGCAGACCGTTGTAGCGGGCAAGCTCGCGCGGCTCGAGACCGATCCGGCGGGCGACATCGGCGACGGTCTCGCCGCCCCGGGCCTCGACGATCTGGTAGCTCGGATAGGAGATGACGCCGCGCGCATCGGGTTCGGGCCGCGGCGCGCTCTCGATCCGGGCCGCAGGCGGCGGCGAGCGGAAATCGAGACCGGGGCCGAGATTGGCCCCGTTGCAGCCCGCAAGCAGCAGCGCGGCGCCGAAAAGAAGAAACGGCCCCCTGACGGTTTTCGCCGCCATGGCGCCGACCGGCGCCGCCTTCGCGATGCCGGGTGCCCCGGCCTTCACAACAGCCCCCATGCCCATACTCCCCATTGCCGTCATCCCCTTGCAACGCGACCTGCGCCCTTCAGTCAAGCGCGCCGCGCCGCCGGGGTCTCTTCTAGCCGTCTTCCGCCAGCCCTTCCACCAGCGGCACGAAACGCACCGCGCCCAGTTCGGAATAGTCGAGCGATCCGTCCTCGCGCTTGTGCACCGCGATCAGCATCTGCATCCGGTCCGAGCGGCCGACCGGCAGCACCATGATGCCACCGGGCTTGAGCTGGTCGATGAGCACCTGCGGCGGATCCTCGGCGGCGGCGGTGAGGATGATGCGGTCGAAGGGGGCCTGCAGCGGCAGCCCCTCGGTGCCGTCGCCGTGAATGACGGTGACGTTGGCAAGATCGAGCCGCTCGAACAGCTGTCGCGCCGCCCTCACCAGTGCCAGGTGCCGCTCCACGGTATAGACCCGGCGCGCCAGAAGCGCGAGCACCGCCGCCTGATAGCCCGAGCCGGTGCCGATCTCGAGCACCTTGTGGCGGTCGGTGAGCCGGAGCGCCTCGGTCATGCGCGCGACGATCGACGGCTGGGATATGGTCTGGCCGCAGGCGATCGGAAGCGGCACGTCGTCGAGGGCGTGATCGGCGAAGGTCGGGCGGACGAAGAGCCGCCGGTCGATCCGTTCCATCGCCTCGAGCACCCGCCGGTCGGTGACGCCGCGGGCCCGCAGCTGGAACAGGAAGCGCATCAGCTGTTCGGGCTCGATCTCGCTCATTCGTCGAGAATCTCCACTTCTCCGCGGCCGTCTTCACCCGGCTCGGCGAGGGTCGCGTCGAGCGCCCGGCCGAGGGCAGAGAGCCGGTCATGGGCGGTTAGATCGGCCCGCATCGGCGTGACGGCGATGTAGCCTTCGAGACACAGCGTCACGTCGGAGCCCGGATCGGCCGGGTGGTGCTGCGGGCCGCCCCGCACCCAGAGGAACTTGCGGCCCGAGGGCGAGAAATGGGGCTCGACCGAGAAGCGCGCATCGGACCTGAGCCCCTGATGGGTGATGCGCACGCCGCGCACCGCCTCGGCCGGCAGCGGCGGGAAGTTGACGTTGAAGAACAGCCGGTAGCCCTCGCTCTCCCAGGGCGCTTCGGCCACCAGCCGCTCGAGAAGCGGGCGTGCGTGAACCCGGGCGGCGGCGAAGACATCGCCCGTCTTGAGATTGCCTTCGCCGATATACTGCGAGAGCGCCACCGCCGGAATGCCCTGGAGCGCGCCTTCCATCGCTCCGCCGACGGTGCCCGAATAGAGCACGTTTTCCCCGGCATTGTTGCC
This sequence comes from Albidovulum sp., assembly GCA_015487815.1. GTDB lineage: Bacteria > Pseudomonadota > Alphaproteobacteria > Rhodobacterales > Rhodobacteraceae > WFPA01. Next base: position 5,556 of record WFPA01000011.1, read on the forward strand.
GCGGTTGACGCCGACGAGGACGAGATCCGGCGGGGAACCGTCAAGCACGTCGTAGAGTCCGGCGAGCACGCAGTCGGCCGGCGAACCCTCGGCGGTGAAGCGCCGCTCCCCGAGCCGGGAGATCATCATCGGATGCGTGTAGCTGATCTTGTGGGCCACGCCCGACTGCTCGAAGGCCGGCGCCACCACCCAGACCTCGCCCGCGGGGCCGGCCAGCTCGTGAGCGATCTGTTCGAGAAGGGCGAGGCCGGGGGCGTTGATGCCGTCGTCATTGGTCACGAGAATGCGCATGGGCTCGATCATTCCTCGACAATCACGTCCTTCAGGGGCGCCAGTGCCCGGTATAGGGGCAATGGCGGGCGCTGTCACTCGGCCCTGGCAAGATGATCCGCCAGGGCGGTGCGGGCGGCTTCGTCGAGCCTCAGGCCGAGCTTCGAGCGCCGCCAGAGGATGTCGTCGACGGTGCGGGCCCATTCCTCGGTTCGGAACCAGTCCACCTCGCGGGCGAAGAGCCCGGCCCCGAAATCCTGCCCGAGATCGGCACGGCTCTTCGCATCGCCCAGAAGCGCGAAGGATTCGGTGCCGTGGCGCCGGGCAAGGCGGCGGAGCTCCTCCTCGGCAAGGAAGGGATAGCGGCCGGCGAGATCGGCGACGAGGGCGGGCAGGCCGTCCCAGGGGAAGTCGCCGCCGGGCAGGGGGGTGTCGGCGGTCCAGGGGCCGGGCAGGGCCGGAAAGAAGCGGCTGAGCTTCTCGAGGGCGTTTTCGGCAAGGCGGCGATAGGTGGTGATCTTGCCGCCGAAGACCGAGAGCACGGGGGCCGGTGCTGTCGTCAGGTTCAGAACATAATCGCGCGTGGCGGCGGTGGCGGAAGAGGCGTTGTCGTCGAAGAGCGGGCGAACGCCCGCGAAGTCCCAGACGATGTCCGCGCGCGAGATCGGCTTCTCGAGATAGCGGTTCACCGCCTCGACGAGATAGGTGCATTCGGCCTCGGTGCATCGGGCGGTGCCGGGGTCGCCCTCATGATCGGCCTCGGTGGTGCCGATCAGGGTGAAATCCTCCTCGAAGGGGATGGCGAAGACGATGCGGCCATCGGGCTCCTGGAAGATGTAGGCCTTGTCATGGGCAAAGAGTCGCCGGGTGACGATATGGCTGCCGCGCACGAGCCTGAGCCGCGCCGGCGGGGCGGTGCCGAGCCCCTCGCGCAGCACCGCCTCGACCCAGGGGCCGGCCGCGTTGACGATGATGCGGGCCGCGAGCCTTTCGCGCCGGCCGCTCGTCACGTCCTCGATCTCGGCCTCCCAGCCCTCGCCGGCAGCCGTGGCGCGGACGAAGCGGGTGCGGGTGCGGATGGCGGCGCCGCGGCGGGCGGCGTCGCGGGCGTTGAGCACGACAAGGCGTGAATCATCGACCTGCACGTCGGAATATTCGAAGCCGCGGCGGAAGTCGCCCCTGAGCGGCGCGCCGGCCGGATCGTGCGAAAGATCGAGCGTGCGTGTCGGCGGCAGGATCTTCCGGCCGCCGAGATGGTCGTAGAGGAAGAGGCCGAGCCGCACGAGCCAGGCCGGCCTCAGCCCCGGATGGTGAGGCAGCACGAAGCGCAGCGGCCGGGCGATGTGGGGCATGTTGACAAGGAGCACCTCGCGCTCCTTCAGCGCCTCGCGCACGAGGCGGAACTCGTAATATTCGAGATAACGCAACCCGCCATGAAACAGCTTCGTCGAGGCTGAGGAGGTGGCGGCGGCCAGATCACCCTTCTCGACGAGGGTGACCGAAAGACCGCGCCCGGCCGCGTCGCGGGCGATGCCGACGCCGTTGATCCCGCCGCCGATGACGAGAAGATCCTGCATCACGTCCTCCTGCCTGTCCCGATCCCGTCGGATCCCGCACGCCTTTCGAGATGCGCCTTTTGACGCGCGGATACAAGCGCCACGCCACCCTGCCGTCGCGTCTCCTGCCGACGACGGTTTCCGCTCCGGTGCGTAAGCGGTCGCCCGGCCTTGCCCGCAACGGGAACACCCGTCCTCGGCAGGAGGAGCGATCGGGCAGGGCGGCTCTGCCGGGCCCTTTCAATGCATGCCTGCCCTGCGTGACGGCGACCGGCAGCTGGGGCTTGCCGCGTGGAAGCAGGGCGTGCGCGCGTCTGCGATTTCCCCGGATTTCGGCCGCAAGCCCGTGCGTGCCTCACGCAAGGAGCGCCTGCCGCTCTGGGAGGGCGGGCGCGGACCCCGGGTGCGCCTCTTCAGCCGTGCGCGGGGAGCGGAAGGGACGGGGGAGCGCACGATCAGCGGGGCTTTTCAGCCGCCCGGCCCTGTGCTTGAGTGCCGGCAGGGCCCCGGTGCCGGGGCGCAACGAGGGAGGCAGTCATGGCCGGTCGCTTCACCCTTGCCATCGACCAGGGCACCACGTCGAGCCGGGCGATCCTCTTCGACGATGAGCTCGTTCCCGTGGCCACGGCGCAGAAGACCTTTCGCCAGATCTACCCCCGGCCGGGCTTGGTCGAGCATGACCCCGAGGAGATCTGGGAAACGGTCGTCGCCACCATGAGGGGGGCGCTGGCCGAGGCCGGGGTCGGGCCTGAGGAGATCGCGGCCATCGGCATCACCAACCAGCGCGAGACGGTGGTATTGTGGGAGCGGATGACGGGCCGAGCAGTGGCCAACGCCATCGTCTGGCAGGACCGGCGCACCGCCCCCCTGTGCGAGCGGCTCCGGTCCGAGGGGCACGAGGCCGCCGTCACCCGCACCACCGGCCTGTTGCTCGATCCCTACTTTTCGGCGACCAAGATCGCCTGGCTGCTCGACAACACGCCCGGCCTCAGGGCCCAGGCCGAAGCAGGGGAGATCCTTGCCGGCACGATCGACAGCTTCCTGCTGTGGCGGCTGACGGGCGGGGCGGTCCACGCCACCGACGCCACCAACGCCTCGCGCACGCTCCTGTGCGACATCCGCAGCGGGCGCTGGAGCGACGAGATGTGCGCCCTCTTCGACGTGCCGATGGCGATGCTGCCCGAGATTCGCGACTGCGCCGCCCCCTTCGGCGAGACCGGGGCGGAGATCCTCGGTCGGCCGGTGCCGGTGACAGGGATCGCCGGCGACCAGCAGGCGGCGCTTGTCGGCCAGGGCTGCTTTGCGCCCGGCGCGCTCAAGGCCACCTTCGGCACCGGCGCTTTCATCCTCGGCACCATCGGCGAGGAACCGGTCATCTCGCGCAAGCGCCTTCTCACCACCATCGGCTGGCAGGTGGCGGGCAGGCGGCACTACGCCCTCGAAGGGTCGATCTTCATGGCCGGGGCGATCATCGGCTGGCTCGAGGACGCGCTCGGGCTGATCGCGGGGCCCGAAGAGGCGGAGGAACTGGCCAGGAAGGGCGATCCCGGGGCGGGAGTGATGTTCGTGCCGGCCTTCACCGGGCTCGGGGCGCCGTGGTGGGACGCCGGGGCCCGCGGTGCGATTCTCGGCCTCACCCGCGGTGCCGGCAGGGCCGAGATCGTCCGGGCCGCGCTCGAGAGCATCGCCCTGCAGACCGCCGATCTCGTGGCTGCGATGCAGGAGGACGGGCTCGCCGGCGCGGCGGTGATGCGGGTCGATGGCGGCGTCGCCCGCTCCGACTGGGTGATGCAGCAGGTGGCCGATCTCGTGGGCGCGCCGGTGGACCGGCCGGTGGTGACCGAGACCACCGCCCGCGGCGCGGCGGCGCTGGCGATGCTCGGCGCCGGCCTCGTGCCTTCGCTCGAGGCCTCGGCCGCGCTCTGGCAACGCGATCGGCGTTTCGATCCGGCCCTCGACGGGGCGGCGCGCGCTGCCCGGCTCGAGGCCTGGCACGAAGCGGTGCGCCGGGTGCTGAGCCGCCCGGCCGGGGACGGGTGAGGCTTCCGCCGCCCCGAAGCCGCTCCCGAATCCGCATGCCGACCGATGCCGGCCCGCATGCGGATGCGGCATCACCCGACGGGGCAGGGGAGGGCACCGACCGAACCCTTCCTTGCAGCGCTCCCTGCGAAATGGCCTTGCGAACCGGCTTTCCGGCTTTCCGGCCGGGCTTTCGGCCGCAAAGGTGGCCCCGGCCGTTCCCTTCCGATGAGCCCTTTCCCATCAGCCCTCCCTGACAAGCCGCTTCGGCTGCCTGCGGCAGGCCCTTTCCGGCGCGGCCGGCCGCTGAGCGCCCATCGGCGGGCGATATTGTGATGGGGTGACGGCCGATCTACCATCATGCATGGCGGCCGATCGGGCGCCGGAAGGGGAGTGGCGGGTCGCTGTCGCCCTCCTGTCGTGGCCTTCGATGAGGGGGCGTGTCAGTTGGCGGAAGAAGCAGCCGGGAAGGAGCGTTTCGATGATCCTGCGCAAGCTCAGGCTCGAGAAGGGGTGGACCCAGGAACAGCTGGCGGAGGCCGCCGGCGTTTCGGTGCGCACCGTCCAGCGGATCGAGCGGGGGGCGCCGGCCTCGGTCGAGACGCGCAAGTGTCTGGCCTCGGCGCTTCAGGTGGACTGGCGCGATCTGCAACCCGAGGAGAACGACATGCCCGACAACGATGAATCGAAGGCCGGCGGTAAGCCCCCTATGCAAGGCGCCGCGCGCGAGAAGGCCGTGCGCCTCGATCCGCTCGAGGCGGAAGTGATGGAACATGTGCGCGACATCAAGGGCTTCTACAGCCATTTCGTGATCTATCTCGCCGTCATCGCCCTGCTCGTCATCATCAACCTGGTGACATGGAGCGGCTATTTCTGGGCCATCTGGCCGGCGCTCGGCTGGGGGGTGGGGGTGCTCGTGCATGCGGCGAGCGTGTTCGAGCTCATCCCCTTCTTCGGCCCCGAATGGGAGCGGC
>WFPA01000012.1 GCA_015487815.1 Albidovulum sp.
CGAGAGGACTCGAACCTCCACGGGTTTTACCCCACAGCGACCTCAACGCTGCGCGTCTACCAGTTCCGCCACGACCGCACGTCTGGCTGGCGAGGGGTCATTTAGCGAGTGACTCGGCAAATGTGAAGAGGGGACGCGCGGTTTTTTCTTCAATGGCCGAGAGCCCCATGAAATATGGGTGGTGCATTACATGCTCAGCGTGCCTCCTCCATGGGAGGAACTGCCCAAAAAAGCGACTATCGAGGAGGTTTCGATACGAGATGAGTGCCACAACCCAACCAATGAATGATGCTCCCTTCCCCGCCGCCCGCGATCTCGGGGCGGACAAGGTGCCATGGGCGGATGTCGAGTGGTGGCGCTCGGGCGGGCTCGTGCCCTATCCGGCGGCGATGGCGGCGATGGAGCGGCGGGTCGCCGCCATTGCCGAGGGGGAGGCGAGGGAAGCCGTCTGGCTCCTCGAGCACCCGCCGCTCTACACTGCCGGCACCTCGGCCCGGCGGGAAGATCTGATCGACCCCGACCGCTTCCCGGTCTTCGAGGCCGGGCGCGGCGGCCAGTTCACCTATCACGGCCCCGGTCAGAGGGTGGTCTATCTCATGCTCGATCTGCGTCGTCGCGGCCGCGATGTGCGCGCCTTCGTCACCCGGATCGAGAACTGGGTGATCGCGGCGCTGGCCGAATTCGGCATTCGCGGCGAGATCCGCCCCGACCGCGTCGGCGTGTGGGTGCCGCGGCCCGACAAGCCGCCGCTGGCCGATGGAACCATGCGCGAGGACAAGATCGCCGCCATCGGCATCCGTCTGCGTCGCTGGGTGAGCTTTCACGGTTTCGCGGTCAATGTCGATCCAGATCTGGGGCATTTCGCCGGCATCGTGCCCTGCGGCATTCGCGGCCACGGCGTGACGAGCCTTGCCGATCTCGGTCATCGCGTTGACATGACCACATTCGACGACGCCCTTCTCGCGACGGCTGACGTGATGTTCGCGTGATGCATCATGTTCGCGTGATGCATCACCCCTGAAAAATCCGGCGTCTTTCATCATCCCCGATGACAAGCAGTCTGCCGGCTCAAGGCAAGGGCCGGCGCACCGGGCCGCCCTCTGGAAAATCCCAGCCCCCTATGCGAATAAGAGCCAGCCTTCCGCGCTTTCCCTGCGGAACCCGCGGAACGCCAGCCTGACCGGCTTCATTCAACCCGTTCTCACCCTGGAGGAGGATTCCGATGAAACGCGCACTCACGATTGCCGTTGCCGCCCTTGGTCTTGCCACCGCCGCCCATGCTTCGGGTGACGTCGCGAAAGGCGAAAAGATCTTCAAGAAGTGCAAGTCCTGCCATTCGATCGTCGCGCCCGACGGCACCGTCATCAAGAAGGGCGGCAAGGTCGGCCCCAACCTCTATGGCGTGATCGGCCGCAAGGCCGGCTCCTATGAGGGCTACAAGTATTCGAAGGCTCTCAAGGCCGCGGGTGAAAACGGCCTCGTCTGGTCCGAGGAGGAGCTCGCCAAGTTCGTGAAGGACCCGAAAAAGTATCTCGGCGGCAAGTCGAAGATGTCCTTCAAGCTCCGCAAGGGCGGCGAGGACGTGGCGGCCTATCTCGCCTCGGTTGCCAAGGGCGAGTGAGCGCGATTCGCGCCCGCGGGGCAACGGGTCCCTCCACCTAGCGGCCCCACGCATGAGAGTGCCGGTCCTTCCTGCGAGGGACCGGCCTTTTTTTGCGACAAACTGCCCTTTCGCAGGGATATTTTGTTGAGCCGCCACGAGGAGGCGTTTATCAAGACGGCACCGCCGCCCTCGCGACGCTCGGGGGCCAAGCCATATCTAACTGGGACGTGTCAGGAGAAAACGAGATGGCAGACGCAGCCACCCACGCACACGACCACCATGAACGGCCGAACTTCTTCGTTCGGTGGTTCATGTCGACGAACCACAAGGACATCGGCATCCTCTACCTCTTCACCGCCGGTTTCTTCGGGTTCGTCTCGGTCCTCTTCACCGTTTACATGCGCATGGAGCTCATGGAGCCCGGCGTGCAGTACATGTGTCTCGAGGGCGCGCGCCTCATCGCCGACCCGACGGCCGAGTGCACGCCCAACGGCCACCTGTGGAACGTGTTCATCACCGCCCACGGCATCCTGATGATGTTCTTCGTGGTCATCCCGGCGCTCTTCGGGGGCTTCGGCAACTACTTCATGCCGCTGATGATCGGCGCGCCGGACATGGCGTTCCCGCGGATGAACAACCTCAGCTACTGGCTCTATGTGGCCGGCGCCACCCTCGGCACGCTGTCGATGTTCGCCCCGGGCGGCGACGGCACCGGCACCGGGGTCGGCTGGGTGCTCTACGCGCCGCTCTCGACCACCGAACCCGGCATGGCGATGGACCTGGCGATCTTCGCGGTGCACCTTTCGGGCGCCTCGTCGATCCTCGGTGCGATCAACATGATCACCACCTTCCTGAACATGCGCGCCCCGGGCATGACGCTGTTCAAGACGCCGCTGTTCCCGTGGTCGATCTTCGTCACCGCCTGGCTGATTCTCCTGTCGCTGCCGGTGCTGGCCGGCGCCGTGACCATGCTGCTCACGGACCGCAACTTCGGCACGACCTTCTTCGATCCGGCCGGTGGGGGTGACCCGGTTCTCTATGCCCACCTGCTGTGGTTCTTCGGCCACCCGGAAGTCTACATGATGATCGTGCCGGGCTTCGGCATCATCTCCCACGTCGTCTCGACCTTCTCGAAGAAGCCGATCTTCGGCTACCTGCCGATGGTCTGGGCGATGATCGCGATCGGCGCCCTCGGTTTCGTCGTCTGGGCGCACCACATGTACACCATGGGCATGAGCGTCACCCAGCAGGCCTACTTCATGCTGGCGACCATGGTGATCGCGGTGCCGACCGGCATCAAGATCTTCTCCTGGATCGCCACGATGTGGGGCGGTTCGATCGAGTTCAAGACGCCGATGCTCTTCGCCTGGGGCTTCCTGTTCATGTTCACCGTCGGTGGCGTGACCGGGATCGTGCTCAGCCAGGCGCCGCTCGACCGGGTCTATCACGATACCTACTACGTTGTGGCGCACTTCCACTACGTGATGGCGATCGGGGCCGCGATGGCGATCTTTGCCGGCATCTACTACTGGATCGGCAAGATGTCGGGCCGGCAGTATCCCGAATGGGCGGGCAAGCTGCACTTCGTCCTGTTCTTCATCGGGACCAACCTGACCTTCTTCCCGCAGCACTTCCTCGGCCGTCAGGGCATGCCGCGCCGTTACATCGACTACCCGGAAGCCTTCGCCGACTGGAACTACCTGTCCTCGATCGGTGCCTTCATCGGCTTCGCTTCCTTCGTCTGGTTCATCGGCGTGGTGTTCTACACCATCTTCGCCGGCCGCCGCGTCGCCGAAGACAACTACTGGCACCTGCCGGCCGACACGCTCGAGTGGAAGCTGCCCTCGCCGCCGCCCGAGCATACCTTCGAGACGCTTCCGACCCCGGACATGTGGGACACCGCGAAGCACCACTGATGCCCTGGAAGCTGCATCAAGCGAACTGGAAGGAGGCCTCGGAGATTTCCGGGGCCTCTTCATCTGCCCCCTTCGAACGGGCCGAGGGGCCGCGCTTCACCTTCGAGATCTGGCCCCACCGGTCATTGAGCCGGGCCGGCTTCTACGGCTTCCTGCTGATGACCTGGATTGCCTTCACCGTGCCGCTGGCCGCCTTTCTCGGCACGGTGCATCTGTGGATCCTCCTGCCTTTCACCCTCCTCGCCCTCCTCGCCACCTGGTGGTTCATCGAACGCAACTACCGCGACGGTACGCTGATCGAGCTGGTCGAGATCACCCCGGAGAGGATCCGCGTCGTCCGTCATGAACCCGATGGCACCACCCGCCGCTGGGAGGCAAACCCCTACTGGGTGCGAATCTCCCTGAGACAGGACGGCCCGGTCGACAGCTATCTCACCCTCAAGGGCAGCGGCCGCGAGATCGAGCTTGGTGCCTTCCTTACCCCGGAGGAGCGCATCGAACTGAAGGACGCGCTCGAGGACGCCATCGCCCGCGCCCGCAGCGCCACCGGACCGGACGGCCTCGGCTGAGCCGACCGGCATTTCCTTCGGGCAGCGGCGGATTCACGGAATGACGCATCATCCCTGCCGTTCTCCTGCCCCCTGACACCACACCTTGCCCCGCACGCCCGCCGCGTTATCCTTGCGGTGGCTTGCCAAATGTGAAACGGGGTTCGCATGGGGAGAAACAGCATTCTCGCCGCAGGGATCGCCGCGGTTCTTCTTCTCGCGACCGGCGCGGCATCCGCCTTCGAGATCGACTTCGACTGGAAGGGGCTGAAGCGCTGCACCTCGGGTCATCCCAACGTGGTAGCCAATCCGCGCTTCGTGCTCAGGGACGTGCCAAAGGGCACGAAATACATCCGTTTCCGGCTGAAGGATCTCGACGTGCCGCAATACGACCATGGCGGCGGGATCGTCCGCTACAGCGGGCAGAAGGTGATCAAGCCCGGCGCCTTCAGATACAAGTCCCCCTGCCCGCCCGATGGTGTTCATACCTATGAGTGGACGGCGATTGCGCTCAAGAGCCGCCACGGCGGCCGGCTGGCCGTCGCCAAGGCGCGGCGGAAATACCCCGAATAAGGGGGGCTCGCCGGCTTCGCGCGAAGCGGAGTGGCCCAGCGCCTTGAAAGGTGTGACGGGGAAGAGTCCATCCCTCGGGGGTGCAGCCCGCCCCCTAACCGAGCCGTTCTTTCACGATCTTTCCGGCCCTGGCGAAGTCCATCTGGCCGGCATAGCGTGCCTTGAGGGCCCCCATCACCCGGCCCATGTCGCGGATCGATTCGGCCTTCTCGGCACGGATGATCTCGTCGATCGCCGCCGCCATCTCCTCCTCGGTGAGCTGGCGTGGCAGGAACTCCTCGATGACGCCGATCTCGTCGCGCTCCTTCTCTGCCAGCTCGAGACGGCCGCCCTCCTCATAGGCCCGGGCGCTTTCCTGGCGCTGCTTGACCATCTTGCCGAGGACAGCGAGGATCTCGGCGTCGGAGATGCCTTCGCTCTTTCCCTCGCCACGGGCGGCGATGTCGCGATCCTTGATCGCCGCATCGATCAGCCGAAGGGTGGAAAGCCGTGCCGCCTGCCGCGAACGCATCGCCTCCTTGAGCGCTTCGCGCAGCCGCTGGCGCAGGCCGGCCTCGCCCTTCTCCCCTGCGTGATCTTCGGTGCTCATGGCATCATCCGTTGCAGCACCGGCACGTTTCGCCGGCCGGGGGACAATAGCCCGTGATCCCCCACGTCTCAAGCCTCGCCGCAGGCAGGGCCGCTTGACCATGGAGCAGGCAATCCGTATCTGTCGGCCGATCGGCGGCCGGCTCCTCCGCTTGCGGCCGGGAAGCCCTCAGGAAACAGGAAACGCCATGCCTTCGACCTCCGGCAAGCCCACGGGCTGCATCGTTCTTGCCAATGGCGCCGTCTTCCATGGCGAAGGCTTCGGCCGCGTCGGCTCGGTCGCGGCCGAGCTTGTCTTCAATACCGCCATGACCGGCTATCAGGAAATCATGACCGACCCGTCCTATGCCGGGCAGGTCGTGACCTTCACCTTCCCCCATGTCGGGAATGTCGGCGTCAACCCCGAGGATGACGAATCGCGCGCCGCCTTCGCCGAAGGCATGGTTGTGCACTGGCAGCCGACGGAGCCCTCCAACTGGCGTGCCTCGGCACCGCTGCGCGCCTGGCTCGAGCGGCAGGGACGGATCGGCATCGGCGGGGTGGACACGCGGCGGCTGACTCGGGCGATCCGCCAGCAGGGCGCCCCCAACGCCGTCATTGCCCATGACCCCGAAGGCAATTTCGATCTCGAGGCGCTCAGGGCCCAGGCCCGGGCCTTCCGCGGCCTCGAAGGGCTCGATCTCGCGAAGGAAGTCACCTGCGGGCAGACCTATCGCTGGGACGAAACCCGCTGGCACTGGCCCGAGGGCTATGGCAGGCGCAGCGGCCCGGGCCGGCGCGTGGTTGCGGTCGACTACGGTGCCAAGCGCAACATCCTGCGCTCGCTGGTCTCGGCCGGATGCGACGTCACCGTGCTGCCCGCCACCGCCACGGCCGCGGACATCCTGGCACATGAGCCCGAAGGGGTCTTCCTCTCGAACGGCCCGGGCGATCCGGCGGCCACGGGCGAATACGCCGTGCCGATGATCCGCCATCTCGTCGAGCGGACGGAACTGCCGATCTTCGGCATCTGCCTCGGCCATCAGATGCTCGCCCTCGCCCTCGGCGCCCGGACGGTGAAGATGAACCACGGTCATCATGGTGCCAACCATCCGGTGAAGAACCTGGAAACCGGCAAGGTCGAGATCACCTCGATGAACCACGGCTTCACGGTCGATACCGCCACGCTGCCCGAAGGTGTGGTCGAAACCCACATGTCTCTCTTCGACGGCACCAATTGCGGCATCCGCATGACCGACCGGGCCGTCTTCTCGGTGCAGTATCATCCCGAAGCAAGTCCCGGCCCGCAGGACAGCGCCTATCTCTTTGACCGGTTCGTCGAGGCGATGGGTGGCCCGGTCACCGACTGAACGGGCAAGAATGCCTTGGCGCCTGCCACCCGCCCGACACACCCATGCGCTGATCAGGACAGCGGGCAGCGAGGCAAGGCACCCCGCCGGCCGGTGGCGGTGTGCGCCTTGCAAGACGTGGCCGCATCCACGGCAGAAGCACGGCGTCGTTAACCTCCCCTTAACCCTTTCTTAACGCTCTCTTAACGATCCGCCCGCATGCTCTCTCCCGGAAGGGGGGAGCATGACGGGGCGGATGCGCAAGAGCCACATACCGCGCAATGAAGCGAAAGGGGCGGGCCGAGCGCCGGGCCTCGGCGACTGTCCACAGGCGGCCTTCCTGCCGGTGGAACGCCACCCCCCTCTCCGCAGCCCGGCACTGCCGATCAATGATGCGCTCCGGGCCCGCGGGCTGGTTCTTGCCCGCGCCGACGGCACGCGACCCGAGCACGCCCTGAGAGCGCGCGGGCTCATCGACGACGCCGGCTTCGCCGCCCTCATGGCCGACGAGCTGGCCATCCCCCTTGTGGATCTAGCCACCGACCCGCCAACACCCGCACTTCTTGCTGCGGCCGATCCGGTGGCATGTCTCCGCCGCGATGCGCTCCCGTGGCGGGAAGAAGCGGGGCAGGTCATCTGGGCGGTGGCCGACCCGGTCGATCTTGCCGAACGGGGCACGCTGCCTGCTCGCCTTGTCATCGCCCCGCGGGACCAGATCCGCCGCGTCATTCACGAGCGCCACGGCCCGGCTCTCGTGGCGCGGGCCGAAACCCTCTGCCCAGCCGAAAAGAGCTGTCGCAGCTGGCTCAAGCCGGCGCGGCCCGCAACGGTGGTCCTCGCCGGTCTGTTCCTGATCCTTGCGGCTGCACTCTTCCCCGAGGGGGTAGCCCTCGCGATCGTGACCATCGCCTTCCTGACGCCTGTCGCCAATATCGCCCTGCGTCTTCTCGGCCTTCTTACCACCACACGCGCGCAAGGAGAGCCCGCCCCCCTGCCCGACCGGGGCGCCCTCCCCTCGATCACGCTGATGCTGCCGCTTCACCGCGAGAACGGCACGCTGCGACAGCTTCTCGACGCGCTCGAGATGCTGCACTACCCGCCATCGAAATGCGAATTCCTCCTGATCACCGAGGCGGACGACACCCTCACCCGCACATCTCTCACCCGATATCGCCTGCCGGCCAATGCGCGGGTGATCGTCGTCCCCGAAGGCCGGGTGCAGACCAAGCCGCGCGCGCTCAACCTTGCCCTGTGCGAGGCGCGGGGCGAGATCGTCGGCGTGCTCGATGCGGAAGACCGCCCCGAGCCCGACCAGCTTCTTCGGACCGCCGCTGCCTTCGCCGTCGGCGGGGCACGGCTCGCCTGCGTGCAGGGCACACTCGATTACTACAACGCCCGGGAAAACTGGATCGCGCGCTGCTTCACCATCGAATACGCCATCTGGTTCCGTGTCGTCCTGCCGGCCTTCGCCCGCTTTGCCCTGCCGGTGCCGCTCGGCGGCACGACCATGTATGTCCGCCGCGACGTGCTCGAGAAGATCGGCGGCTGGGATGCGCACAACGTCACCGAAGACGCCGATCTCGGGCTGCGTCTCGCGCGCGAGGGCTGGCAGACGCAGGTGCTGGCGACCACGACCTTCGAGGAGGCCAACCACCGTCCCTGGCGCTGGATCCGGCAACGCTCGCGCTGGCTCAAGGGCTACGTCGTCACCTGGATCACCCATATGCGCCATCCACGGACCGCGCTCCGGGCCTTCGGCTGGCGGGGTCTGCTGGCACTCAACGCCCATTTCGCCGGCACGATCTGCACCTTCCTCCTCGCACCACTCTACTGGAGTCTGTGGATGGAGTTTGCCGGCCTGCATCACCCGCTCCTCACCCTCGCCGGATTGCCCCCCGCGAGCGGCAGGCTGCTCCTCGGCTTCTTCGCCGGCAGTGCGATCGTGCAGTATCTCGCCGGTTTCGTGGCGCTTTCTCCACCGCATCTCAGGGCGCATCGCTGGTGGCTGCCGACACTCGCCTTCTACTGGCCGATGGCGAGCGTCGCCCTGGTGAAGGCGCTGTGGGAGCTGCCCTTCCGCCCGTGGCACTGGGACAAGACCGAGCATGGCGTGAGCCGAAGGAACGCGGAGAAAGCGATGCCGTCGCGCGACGCCCCGACGGCTGCCTCGGACCGCCGCGAATTGCGCCGTTCTTCCCGGCCGGCCTCACAATGCTGACGAAAGGGGCCTCGCTGCCTCCCGCCGTTCCTGCCCGGCACTGCCTTGCGTCCACGGGCGGACCCTGCCTCGAGGGGAGGGGACGGGACGCAGACGCCGCCACGACTTCCACCTCGCGGACAGGTTCGCCATCCTTCGGAAAGCCGGCCGGGCACCTCAGCTCCGGACGGCCTCCTCGTCGCGCGACAGGGACAGCGCGTCGGCCGCCGGCACCTCTCCCGCCCCAAGGAGCAGCCGGGTTTCGAAGGCGCGCGAGAGATGGCGCCTCAGCGCCTCGTCTGCCGCCGCCTCGTCCCGCTTCTCGATGGCCGTGACGATGGCCTCGTGCTCGTCGAGCGCTTCGCGGTCGCGCCCCGGCACCGCAAGGGAGGTCGTCGCCATCAGCGCCATAGAACGATAGACGAGATCGAGTTGCTGGACGAGATAGCGGTTGTGGCTCGCCAGATGCAGCTGGTTGTGAAAACGGCGGTTGGCCCGGGCCATGGCCTGGGCGTCGCCCACAAGCTTGCGATCCTGCGTCACCATCTCCCGGAGCACCCGCATCTCCTCGGGCGCGGCATGACGCGCCGCCAGCCGGGCCGCGAGTGCCTCGAGTTCGGTGCGGACGGCATAGAGCTCGGAAAGCTGGTTGTGATCGAGCGAGGCGACGATCAGGCTGCGCCCGTCGCGGGTGAGGAGCGACTGGATCTCGAGTCGCTGGAGCGCCTCGCGAATCGGCGTACGCGACATGCCGAAACGTTCGGCCAGCTCGCTTTCGACCAGCCGGTCCCCCGGCTTGTATATGCCGACATCGATCGCCTCGAGAATGAGGTCATAGGCATCCTTCTGACCGTCGCGTGTCGCGCTGCCCTGTCTTGCCATGATGTTCTCCCGGCTCGGAGCACGCCGAAGGCGGCGAATCGCCCCGGATCTGTTCCTTTTTCTTCAAAAGACCCCGAGTGCGGCGACGTCAAGCGGGCTGGCACCCGGATGCCCCTTGATCCCGCTGGAAGTGCGGCGCACAAGAACCTCATGGACGACGCCCGAGCGCATACGCCATTCGACCCAGCTCCGGGAGAAGGGGCCCGAGAAGCCGCGTGGATCTTCGATCTCGACAACACGCTCTATCCCCCTTCGATGCATCTTTTCGACCAGATCGAGGCGCGCATGACCCGCTTCGTGATGGAGGCGCTCGGCGTCGATCGCGACAGGGCGGACCATCTGCGGCGCCATTACTGGCAGCGCCACGGCACCACCCTTGCCGGGCTGATGCGCGAACATGACGTCGATCCCCATGACTATCTTCATGTGGTGCATGACATCGACTTCTCCCCCCTTGCTCCCGACCCCGCCCTCGCCGAACGCATCGCCGCCCTGCCGGGAAGGCGCATCGTTCATACCAACGGCCCGAAAGGCTATGCGGAGAGGGTGCTCGAGGCCCGCGGGCTCGCGGGGCTGTTCGACGCGATCTTCGGCATCGAGGAGACCGGCTTCACCCCGAAGCCGGAGGCGGCGGCCCATGACAGGGTAATCGCCGCTGCCGGCATCAACCCCCGGCACGCCACCATGTTCGAGGACGATCCGCGCAACCTGGCCGTGCCCCATGTGCGGGGAATGCGCACTGTGCTGGTCAGCCCCGCCAAGGAAACCGCCGCGGACGGTGCGCCCCATGTGCACCATGTGACCGATGATCTGACCTCCTTCCTCCGCCGGCTGCTCGAGGAGTAAAGCCCATGTCACCCGATACTGGCCCCACACCGATCACCGCGCCCGAAACCGTCGATGTGCTGGTAGCCGGGGGCGGCATCGCGGGTCTCGTGGCCACCGCCGCCTTTGCCGCAAGCGGCTTCCGCACCCTGTGCGTCGATCCGGCGCCGCCCATCACCGATGAGATGGCACCCGGCGCCGACATCCGCACCACCGCCTTCATGCAGCCCTCGCAGGCCCTGCTCGAACGCATCGGACTCTGGTCGCGCCTTGATCCTCATGCCGCTCCGCTGCAGATCATGCGGATCGTCGAGGCCGGCGGACGACAGGGCGAGGTGCGGGAGATCGCCGATTTCAACGCCGCCGAAATTTCCGACAGACCCTTCGGCTGGAACCTGCCCAACTGGCTTCTGAGGCGGGAAATCCTCGCCCATCTTGCCACGCTGCCCCTGGCCGAATTCCGCCCCGGCATCGGAGTTGCCGACATCCTGCCGCGCACGCGCGAAGCGCTCGTAACCTTCTCGGACGGCGGCCGGGTCAAGGCCGATCTCGTGATCGCCGCCGACGGGCGCGACTCCCCCATCCGCGCCCGGCTCGGCATCGCGGCCACCACCTGGCGCTATGGCCAGAAGGCACTGGTCTTCTCGGCCACGCATCCGCGACCCCACGGGAATGTCTCCACCGAGATCCACCGCTCGGGCGGCCCCTTCACCCTCGTGCCCCTGCCCGACGGCGAGGACGGGCGCCACCGATCGGCCATCGTCTGGATGGATCGCGGCCCCGAACAGCGGCGGCGGGTAATGCTTGCGCCCGAAGCGCTGGCGAAGGAAGCAACCGAACGCTCCGGCGGCCTTCTCGGCCCGCTGACGATCGAAGGACCGATCGCCGTCTGGCCGATCATCACCCGTTTCGCCCATCGACTGACGGGCCCGCGCACGGCACTCGTGGCCGAGGCCGCCCATGTCGTTCCGCCGATCGGCGCCCAGGGGCTCAACCTCTCGCTGGCCGACATCGCCGCCCTTCTCGATCTGGCCGAAGCCGATGCCGCTGCCCTCGGCAGCGCGCCGATGCTCGCCGCATATGAACGCAAGCGCAAATGGCTCGTGCGAACGCGGGTGCAGGGAATCGACATGCTCAACCGCACATCGATCGCCGGAGCGCCGCTGCTGAGGGACCTGCGGCGGATCGGCATCCGCTTGATCCGCGACATCCCGCCCCTCAGGCGACGGCTCATGCATGCCGGCATGGGGCCGGGGCTGTTCTGACAGGAGTGACCTTCGCCGGAGCTCCGCCTGAGCATGGCGGAAGCACGGGCCAGCCAGGCAAGGAGCATGGAGCCGGCCTGCCCGGCAGGAACTCAGGCAGCCGGGCCGATCACCTTGTCGAACACCGCTTCGAGCCGGGCAACCCTCCCATCGACATCGGCGAGCTTGTCGAGCCCGAAGAGACCGATACGGAAGCTCGAGAAATCATCGCCCTCGTCGCAGGCCAGCGGCACACCGGCCGCAATCTGCACGCCCTCCGCCGCGAATTTGCGCCCCGTGCGGATCTCTGGGTCGTCGGTATGGGAAACGACGACACCCGGCGCCGCGAACCCCTCGGCCGCGACCGACCGCACCCCGCGAGCGGCCAAGGCGGTACGCACCCGGTTGCCCAGCGCCCACTGCGCCTCACAAGCGGCCTCGAGGCCGAAGGCGAAGGTTTCCTTCATGTTGTCACGGAAATGGCGCAGCGCATCGGTCGGCATGGTGGCATGATAGGCATGGGCCCCGTCCTCATAGGCCTTCATGATGGCGCGCCAGCGCCCCAGATCGCCGGCGAAGCTGCTCGGCGCGGCACCTTCCAGCGCCTTTGCGGCTCGCTCGTTCATCACGACGATGCCCGTCGAGGGCGTCGATGACCAGCCTTTCTGG
This sequence comes from Albidovulum sp., assembly GCA_015487815.1. GTDB lineage: Bacteria > Pseudomonadota > Alphaproteobacteria > Rhodobacterales > Rhodobacteraceae > WFPA01. The sequence continues at coordinate 12,374 of WFPA01000012.1, forward strand.
GGCGCCGAGATCAGCACATCGACGCCCGAGGCGGTCATGTCCACCCAGACCGCACCCGAGGCGATGCAGTCGAGAACGAACAGCCCGCCCACATCGTGCACGGCCCTGCCGATGGCGCCGATCCACTCGTCGGGCAGGATCATTCCCGAAGCGGTCTCGACATGGGGGGCGAACACGACGGCAGGGCGCTCCCGGGTAATGGTGGCGAGGATTTCGTCGAGAGGCGCCGGCACGAAAGGCGCCTGCCGGTCATTGGCCTCGCGACGCGCCTTGAGCACGGTCTCGGAGGCCGGCAGGCCGGTGGCCTCGAAGATCTGGCTCCAGCGGTAGGAGAACCAGCCGTTGCGGATGACGAGCACGTCGCGCCCCGCGGCATAGGCTCGCGCCACCGCCTCCATGGCGTAACTGCCGCCGCCGGGAACAAGCGCTACCGCCTCCCCGCGATAGACCTCGCGCATGCCCTCGGAAATGTCCCGCATGACCTGCTGGAACTCGGCCGACATGTGATTGAGCGCCCGGTCGGTGAAAACCACCGAAAACTCCTCGAGCCCCTCCTCGTGCGGTCCGAAACACCGATCTGTCATGGCTGATCCCTCCGATTGCGGCCGTCATCCCGCTTCTGGCGCGGTGGCGCGCCCAATGCAACCGCTTCTCCGGCACACGGGCGGCATAATGTCCAAACATCCATTTTGAACTTGGATTTTCCCCTGCCGCTGCGGCATGAAAGGGGCGGCGGGCCCACGGGACCGTCGGGGAGAAAAGGGAGTTGCACATGGAAAAGCATCAGATCGTCATCGTCGGCGGCGGGGCGGGCGGCCTTTCGACCGCCGCCAGCCTCAGGAAGCGCCGCCCCGGCCTCGACATCGCCGTGATCGAGCCGGCGGATGTGCATTACTATCAGCCGGGTTTCACCCTCGTGGGCGGGGGCGTCTTCACCCCCGAGCAGACCCGCAAGCCGATGGACGCCATCTGGCCGAAGGGCATCGAGCGCATCAGCGGACGCGTCGCGGGGTTCGACCCTGAGAGCAACATCGTCCACCTCGAGGACGGCCGCGAAGTGGGCTATGACTTTCTTGTCGTCGCGCCCGGCCTCAAGCTCGACTGGGGAGCGATCGAGGGACTCGAGGAAACGCTCGGCCGGAACGGCGTCACCTCGAACTACCGCCCCGATCTCGCCCCCTACACCTGGCAGCTGGTGCAGGATTTCCAGGGCGGCCCCGCCCTCTTCACCCAGCCGCCGATGCCGATCAAATGTGCCGGCGCACCACAGAAGGCGATGTATCTCTCGGCCGATCACTGGCGCCGCACCGGGCGGCTGGAGAAGGCCGACATCCATTTCTGCAATGCCGGCGGCGTGCTCTTCGGCGTGGCGGACTACGTCCCCCCGCTGATGAACTACGTCAACCGCTACGGCATCAACCTCGACTTCAACCACAATCTTCGGAAGATCGACGGGACCAACAAGGTGGCGACCTTCACCGTCACCGAAGGCGAGGAGACCCGCGAGGTCGAGATGCCCTTCGAGATGATCCATGTCGTGCCGCCGCAGACCGGGCACGACTTCGTGCGCACGAGCCCCCTGGCCAATGAAGGCGGATGGGTCGATGTGGATCAGCACACGCTGCAGCACAACCGCTATACCAATGTCTTCAGCCTCGGCGACGCCTGCTCCACCCCCAATGCCAAGACCGCAGCCGCGGCCCGCAAGCAGGCGCCGATCGTGGCCGAGAACCTGATCGCCGTGATGGAAGGCAAGGATCCGTGGGCGAAATACGACGGCTACGGCTCCTGCCCGCTCACCGTCGAGCGCGGCAAGATCGTGCTGGCCGAGTTCGGCTATGGCGGCAAGCTGATGCCCTCCTTCCCATGGGATTCGACCAAGCCGCGCCGCTCGGCCTGGCATCTCAAGAAGGACTTCCTGCCCTGGCTCTACTGGAACGGCATGTTCAAGGGCCGCGAATGGATGGCGAAGCCTCAATAAGGCTTTCCCGCACACTCAGGCAGACACCTGCTCGCGAAGGGCTCGGCCGTGGCCGGGCCCTTTTCCGTCAGGCGCCAAGGGGGCCAGGGCGCTCCTCGCGCAGCATGACGACATTGGCCTCCACCTCGCCGAGGCCCGGCAGAGCCATGATCCGCCGACGCAGCACCCGTTCGAAATCGGCGATGTCGCGCGCAGCCACCTCGATGCGGTAATCGTAGCGGCCGAGCACATGCTGCACATGCTGCACCTCGGGGATTGCGGTCAGAACACGCTCGAACTCGACATGAGACGTGCCGCCCCGCGCCGCCAGCTTGACACCGAGATGGACCGTCACGCCGAGCCCCAGCTTCTCGCGATCGAGCACCACCTCGCGCGGACCGAGAACGCCGGCCTTCTCGAGGCGGGCCATGCGGCGTGAGACGGCCGATTGCGACAGACTGAGCCGCTCGGCGAGGGCGACGCTCGTCAGATCCCCCGCCTCCCAGAGAAGCCGGAGGATCTGTCGGTCGCGCTCGTCTAGCGTTATCGGATCGTCGCTTCCGCCTTGCCTGTTCATGGCCTGCTTTCCCGCTGCCCCCCATGCTCACCGCAAGCCTGCGGCATTCTCATGGCATTTCGTTCCGAACCGTCTCAGATCGGCAGCACCTGTGCGCGCTCCACCTCGGCTACCACCATCAACGCCTCGATCTCGGCCACATGGGGCAGGGCCAGAAGCCGCTGGTGGTAGATTTCCTTGTAATGGAGCATGTCCCGGGCGATGACATGAAGCCGCGCATCGACCCGGCCGAGATAGGTGGCGATCTCGACCACTTCAGGAATCTCCCGCGCCGCAGCCAGGAAGCGGTCGATCGAGCCGGGGCTGGTCTTGTCGAGCGAAAAGCGCAGCGACACCTCCACCCCCCAGCCGAGAGCGCGCCAGTTCACCCGCCGACGGAAGCCGCGGATCACCTTGCGGGCCCGGAGCCGCTCGACCCGGCGCCAGAAGGTCGAAGGGGCGACACCGGCCAGCGCCGCCAGCTCGGCCGTGGTGCCCTCGGGGCGGCGTTGCAAAGCCCTGAGCACGCGCCGGTCGGTTTCGTCGGTCATGCCTGCCATGGCTTCCTCACTACCCGAGCCCCTGCCACCAGAACTCCATGCCTGCGACCCTGCATCATGGAAATATCATGGATGCCAATCTATTCGCATGGATTTTCCGTATTGATGCCAGATAGTGGAAAAATTGCAACGTATTCTCGTGGCATCTGCTGCATCATCCGCCTGTCGGGCAAAGCCCGCCGCTCCAACGGCGGCACCCATCCCGCCAACACCACAGGAGAACGGAACATGCGCGTCTATTATGATCGCGATTGCGACATCAATCTCATCAAGGACCGGAAGGTCGCCATCCTCGGCTATGGCAGCCAGGGCCACGCCCATGCGC
>WFPA01000013.1 GCA_015487815.1 Albidovulum sp.
ATGATGGGCAGCACGCGGGAGCGGGCCGGGGCGGGCAGGGCGAGAGGTGCGAGAGCGCAAAGCGCCATGCCCGCCGCGAGCGACGCGGCCAGCACCCCGCCCTGGGTGATGACGGCCTCCTCCGCGATCATGCTGCCGGCCGCGAGTGTGAGGAGGGCCGCGAGCAGTCCGGTGACCGGTACGAAGGCCAGGGTGAGGAAGCTGCGGCGCGCTCCGACCGGCAGCCGCGCCCTGCAGCCGTTGCGGCCGGCGAGAATCGCCGTCACCTCGGCGGCGCCGTGGGCGGGCAGGCGGGGTTGTGCCAGCCGCATGAGGGCGAGGCGGGCCGGCACCAGAAGCAGCGCGAGGAGCAGGGCCGGCGCGGCAAGAAGCGGAGCGATGAGGCCGAGAAGGAGGATGAGAAAGAGGCCTGTCCCGGCCATGAGGACGCGCCGGGTGCGCAGAAGCTCGTCCTCATGGCCGTTCGCCAGACGGAGCGCGAGCAGATCGAGCACGAGGGTGGCGAGGAGGGCGAAGAGGGCGGCAAGGATGAAATAGGGCAGCAGCGAGAGCTGCCGTGGCACGAGATCGATCACCCCGAGATAGGCGATCGGCACGGCAATCGGCAGGAAGGCGGCGAGAAGGCCCAGGACAAGGATCCATGCCCGGACCGAAAAGGGCAGGGCGGGGTCGCGGAAGGCGAGAGGGGAGAGGGGCAGGACCCGGCGGCGCCGGCCCCCGGTCGCAGGCGCCGCCGCGCCTGCCTGTTGTGCCGTCAGCCCGTCACGCGGCGCACCTGCGGGCACGGACGCCGCGCCGGGCGGGGCGTCATGCCCGGCTGCTGCCGACCGGTCGGAAATGTCCGTCTCTTCCGTCATCGCTGCTCCTGTCTTCGGGAGAGCGATAGCGGATGGAAATGAACCAGAAGTTAAGGGAAACCCGCAGCCGGCACGGGAGGGGGAAAGAAATTCGTCGCATCCGGTTCGATTTTGATGCGATTTGCGCCGATCCGGCCGTCACCGCCGAGGACGAGGACATGGTGTCGGGCGAGGGCGGAGCCACCCGACCGCTGCATGCATCCGCCGGCCCGGGGCCGGTGGCGCGACCGCCCCGGCCCGCAGGATCGGCTCCTGCTCCGGCTGCCGGGCCGCAGGCTCAGCGCGGACCGATCATCATGATCATCTGCCGGCCTTCCATCTTCGGCAGGCTCTCGACCTTGCCGATGTCCTCGACATCATCGGCCACGCGCTCGAGAAGCTGACGCCCGAGGTCCTGATGGGCCATTTCCCGGCCGCGGAAGCGCAGCGAGACCTTCACCTTGTCACCCTTTTCGAGGAAGCGGCGGATGTTGCGCAGCTTGACCTGATAGTCATGGGTGTCGGTCGTGGGGCGGAACTTGACCTCCTTGACCTCGATGATCTTCTGCTTCTTGCGAGCCTCGGCCTCGCGTTTCGACTGCTCGTACTTGTAGCGGCCGTAATCCATGATCTTGCACACCGGCGGGCGTGCGTTGGGGGAGATTTCGACGAGATCGAGCCCGTGCTCCTCGGCAAGATCCAGGGCCTCGCGGGGCGACATGATGCCGAGATTCTCCCCTTCGGGGCCGATGAGGCGGATTTCGGGCACGCGGATGCGGTCGTTGATCCGGGGGCCGGTGTCGCGCTGCGGGGGCGCATTGTGCGGTCTGCGGGCTATGGCTCTCGTTCCTTCTGTTGTGGCGGTTGTGTGGTCTTTCCGGCGCCCCCTCCGGGGGCGGGCCGAGCGGGTCGGCAGCGGGGAAAATAGACAGGGCGGCTGCGAGGTGCAAGCGTCAAGAGCGGCCGGGAGCGGCTTTCTCCGACATGTCGGGGCCGGGGCGGAAGGGCTTGCTCCGGCGGGGCGCGCCGTGCATCTTGCGGCCGACGGGCCCGAGGCGCGCCGCGAGGACGGTGCGGGGCGGACAGGATCAAGGAGAAAGAGCGATGTCGCGCAACCTGACGATTGCCACCGTGCTTCTGCTCATTGCCGTGGGCGGCTTTGCCTGGGGAGTGAAATGGGCGCAGGATTTCAGGGAGACGCTCGAGGCGCGGATCGATGAGCGTCTGGCCCGTGTGGAGGCTCTCGTCTCTCGGGCCGGCGCCGATGCCGCGGCAGCCGCCGAGGCGCGCAAGGCGGCCGAGAGCGCCCGTGACGAGGCGGTGGCGCTGAAGGCGGCGCTCGACGCGATGAAGAACGAGATGGAAAGGGCCTTGGCCGAGATCCGCGCCGAGCGCGAGAAGGCGACGGCAGCGGCCGATCGGGCGGCGCAGGCGGCTGCCGCTGCGGCGGAGGCCCGGGCGCGCACCGAGGCGCTGGCCGACGAAGTGCGGAAGACGGCGGCGGATCTCGAGGATGCGGCCGCGATTGCCCGCAAGGCCCGGGCGGCGGCCGAGGCGGCGCGGGCAACCGTCGAGTCGGCGCTTTCGGAAGCACGCGAGAAGGCGGCCCGTGCGAGCGAGGCGGCGCGCAGGGCCCGCGAGGCACTCGAGAATCTGCTTAGGGCTCCAGCGCCATCAGAACCGCAGACGGAACCCGGGCCGGAAAGCGGATCGGGGCTGCCGCCGAAGAAAATGTCGCCGCAGGGGATGATGAAGGAGGCGCCGGCCGTGCCTTCACCCGAACCCGCTTCATCCGTTTCCGGTGAGGCGTCAAAGGGGCAGACGCCGGCCGCCCTTCTGCGCAGGAAGATCGAGACTGGTGCCGCCGAGGCGATGAAGGCGCTGACCGGAGCGACCGAGTAGGGTTGTCCCGTCAGGGCGGGGCCGGTAGTCGCCTTGCCGGCCCTGTCCCGTCGCGCAGGACAGGGCCCCGGTACGGGGGAGGGTCTCTCCCGACGGGTGATTTACATGGCCTCGGCCGGGCCTCGTCCGCTGCGGAAGCAGGCCGCATGGCGCAGGAAATGCGGCGCGATCGAGTTCCCGGTGGCGCTCCTTGCGGCCTTTTCGTCCACCGGCAGCGGAAGAAGACCGGGCCCGGTCGCCGCGCCATGCTCCGGGGAGCGGGTTTCGGCCCGCGGAGGCGATCGGGGAAATGCCGCGCGCAGCGACGCTCCCGGCCGATGGCCGGGGCACCGGAAGTGCGAAAGGGTGGCGCCGGTGGATCGCGTTCTCAGCCGGCAGCAGCCTCGGGCGCGTCTTCTTCCACCGCGCCCACCTTCGTCCGGGCGAGATCGGGCGGGGTGGCTTCGGCCGCCAGCTGCGGAAGGATCTCCTCGAGCGGCACCACCTTCGAACCCTTCTCGCCGAGCCGGCGCACGCTCACCGTGCCCTCCTCGACCTCGCGCCGGCCGACGGCGAGGATCACCGGCACCTTGGCCAGCGAGTGTTCCCGGACCTTGTAGTTGATCTTCTCGTTGCGCAGATCCGCCTCGGCGCGGATGCCGGCCTCCCGCAGCCGGCCGGTGACGGTGCGCGCCCACTCGTCGGCGTCGGAGGTGATGGTCGCCACCACCACCTGCCGCGGGGCGAGCCAGAAGGGCAGCCTGCCGGCATAGTTCTCGATCAGGATGCCGATGAAGCGCTCGAAGGAGCCGAGGATCGCCCGATGCAGCATCACCGGCCGGTGCTTCGCCCCGTCCTCGCCGACATAGGTGGCATCGAGCCGCTCGGGGAGCACGAAGTCCACCTGCAGCGTGCCGCACTGCCAGTCGCGGCCGATGGCATCGGTGAGGACGAATTCGAGCTTCGGCCCGTAGAAGGCACCTTCGCCCGGATTGAGCTCGAAATCGTAGCCCGCCGCCTCGGTGGCGGCCTTGAGCGCGGCCTCGGCCTTGTCCCAGGTCTCGTCGGAGCCGGCGCGCTTCTCGGGCCGGTCGGAGAACTTGACCTTGAAGCTATCGAAGCCGAGGTCGGCATAGACCGAGGACAGGAGCTCGATGAAGCGCCGCGTCTCCTCCTCGATCTGGGCCTCGGTGCAGAAGATGTGGGCGTCGTCCTGGGTGAAGCCGCGCACGCGCATGATGCCGTGCAGCGCCCCCGAGGGTTCGTAGCGCATGCAGGAGCCGAACTCGGCCATGCGCAGCGGCAGGTCGCGGTAGCTCTTGAGCCCCTGGTTGTAGATCTGCACATGGCCCGGGCAGTTCATCGGCTTGAGGGCATTCACCCGCTTCTCGGCGGCGTGCTCCTCCTCGACCTCGACGATGAACATGTTCTCGCGGAACTTCTCCCAGTGCCCCGAGCGCTCCCACAGCTTGCGGTCGATCACCTGCGGGGTGTTGACCTCGACATAGCCCGCCCCTTCGAGACGGCGGCGCATGTAGGCCTGAAGCGTGGTGTAGATCTTCCAGCCGTTCGGGTGCCAGAAGACCATGCCCGGCGCCTCCTCCTGCATGTGGAAGAGATCCATCTCGCGCCCCAGTCGGCGATGGTCGCGCTTCTCGGCCTCCTCGAGCATGTGCAGGTATTTCCTGAGCTCGTCGCGGGTGCGGAAGGCGACGCCGTAGATGCGCTGCAGCTGCTTGTTGCGCGCATCACCCCGCCAGTAGGCGCCCGAGACCCGCATCAGCCTGAAGGCGTCGGCCGGCACCTGGCCGGTGTGCTGCAGATGTGGCCCGCGGCACAGGTCCTGCCAGGGGCCGTGCCAATACATGCGCACCGGCTCTCCCTCGGGGATCGCCTCGACGAGCTCGACCTTGAAGGGCTCGCCCCGCTCCTCGTAGAAGCGGATCGCCTTCTCCCGCGGCCAGACCTCGGTGCGGACCGGATCGCGCGCGGCGATGATCTCGCGCATGCGCTTCTCGATCTTCCCGAGATCCTCGGGGGTGAAGGGCTCGTCGCGGTCGAAGTCGTAGTAGAAACCGTTCTCGATCACCGGGCCGATGGTCACCCTGGTCTCGGGCCACAGCTCCTGAACCGCCCGGGCCATGATGTGGGCGAGGTCGTGGCGCACCAGCTCCTCGGCCTGCTCGCGGTCCTTCATGGTGTGCAGCACGATCTCGGCATCCTCCTCGATCGGCCATTGCAGGTCCCAATGCCGACCGCTGACGGTGGCCGAGATCGCCTTCTTCGCCAGCGAGTTCGAGATCGACGCCGCCACCTCGGCCGGGGTGACGCCCCGGGGGAATTCGCGGCGGCTGCCGTCGGGGAAGGTGAGGGTGATGCTGTCGGCCATGAGTGCGCTCCGGTGTGTTGTCGCAGCCTGTGTTGCAGGGGCTTTTCCGCCGACGGGGCGGCGAAGTCAAGGAAGGGTGGCGCTTGACCTCGCCCGCCCGCCCCGGCATGGATCGGGCGAGAACCGCGATGCCCGAGGGCCCCCCGTCCGGGCGGTGCCCCTCCCGTCAGGAGAGACGCCGATGGCCGATCCCGCCTTTCTCGAAACGCCCCGGGGCCGTCGCCTCGCCTATCATTGCCTGCCCGGCAAGGGGCCGGGGGTGATCTTCCTCGGCGGCTTCAAGTCCGACATGGAAGGGACGAAGGCGCTCTTTCTCGAAGACTGGGCGCGGCGCACGGGCCGGGCCTTCCTGCGTTTCGACTATTCGGGCCACGGCCGCTCCTCGGGCGATTTCGAGGACGGGGCGATCGGCGACTGGTTCGAGGATGCCCTGGCCGTGATCGACATGCTGACCGAGGGCCCGCAGGTGCTGGTCGGCTCCTCGATGGGTGGCTGGATCGCGCTTCTCGTTGTCCGCTCCCGCCCCGAACGCATCGCCGGGCTCGTCGGTATTGCCGCCGCGCCCGATTTCACCGAGGACGGCATGTGGGCCGAATTCGACCCTGTCCAGCGATCGGTGCTGATGGAGATGGGGCGCATCGAGCTGCCCTCGGAATATTCCGACGAGCCCTATGTCATCACCCGCCGGCTCATCGAGGACGGGCGGCGCCATCTGGTACTGCGCAGCCCCCTGCGGCTCGATGTGCCGACCCGGCTTCTGCAGGGCACGGCCGACGAGGATGTGCCGGTCGATGTGGCGCTCAGGCTGCTTGATCATGCCGAAGGGGAGGACATCCGCCTCACCCTCGTCAAGGGAGCCGATCACCGTTTCTCGACCCCGCCGCTTCTCGATCTCATCGCCCGGACCGTCGAGGAGGTGATTGCGGCGGCCGCGTCCCGCGGGAAGGACAGCTAGGGCGAAGCGGCGTTCGGTGCGCCGCCTGTCTTGCCCACCCGCCTTTTCTCGCACCCGCCGGTCCTGCCTGCCCCGAGGCTCTGGCTTTTGGGGCCGGCCCGGGTGTGCCGGGGCGAGAATGACGGCCTGATCGCCGTGCCCGGCCATGTCGTCACGGATGCGGGAGCCGGACGATGCCGGCGCATGACGATCTCAGCCGAGGGCCATGCCGATCACCACCATCATCAGACCGAGGGCGGAGACGGCGAGGCCGGCGAAGTTGATGGCGACGATGCGCTGGAGCTTCGCCCTGAGAGCCTCTTCGGAAAGCCCCGCCCGCCGCGCCCGGGCGACGGCGACCATGCTGCCGATGAGAATGACGAGGCCGATCAGGGTCAGCCCGGTGCCGAGGGGAATGAGAAGGGCCATGTCGTTCTCCGCTCCTTCAGGGGGTCGTGCCCGTGCCCTACCGTTCCGCGGCGGTGGATGCAACTGAGACGGTTGCGGCGCCGGGCGGTGCGCGCTAGAGCCCGGACGGGCCGCCGCCATGGCGGAATCAAGCCGGACAGGAGAGAGGGATGAGCGACGAATTCGGGACCAGCGGAGCGCAGAGCTTTCGCATCGCCCGCGACGAGCTGCGCAGCTTCGTCGAGCGTTACGAACGGCTCGAGGCCGAGAAGAAGGACATCGCCGACCAGCAGAAGGAGGTGATGGCCGAGGCAAAGGCCCGCGGTTACGACACCAAGGTGCTGCGCAAGCTCATCGCCATGCGCAAGAAGGATCCGCAGGAACTTTCGGAGGAGGAGGCGATCCTGCAGGTCTATCGCGAGGCCCTCGGCATGTGAGCCGGCACGTCGGCAAAGGCGCTGGCGCCGATCCCGCGCAGGGACGGCAGGGGGCAGGTGCCGCCCGGCTCTTCGAACCGGCCCCGGGTGGGAGCCGCCCAGGTCGCCCTGTCGCCACCGGATGACAGACGGGAGCCTGGCGCTTGGTGCCCTTTTCGGCAGGGATCCTTGACAGGAAAGGCCCGCCGGGGCGAAATCGGGTCATGAGCCGGGAGAAGTCGCTCTTCGTGGCCGTCATCGTCCTGCGGCTGGTCGCCGTCATGGTCGTCATGCTGCCGACGCCAGGCGACGTGCCGACCGCCCGGATATTGTTCATGAGCCGGCTGTTCGTGGCGCTCTTTGTCGCTGTCGTCCTGATCTTCCTCTGGAGCATCCGGCGCGACTGGGCCCGGGAAGGCCGCGGCAAGCCGTTCTGGATCGCCCTTGCAACCGGTCTCGTGACGCTGACCGCAGTGCAGATCCCGCTTCTGAGAATCATCGTTCTCGTGGCGGTGGCCTTCTCGACCATGCTCGGGATGAGCGGCTGGGGCACGATTGGTGCCGTGCCCCTGGCTGTCGTTTTCGCAGCGGGATCGCTGCTGCCGGCCGAGATCCTGCTGTCCCTCGTCGGGGCGATGCTGCTGCGCCGGCTGGGCGGCTTTGCCGATCGCTCCCCCGTCGCGCTGATGACGCTCTGGCTGCTGGCCGCCTCCCTCGGCACGGCGGGGCTTGTCCTCCTGGTGCAATTTGCCGGTCTGTTTCTCTGAAAGCGTTGACCGGGGCGGTTCTGTGCCGCCCGGCATCGGGACAGCATGGCCGGGGGCAGCCGTGGAGAGAGAGGGCCATCCTGAACTCCCGCATGGGCGAGGCGGCCAGGGAATCGCCTTTCGCCGGATCTGGTGCCCCCAGAGGGCATCTGATTTCCAATGAGCAGCAGTAGATTAGTGCTTTCCGTGCGGGATTTTTGCGGTCAGAGCGCGCATGTTCCTCTGATGTTCCCGTGCGTGGGCGATGCCCATGATGACGCGGGCATGAGAGGCGCGCAAACGAAAACCCCCGCCCACGGTAGGGCGGGGGAGCCGTCATCGGGATGACGGGAGCGGCGGAGGCCATCCCGCCGGCCTGCCAAGCGGCAGGTCTTGAGGCGCACACCGAGAGGCGGCGCGATCAGGCGGATGATAGCGCAGCGCTCGAGCTACCGCCACCCGCACCCGGCCTTGAGCGCTCCCAGCAGCCGCCGCCCGGTCACCAGCGACTGCGGGCCGCCATCCGCGACCAGCGCGCGCGCATGAGCGCGTGCCAGCGTCTCCA
>WFPA01000014.1 GCA_015487815.1 Albidovulum sp.
CCATTCGACGGCCGTTGACCTCGGTCTCGCCCTCGACTTCCCGGAACGCCGCCCTGAACCCGATCGACATCCTGAGCGGAAAGCCGTCGGACATGAGCGTCGCGATGCGCTCTCCGGCACCGGTCGCTCCGGTCAGCTCCCCCTCGATGCGCAGCTCGGAGCCGCCGTCGTCGGACGGGGCACGGAAGACGCGCCCCTTGCCGGCGATGGCGTCGATGCTGTTCTGGTGATCGACGAGGAGAGGAACCGGCAGGCCGTCACCGTCCGGGATGCCGGACAGATCGACCGCGAACCTCCGCCCCCATTGCTCGATGGCCCTGCCGGAATAGGCGACGCCTGCGAACCTGACGCCGCCGCCCTCCCGGGCTTCCGTTTTCCCGACCGAGAAGGTGATCTCGGCCCGCTTGCACTGCCTGTCGTCCATGCGTTTCTCCCGGAGATGGAATTCCGGGGGAGTATCGGCCATCGGCGAGGGGAAATATGCCGGACAGGCGTCCGGCAAGGCGCAGGACGCTTGATTTCCGTCCTGCGAACGACGATGTTCGTGAGCGAGCTGCCGGCGATGGCTACCTCACCCTTGGCTCTGCCATGAGGAGGTGACCGGGTGCCACCCGGGGCAGCTCGCTGCCGTTGCATGAAGGTGTCAGTGTGGCTATCATGAGCGGTGGCAAGCGCTGTCACGGCGGACCCTGCCATGCCTGCGGGCATGTACGCGGGACCGGGCGCCACCCGGGGCGCTGGCTGCCTTAAGGAGCTCCGCTTCACGGCAGCGTCCCCGTCTCGTTTCACATTCCTTGATCAGCACCCGCTGATCAGGTATGTTGGTATTGCAGCTGGGCTATCAGGCTGGCTTGCCCTTGCGCCGCAAGGTGCATGATGAGGCAATCGGGATACGCCGCCCCGACCAGCTGCTTTTCATCCGAAACGCCGGATCAGCTTTGCATAGGGCGGCACCAGTTTCCGTCCGCCTGTGCGGAAGAGCGAAACCGCCCATCCCCATTCCTGGCTTCTTTCCACTTTCACCGTCAGCCGATAGGCGCCCTTCACGAAGAAATAATGCCGCTCACGCTGGGCAGCCCAGATATCGGCGCTGCCGATGATGGCGGGGATCAGCGCATATTCGTCCGCGCCGATCTCTGGATGCCGCCGCAAGTGCACGTCGAGCGTCTGTCGCGACAGCCACACGATGCGGTTCCGAACACCCAGCAGCTCCATCAGATCTTCGGACAGCGCCGCAATCGGCCAGAGATCGGGCGTGCCGGGCGCCCCATGCACGAAATCCCGAAAGAGCGTCGTTTCCACGGCGCGTCGCACCGTCTCCTCGTCCGGCTGCGTATAGGCCATGAGCAGCGAGAGCAGCTCCCCGGCGCGTGCCTCAGAACACCAGATCGGTCGGCCTGTCGGGTCGGAGGAGAGGGACCCGGCTTCGCAGCGTCTGGCGCGCTCGGCAACGACACCGCCCAGCCGCTCGAGCAGTCTCTTCGGCCTCTTCCCCCATCCCGGGCCGTCGGCATGACCTTCCGCGGGCACGCTCTCCGTCCGGCCGCCCCTTCGTCGGGCTGCGCGGTCGGTTAGCGCGCGCGTTGTGCACCTGCAACCAAAGCCGAGTGGAGGCGAAATCCGGTCCCAGACGGGATCGTCGATGTGGCGGATCACGCCGTCGAGGGCGAGATGGTTGGGCCGCACGCGGCTGTCGTTGATCGCGTCGAACATCAGCCACGGACGCCGATGGCGGTTCATCTCGAAGTGCCGCCAGTGGCCCGCCATGTAGTTCGTCTGCAGGTTGGTGCGGAAGATGGTCTCGAGCCGGTGTCGCGGCAGCGACCAGTCCTGCTCCTGTGCCCAGGCCTTCCAACGAGCGAAGCTCCATCCCTCCGCCTGCGCTCGGACGAGGCTGTCCGCGACCGCCTGCACCTGATCGAGCCGGGCGAGGCCGGAGACGGTGAATGCCAGGGCGCGCTTTTCCGGTTTCAAGGCGTAGAAGGCGTCGGGAAGTAGCACACCACGAGCGCGGGCACGAGCCACCTGCACGTCGAAGGGTTCGTCGAACGGGATTGAGCCGTCTGCCGCCGCCATGTCAGTCCTCGGCCGTGCGCTCGGCCTCGATGAGGCCGGTGATCTCGGCGCCCGTCATGGCCCGCTCCAGCACCTGGCGGAACGCGACATCGTCCGCTCCGGCCATGGCCACGCCGAGCCGCGCGACGAGGTCGGCCTCGTCACGGGCACCGCGGATGGCCGAGGCGATAGCTTCGGGTGAGACGGGTTGCGGCGCGTTCCCCGCGAGAGACGCGACGGTGTCCTCGATGATCTGCTGGCCCTCGGTGAACGGGCCTTCGGCCGAGAGCGCCATGGCGGACGGAACTGCGTTGTCCCCCTGACCCGCTGCCCGTTCCTCGATCCGGAAGTCGTCCTCCTCGAGGCCGAACTTCTCGCGCATGTAGCGCTCGGTGAAGCGCACGCCGATGCGGTGTAGGATCTCGTCGCGGGCCGCCCGTTCCTTCTCCAGCCCGACCCCGTCCTCCATCACGAAGCGCCCGGCCTCGGGCAGGCCGTTCAGCACGGCGAGACGGTCGAGCACCTCCTGCACGGCACGGGAGATCAGCCGGATGTCGGCGCGGCGCTTCTCGTCGCGGACACGCTCGTGCACCTCGCCGAGCGCCCGGTTGCCGGCGCCGCCGTCGGTGCCGGAGGTCAGCGTCTGGCCGAGGATCAGGCGCTGGATGCGACGGACGCAGCCGAGCTCGAACTCGGCGAACTGCCCGCCCTTCGCTCCGGGCGTGGCGACAGCCTTCACGTCGCCGTCGCCATCGACCACGATGGACGGTCCGGAGGTGACCTTGGCCAGTGCCTCGATCACGACATCCCGCATGCCGCTGGTCCGCCCGATCAGCAGCGGAACGGCCGATTGCTCGAGGAACTTCGCCCACAGCCGCCAGCCATGGGTCCGGAAATACCAGGGCCAGTAAGCCTTCGCGAGCAGGGCCTCGCCCATGGGCTTGCGCAGCGTCGCGCCGCTCGCCACGGCGACGAACTTGCGCGGATCGGCCTCGAGGCGGGTGTCGGCCCACAGGATACGCCCGTCCGGCTTGAGCACGAACCACTCGAAGGGGCAGGGGATGATCCTGTCGATCAGGACGCGTCCCTGATCGGGGCCGGCGCCGCGGGCATAGACGATCTCGAACACCGCGTAGCCGTAGGGCACGGCCTCCCATGCGGCGGTGAGGATGTCGACGACGAGAGGCTCGATTGCGCGAGTCATGAAGTCCCGCACGCGCGCCCGCGGGCTTTCCACCCGCCACGGGGTGTTGATCGCCGCGTGGCGCCGCGTCTCGAGCGCCGCCGAGACCTCGTCGTCATCGGCGACGCGCCTCAGCTCGCG
>WFPA01000015.1 GCA_015487815.1 Albidovulum sp.
CGAGGGCACGGAGATGGTGATGCCCGGCGACAACGTGAACTTCGAGGTCGAGCTGATCGCGCCGATCGCGATGGAAGAGCGCCTGCGCTTCGCCATCCGCGAGGGCGGCCGCACCGTCGGCGCCGGCGTCGTCTCCAAGATCATCGAGTAACGCGGAAGACAGAAGACCGGAGAGGCGCCCCCGGCGGCCTCTCCGGTTGCCCGCCTGGCAGCCAGAAGAGGCAAGACAATGCAAGGTCAGAAGATTCGCATCCGGCTCAAGGCCTACGACTACCGCGTTCTCGATGCGAGCGCGCGGGAGATCGTGCAGACGGCCAAGCGGACCGGTGCCACCGTGCGTGGCCCGATCCCGCTGCCGAACAGGATCGAGAAATACACGGTGATCCGCGGTCCTCATATCGACAAGGAATCGCGTGATCAGTTCGAGATCCGGACGCACAAGCGTCTGTTGGACATCATCGACCCGACGCCCCAGACGGTGGACGCGCTCATGAAGCTCGACCTTGCCGCCGGCGTCGATGTCGAGATCAAGGTCTGAGGAGGGCATCCGGCATGCGTTCCGGAGTGATTGCAAGGAAGCTGGGCATGACCCGGCTGTTTCTGGAGGACGGGCGGCAGGTGCCGGTGACGGTGCTGCAGCTCGACAATGTGCAGGTGGTGGCTCAGCGCACCGCCGAGAAGGACGGCTACACCGCCGTTCAGATCGGCGCCGGGCTGGCCAAGCCCAAGCGCGTCACCAAGCCGATGCGCGGCCACTTCGCCAAGGCCGGCGTCGCCCCCAAGCGCAAGCTGGCCGAGTTCCGCGTGAGCCCGGAAAACCTGATCCCGGTCGGCGCCGAGATCACCGCCGAGCATTTCGTGCCGGGTCAGAAGGTGGACGTTTCGGGCACCTCGATCGGCAAGGGTTTTGCGGGGGCGATGAAGCGGCACAATTTCGGCGGCCTCAGGGCCTCCCACGGCGTGTCGATCTCGCACCGTTCGCACGGCTCGACCGGTCAGTGCCAGGATCCGGGCAAGGTGTTCAAGGGCAAGCGCATGGCGGGGCACATGGGCGCCGTCCGCGTGACCACCCAGAACCTCGAGGTCGTCCGGGTCGATCCCGAGCGCGGCCTTGTCATGGTCAAGGGCGCGGTGCCCGGAGCCAGGGGCGGATGGGTGACGATCCGCGACGCGGTCAAGCGCAAGCTGCCCGAGGGCGTGCCGTTCCCCGCTGCCATCAGGACTGCCGAAGCCGCCGCCGAAGCGGCTGGTGCGGCCTCGGAAGGAGGGGCTGAAGAATGAAGGCTGACGTGATCAATCTCGATTCCGGCAAGGCCGGCACCATCGAACTGCCGGAGGAGATCTTCGGCATCGAGCCGCGGCCGGACATCCTGCACCGGGTGGTGCGCTGGCAGCGCGCCAAGGCCCAGCAGGGCACCCACAAGACCAAGGGCCGGTCCGAAACCAGCTACTCGACCAGGAAGATCTACCGGCAGAAGGGCACCGGCGGCGCCCGTCATGGCGACCGCAACGCGCCGATCTTCCGCAAGGGCGGCGTCTACAAGGGGCCGGTGGTCCGCAGCCACGCTCACAAGCTGCCGAAGAAGGTCCGCAAGCTCGGCCTGAAGATGGCGCTGGCCGCCAAGGCGAAGGCTGGCGAACTGGTGATTCTCGAGGAGGCCAAGGCCGAGACGGCCCGCACCGCCGAGCTGGCCAAGAAGGTCAGGGCGCTGGGCTGGAAGCGTGCGCTCGTGATCGACGGGCCCGAGATCGACGACAATTTCTACCTCGCCTCGCGCAACATCGAGGGGCTCGACGTGCTCCCGAGCGAGGGCGCCAACGTCTATGACATCCTGCGGCGCGACACGCTCGTGCTGACCAAGGCGGGTGTCGAAGCACTGGAGGCACGACTGAAATGAGCATCCGGCCCGAATATTACGACGTGATCCGCCGGCCGCTGATCACCGAGAAGGCTACCCTTGCCTCCGAGAACGGCACGGTGGTGTTCGAGGTGGCCATGGACGCGACCAAGCCGCAGATCCGCAAGGCAGTGGAGGCTTTGTTCAACGTCAAGGTCAAGGCGGTCAACACCACCATCCTGAAAGGCAAGCGCAAGCGTTTCCGGGGCATTCCCGGCAGGCGCAAGGACATCAAGAAGGCCTATGTGACGCTCGAGGAGGGTAACACCATCGACGTCACGGGTGGCTTCTGACACACCAGCAACGGAAGACAGCAAGATGGCACTCAAGTCGTACAAGCCGACAACGCCTGGCCAGCGCGGTCTGGTTCTGATCGACCGTTCCGGTCTGTGGAAAGGGCGTCCGGTCAAGAAGCTCACCCAGGGGCTGACGAAGTCGGGCGGTCGCAACAACACCGGGCGGATCACCGTCCGTCACCGTGGTGGCGGCAACAAGCGGCTCTACCGCATCATCGACTTCAAGCGGCGCAAATGGGACGTGCCGGCGACGGTGGAGCGGATCGAATACGATCCGAACCGGACCGCCTTCATCGCCCTCATCCGCTATGACGATGGCGAGCAGGCCTATATCCTCGCGCCGCAGCGGCTCGCCGTGGGCGACCGGGTGATTGCCGGCGAGAAGGTGGACATCAAGCCCGGCAATGCCATGCCGTTCACCGGCATGCCGATCGGCACCATCGTCCACAACATCGAGCTCAAGCCCGGCAAGGGCGGCCAGCTCGCGCGTGCCGCCGGCACCTATGCCCAGTTCGTCGGCCGCGACGGGGGCTACGCCCAGATCCGCCTGTCTTCGGGCGAGCTCAGGATGGTGCGGCAGGAATGCATGGCGACGGTGGGTGCCGTCTCCAACCCCGACAATTCGAACCAGAACTTCGGCAAGGCCGGCCGCATGCGCTGGAAGGGCATTCGCCCGACGGTGCGCGGCGTGGCCATGAACCCGGTCGATCACCCCCATGGCGGCGGTGAAGGCCGCACCTCGGGCGGCCGCCACCCGGTCACGCCCTGGGGCAAGCCGACCAAGGGTGCGAAGACCCGCAGGAACAAGGCGACGGACAAGTACATCATCCGCTCGCGTCACGCTCGCAAGAAGAAGGGGCGGTAAACAATGGCAAGGTCTGTCTGGAAGGGCCCTTTCGTTGACTCCTATCTGCTGAAGAAGGCGGAGAAGGCACGCGAATCGGGCCGCAACGAAGTCATCAAGATCTGGTCGCGGCGTTCGACCATCCTGCCGCAATTCGTCGGTCTGACCTTCGGCGTCTACAACGGGCACAAGTTCATCCCCGTCTCCGTCACCGAAGAGATGATTGGCATGAAGTTCGGCGAGTTCGCGCCCACCCGTACCTTCTACGGGCATGCGGCCGACAAGAAAGCGAAACGGAAGTAAGCCATGGGTAAGCAGAAGAATCCGCGCCGCGTGGCCGAGAACGAGGCGATGGCCGTCTCCCGGATGCTCCGGGTTTCGCCCCAGAAGCTGAACCTCGTCGCGGCCATGATCCGCGGCAAGAAGGTGGACAAGGCGCTGGCCGATCTGACCTTCTCCAAGAAGCGCATCGCCGAGGATGTGCGCAAGTGCCTCGAATCGGCCATTGCCAACGCCGAGAACAACCATGGGCTCGACGTGGACAACCTGATCGTGGCCGAGGCCTATGTCGGCAAGAACCTGGTCCTGAAGCGCGGTCGCCCGCGGGCGCGGGGTCGCTTCGGGCGGATCCTGAAACCGTTTTCACAGCTGACCATCAAGGTGCGGCAGGTAGAGGAGCAGGCATAATGGGTCACAAGGTCAATCCGATCGGCATGCGGCTCCAGATCAACCGCACCTGGGACAGCCGCTGGTATGCCGACAAGAACGAATTCGGCGATCTGCTCCTCGAGGATCTCAAGATCAAGGAGCACATCCGCAATAAGGCCAAGCAGGCCGGCATCAGCCGCGTCATCATCGAGCGGCCGCACAAGAAGTGCCGGGTGACGATCCAGGCCGCGCGGCCGGGCATCATCATCGGCAAGAAGGGCGCGGACATCGAGAAGCTGCGCAAGGAGCTCTCGGAGCTCACCGACAGCGAGCTGCATCTCAACATCGTCGAGGTGCGCAAGCCCGAGGTCGATGCCCAGCTCGTGGCCGAATCGATCGCCCAGCAGCTCGAGCGCCGGGTGTCGTTCCGCCGGGCGATGAAGCGCGCGGTCCAGAACGCCATGCGCATGGGCGCGCTCGGCATCCGCGTCAATGTCGCCGGCCGGCTTGGTGGCGCCGAGATCGCCCGCACCGAGTGGTATCGCGAAGGCCGCGTGCCGCTGCACACCCTGCGCGCCGACATCGACTTCGCCCGCGCCGAGGCCAGGACGCCCTACGGCATCATCGGCGTGAA
>WFPA01000016.1 GCA_015487815.1 Albidovulum sp.
CACCTGCCCCGGAAGCGGCATCAACGCCTGCCGACCCGGCAGCCCCGGCGTCGGGGGATTGCCGACCCAGGGCCCGGATCACCCCGCGTGATGGGGCCGTCATGCAGCTTTCCCTTGCGGCGCCCTGCGCCGGTGGCAAGCGGGTCGAGATCGTCCACGGCGGCATCGCCTTCGCCGAGCTTCTCGACGGGACTGGACGGTTGACCCTCGATCTGCCGCTGCTCGACCCTGAAAGCGCCGTGGCCTTCCGCATCGAGGGCGGCCCGACCCTGGCCCTGCCCGCGAAAGGAACGCTGCCCGACACCGCCCATCGCTTCGCCATCAGCTGGGAAGGCAAGGCACAGGTCGATCTCCATGTCCTGATCGACGGGGCCGATTGGGGCGAACCCGGTCATCTGTGGCGGGGCAATGCCGCGGGTGAGGGTGCTGCTCCCGGCGAAGTGGTCATGCTGGGCGATGGCAGCATCGACAAGCCGGTCCGTAGCCAGATTCTCACCATCCGCGCCGATGCCCTTGGCCCGGACACGACAGGGTTCGGTCATCGCGTGGCGCTGGTGCTCGAGGCGAAGAACGGCCCCGCCGCCTGCGGCACCGATCTGGTCCTCACGCCGGTGCGGATCGAGAAGGGGCGGCCGTCGGCGCAACCGCCGCTGATGGTAGCCATGCCGCCTTGCGACGACATTGCCGGTGGTGTT
This sequence comes from Albidovulum sp., assembly GCA_015487815.1. GTDB lineage: Bacteria > Pseudomonadota > Alphaproteobacteria > Rhodobacterales > Rhodobacteraceae > WFPA01. The sequence continues at coordinate 696 of WFPA01000016.1, forward strand.
CTCCTCAAGGGGGTGATCGCGCCCTTCATCATCCGTTCCGGCGGGCAGGCTCACCTCGCTGCCGCCCGCTGACGGGGCACAGCGCCTCATTCCAGAAGGCCATTGCCGCGAAAGGAGAACTCGCCGCTGCGAGCGATCACGACATGGTCGTGAAGGGTGATGCCGCAAGCGGCGCACAGTTCGGCGATCGTGGTCGTCATGGCGATGTCGTCCCCGGACGGGGTGGGATCACCGGCCGGATGATTGTGCAGGAGAATCACCGCCGAGGCCTCGATCTCGACAGCCCGCCGCAGCACCTCGCGGGGATAGACCGGGACATGGTTCACCGTTCCCCGGCCGAGAACCTCGTCTCCGATCAGCCGGTTGCGCCGGTCGAGAAACAGCACGCGAAACTCCTCGCGGCTGATATGGGCGAGGCGCGTGCGGCAATAGGTCATCAGCTGGTCCCATGACGAGATCACCTCCCGCCCGATGACTTCGGAACGGGCAAGTCGTCGTGCCGCGGCCCCGACGATCTTTATTTCGGCGAGGCAGGCGGGCCCCAGCCCCGGTACGGCCAGAAGCCGCGGCGGCGGCGCGCTGATCACCCCGGCAAAGCTGCCGAATTCGGCGAGAAGCCGCTTGGCAAGCGGTTTCATGTCGCGCTTGGGCACGGCCCGCAGCAAGATCAGCTCGAGAATCTCGTAATCGGGCATCGATTCGCCCTCGTCCCTGAGAAAGCGGCTGCGAAGCCTTTGACGATGCCCGTGGTAATGGGGCATGACATCCGGCCGTGCCGGCGGTGCCGCCTTTTGCTGGGGGGCGCCGAAAAAGGCTGGCAGGAACTGCTCTGCGAAATGCCGGATGCCGGATGCCATGGGGGAAGGGTGACGGGGAATGGTAAAGGAAAGGTTAAGATCGTCCGGTGGTGGTCCGGTGCAGGCGGTGGAGGGGAGACGCGCGCTTTCCGGTGCTCTCGTGCGTGAAGAGAGATTGCGCCGGACAATCGCACGCGAGGCCGCCGCCCGGGGCCTTTCTCTCGGTCCGATCAGATGCTGGCAGCAGATGAGCGGCGGGCGCGCGAACCGTGTCTGGCGCACGAAGGCGGCCGGGCGCGAGCTGATCGTCAAGCAGGTTCGCGAGCACCGGACCTCGTCGCTCTTTCCCAATCATGCCGCCGGTGAGGCGGCGGTCCTGGCGCATCTCGGCCCGACGGGACTTGCGCCCGAACTGCTGGCCCACTGGCGAGGTGAGGCCGGGCCGGTGCTGGTAATGGCGGCGGTTCAGGGCACGGTGCTTTCACGAGGGGGGGAGGCGGTCGAGGCGGTTGCTGCCACCCTCCTCGGTTTGTGGAGGATGCAGCCGCTGCCGGGGCTCAGGCGTCGCGCGGGCGGCAGCAAGACGATCCTGAACGAAGCACATGCATTTCTCGAGGCCTGGGCCCGTGCTGCACCCGAAGAAGCGGCAGAGCGCGCGGCGCTCAAGCGGCTCGCTCCCACGGGCGAGCTGCCGCCCTCTTCCCGCACGGCCTTTCTGCATGGCGATCCGGTGCCGGCCAACATGATAGCCGAAGTCGACGGCAACGTGACGCTGGTGGACTGGCAATGCGCAGCCGCGGGCGATCCGGTGGAGGATATGGCGCTGTTCCTCTCGCCGGCAATGCAGCAGCTCTATGGTGACGGCCCGCTTTCGGATGCTGCTGCGGAGCGCTTCCTCGCGGCGCTGCCGGAGGATCTCGTCGGTCGCTATGCACGGGCCGCTCCCTTTCACGCCTTCCGCCTGGCCGCCTATTGCGGCTGGCGTGCCGCGCTCGGCGATACAGACTATCGGGAAGGGTTGCGTCTCGAGATGGTCCGTCTTGCTGCGCTGCGCCGGCAAGGCTGACGGGCCGGGTTCCTTCCCGGCCGCCGCTGCCGCGCCGCGATCGGTTCCGAGCTGCGGCCATCGCTTGAAGGGTGGAACCGGATGGCGATGTCCCGGACCGTCCGGCCGGGTGCAGACATGCCCGCCGGGGAACAGGAGCCGATGCCGGATCGCTGCATGTCGCTGCATCTGGCGATCGAGGCCGCCGCACGGGCGTCGAGAACGCCAGCGGCGTTCCGGCGGTGGCCCCGGCCCCCGTTCTCCCCGGATGAAGCCGGCCCCGGGCCCGTCAGGCCCGTTCGACGTATTCGCCGGTTTCGGTATTGACGACGATCTTCTCACCCGGCCCGACGAAGGGCGGCACGGTAATGCGGATGCCGTTGTCGAGAATGGCAGGCTTGAAGCTGTTGGCGGCTGTCTGCCCCTTCACCACAGGTTCGGTTTCGGCCACCTCGCACACCACCTTCTGCGGCAGGGTGACGGAAAGCGCCTCGTCGCCATAATACTCGATGGTGACGGTCATGCCGTCCTGAAGGAAGGGGCGGCGATCGCCGAGAATGTCGGCCGGCAGCTCGATCTGTTCGTAGCTGTCCATGTCCATGAAGACGAGCATGTCACCATTCTCGTAGAGGAACTGCTGTTCCTTCTGCTCGAGCCGCACACGTTCGACCCGGTCTTCGGAGCGGAAGCGCTCGTTGAGCTTGCGGCCGTCCCGAAGGTTCTTCATCTCGACCTGGGCGAAGGCGCCGCCCTTGCCCGGTTTCACATGATCTACCTTGACGACGACCCAGAGGCCGTCCTTGTGCTCGAGAATGTTTCCGGGGCGGATTTCATTGCCGTTGATCTTGGGCATGGTCTTCGGTCCTCGTCTCGGATGGAGGCGCAAGCCGGCTGCGCTGCCGCCGCCGCGAGACGGGCCGGTGCCGGGTGTTCTTCGGCCCGGCATTTGCCCGTCGGTGCCTCCGGCAGATGGCCTTGGCGAAATTCGGCCACATGCGGCACTGCGGCATCGCAACCGTTGCGCGATGATTCTCATGCCCTATATATGGGGGAGCGTGACGCGGCAATACGCAGATATTTCGGATTGACGGGAATGGTCACAGCATCGCCATGCATCAACCGCATGGCTGCCATTCCGAAATAACACAACCGAATCATTCGAAAACCTGCATATTGCCCGGCACGCGAAAAAGGCAAGACCTGAACCGCCCGGTCCAGATGGCGTGGGAGCATTTCCCGGCCCGAAGGGCCAGAAAAGTGGCAGGATTGCATCACTTGTCGGAGCGACGGATGCCGGACGGGGCGTGTCGTCCCGTTCGGGGAAGATGTGTCACGAACGCAAGGGCGCCAGAAGAGAAGGACGCAAGAGCATGATGCGTGGATACGACGACGAAGTGGCATGGACCAACGATCAGGGTGCGCGGGCGCGCAAGCTGTTCGCTGCCGTGGTCCTCGCCGCGCTCGACGATGCCATCGCCGACGACAAGAAATATGGCAACGGCCCGGAGCAGATCGCCCGCTGGGCCCGGTCGAAGGATGGTCGGGAAGTGCTGTCCTGCGCCGGGATCGACCCGAACGAGCGCGTCGTTCAGGGGCTGATGGAATTCGTGCGCCGTGGGGTGCGGACCTCGGTTGCCCTCTCCCGCGAGGAGAGCGAGCGCCGCGCCGCCGCCGCGCGCGAGAAGAAGGAAGCGGCCTGAGAAGGCCGCCCTTCACGGTTCGCGGAACCGGTTTCGGGAATGCAAGGGGAGTGCTCTGGCACTCCCCTTCCTTTTTGGTTTCCTGCCGGTTTCGTTTCCGGCCGGGGCGGGTTGGGGAGGGGACGGTCTGTGCCCTGCCCGTGCCCCGCATTGGCGGCTCATCGACCGCCCTTGCCGATTTTCGGGGGCGTGGCGGCCCAGGGTGCTTCGGGCCAGGGATGTTTCGGGTAGCGGCCGCGCATTTCCTTGCGAACCTCGCCATAGGCGCCACGCCAGAAGCCGGGCAGGTCGGATGTGGTCTGGAGCGGTCTGCCGGCAGGGGAGAGCAGGGTGATGCGCAAGGGCTGCCCGGCCACGACGGGGTGGGTGTCGAGCCCGAAGAGTGCTTGAAGTCGCACGGCGATCTCCGGCCCGGCGTCGCCGTAGTCTATCGGCACCTTGCGCCCTGTGGGAGTGACGAAATGGGCCGGTGCGAGCCGGTCCACCGCCTTGCGCGCCGACCAGTCGAGGGCGGCCTCGAGCAGCGACGCGAGAGGCGCTCGGGCAAGCTCGGAAAGGTTTGTCGCCTCGAGCGCGGCAGGCAGGAGCCAGCGTTCGAGATCGGCCAGAAGAGCGGCTTCGTCATGAGGCGGTACCGGCGCGCCGGCCTTGCGGGCCGCCTCTATGCGGCGTGCGAGCCGCCGGGCCCGATCATCGAAGCCGATGGCGCCGAGACCGAGCGCGCGCACCCCGTCTAGAAGGGCCGCGGCCCTCAGTTCGGCGGGGCAATCGGCCCAGTGCTCCTCGACGATGGGGAGCGCGCCGAGCATCTTGCGGCGAAGGGCGATCACCTTGCGCCGGCGGCCGTCCCAGCGACAGAGCGTCTCCTCGCGAATCCGATCGGCAAGATGGGCGAGAAGTTCTTCGCGTCCGATCGGCAGGGCCCTGCGGATCCGGGCTTCGCGCGGGTCGCCATCGGTCTCGGCGATGGCGAGGAAGGGAGCAGCGGCAAGACCGTCCTCCTCGGGCAGGACGGCTCCCTTGCCCGAGGCCATGAGGAAGCGGCCAGCGCCATCGGCACGGCGGCGGGCGATGCGGTCGGGCCAGGCGAGGGCGACGAGGACCGCCGGGGGCAGTGGCCGGGGAGGCGCTTCTTCCAGCCGCGCGAGACGGACGAGGCGTCGCGCTTCCCGGCGAATGCGGGCGATGCGGCCGCGGACGACCTTCCATGGATGGGAGCGTGAGAAACGTTCCGGGTCGCGCAATGCTTCGAGTCGCAGCGAAAGATCGGCCGGCAAGCGCTCACCGGATGCGGGCAGGAGCACGTCCCTCTCCTCAAGAAGGGCGGCCAGCTCCGCAGCATCCGCCCCGCCCATCACCAGCATGTGGGCTAGGCGCGGATGGAGCGGCAGGGCGGCAAGGCGCTTGCCGTGGGGGGTGATCC
>WFPA01000017.1 GCA_015487815.1 Albidovulum sp.
CCACCAGTTCCTCGCCCGATCCGATCCATCATCCGCGCGCCGGCAAGGCGGGAGCGCCATCAGCCGCGGGGCCAGCCGTGCCGGCCGGCCATCGTCGCCCCTTGTGGACAGCGCGCGCGCCGGGCTGTAATGGAAGGCGAATGGCTCCGGCGCGGCGGCGGTGACGCCACCGGGACACGGGGCCGGGCAACGCATCCGGGGACCATCCATGCCAACGCTCAACGAGATCCGCACCGAGTTTCTCGACCATTTCCGGGAGCACGAACACGAAATCGTGCCCTCCTCGCCGCTCGTGCCGCGCAATGACCCGACGCTGCTTTTCACCAATGCCGGCATGGTGCAGTTCAAGAACGTCTTCACCGGCCTCGAAGAACGGCCCTACAAGCGGGCCGCGACGGCGCAGAAATGCGTCCGCGCCGGCGGCAAGCACAACGATCTCGACAATGTCGGCTATACCGCCCGACACCATACCTTCTTCGAGATGCTCGGCAATTTCTCCTTCGGCGACTATTTCAAGGAGAAGGCCATTCCCTTGGCCTGGGAGCTTCTGACCGAGAAGTTCGCCCTGCCGAAGGACCGGCTCCTCGTCACCGTCTATCATACCGACGACGAGGCGGCGGAGATCTGGAAGAAGGTCGCCGGCTTTTCCGACGACCGCATCATCCGCATCCCGACCGACGACAATTTCTGGTCGATGGGGCCCACCGGCCCCTGCGGCCCGTCCTCGGAAATCTTCTTCGACCATGGCGAGCACATCCCCGGCGGTCCGCCGGGCAGCCCCGACGAGGACGGCGACCGGTTCGTCGAGATCTGGAACCTCGTCTTCATGCAGTTCGAGCAGTTCGAGGACGGCTCGCGCGAACCCCTGCCGCGCCCCTCGATCGACACCGGCATGGGGCTCGAACGCATCGGCGCCGTGCTCCAGGGCGTGCATGACAATTACGACACCGACCTCTTCCGCGCCCTGATCGAGGCCTCGGCCCATGCCACCAGTACCGAACCCGGCGGGCGCTTCCGGGTCCATCACCGGGTGATCGCCGATCATCTGCGCTCGACCTCCTTCCTCATCGCCGACGGGGTGCTGCCCTCGAACGAGGGGCGTGGCTATGTGCTGCGGCGGATCATGCGCCGGGCGATGCGCCATGCGCACATGCTCGGAGCCGAGGAGCCGCTGATGCATCGGCTGGTGCCGGCCCTGGTTTCGCAGATGGGGCAGGCCTATCCCGAGCTCGTCGAGGCGCAGAAGCTGATCGAGGAGACGCTGCTTCTCGAGGAAAACCGCTTCCGCCGCACCCTCGAGCGCGGACTGCGCCTGCTCGAGGAGGAGCTGGCGAAGCTGCCCGAGGGGGCGCCGCTGCCGGGCGAGGTCGCCTTCCGCCTCTACGACACCTACGGCTTCCCGCTCGATCTCACGCAGGATGCGCTGCGCGAGAAGGGCCGCCTGCTCGACATCGAGGGTTTCAACCGGGCGATGGAGGAGCAGCGCCGCAAGGCCCGGGCCGCCTGGGCCGGCTCGGGCGAGGCCGCCGAGGCGAAGATCTGGTTCGACCTCAAGGACCGCCACGGCCCCACCGAGTTCCTCGGCTATGACACCGAAACCGCCGAGGGCCAGATCCTCGCCCTCGTCAGGGATGGTGCCGAGGTGACGACGGCGAAGGCCGGGGAGACGGTCGAGGTCGTCGTCAACCAGACACCCTTCTATGCCGAGGCCGGCGGCCAGGTGGGCGACACCGGCGAGATCGTGACCGATACCGGCCGCGCCCGCGTGCTCGACACCCAGAAGCGCGGCGGCGGCGTCTTCGCCCACAGGGCCGAGGTGGTCGAGGGCGAGCTGCACCCCGGGGAGGCGGCGCGGCTCGAGGTCGATCACGACCGCCGCACCCTCATTCGCGCCAACCATTCGGCGACCCACCTCCTGCACGAGGCGCTGAGGCGCAATCTCGGCACCCATGTCGCCCAGCGCGGTTCGCTCAACGCGCCCGACAGGCTGCGCTTCGACTTCTCCCACCCCAAGGCGATGACCGAGGAGGAGATCCGCACCGTCGAGGCCGAGGTCAACGCCTTCATCCGCCAGAACAGCGAGGTCGAGACCCGCATCATGACGCCGGATGAGGCCAAGGGGCTCGGGGCGATGGCGCTTTTCGGCGAGAAATACGGTGATGAGGTGCGGGTGGTGTCGATGGGCCGGCTCGAGGGCTCTGGCAAGGGGCTCGACGGCAACACCTATTCGATCGAGCTTTGCGGCGGCACCCATGTGAGCCGCACCGGCGACATCGGCGCCTTCGTCATCACCTCCGAAAGTGCGTCGGCGGCCGGGGTGCGGCGGATCGAGGCGCTGACCGGCCAGGCGGCGCTCGACCATCTCGCGGCGGCCGAGGCGCGCCTTCTCGACATCGCCCGGCTGCTCAAGGCTCGCCCCGAGGAAACAGCGGAGCGCGTCGAACAGCTTCTCGAGGAGCGGCGGCGGCTGCGCGAAGAGGTGGCCGGTCTGCGCCGCAAGCTGGCGCTTGGGGGCGGCAGCGGCGCCGGGCCGGCGGCGAAGGAGATCGGCGGGGTGAAATTCGTCGGTCAGAAGCTCGAGGGGATCTCGGGCAAGGAACTGCGCGGGCTCGTCGACGAGCACAAGAAGGCCATCGGCTCGGGCGTGGTGGTGCTCATTGCCGACACCGGCGGAAAGGCGGCAATCGCCGTCGGCCTCACCCCCGACATCGCCGAGCGGCTTTCGGCGGTCGATCTCGTCCGCGCCGCCTCGGCGACGATGGGGGGCAAGGGTGGCGGCGGCCGGCCCGATTTCGCCCAGGGTGGCGCCCCCGAGCCCGCGAAGGCAGAAGACGCGCTCAGGGCTGTTGAAACGGCGGTGAGCGAAGCGCTGGAAGGAGAGACGGCATGACGGCCTACTGGATCGCCCATGTGGATGTGACCGACCCTGAAACCTATGCCAAGTATGCCGCGATCGCGACCGAGGCGATCAAGGCCCATGGCGGCGAGTTTCTCGCCCGCGGCGGCCGCTACCGGCAGATGGAAGGCAAGGCGCGGGCGCGCAACGTGGTGGCCCGTTTCCCGAGCTTCGAGGACGCGGTCGCCTGCTATGAATCGCCCCGCTATCAGGAGGCGCTGAAATACGCCAAGGCTTCCTCGGAACGCGAACTCGTGATCGTCGAGGCCGATTGAGCGGAGGGCACGGGACACCGGCTCCCGCGGTGCTGCCGCTCGGGGCGGCATGGTCCTTGCGTGTTCCCTGACGGATGGGTGAGCGAATGGCGTTGGAGAGCCGGGAGAAGGATGCGGCGGCCGGCATGGAGCGCGTGCGGCACGACGCGGCGGCTCCGGGAGAGGGCGCGGTCTCCTCTCCGGGCGCGGCAGCGGAAGGCGCCTCCACGGGCGAGGTGCCGCCCGCCTTGCCCCCCGTGCTCGAGAAGCCGCGCACGCGCCCGCCGCGCCGCGCCGAGGAGATCACGCCGGCGC
>WFPA01000018.1 GCA_015487815.1 Albidovulum sp.
AAGGTGGTGCGCACGCTCGACGAGGCTGCCATCGCCGCCATCCGCGAATCGGCCCGCCATTATCAGGAAAACGCCCGCCGCTTCCGCAACGGGCTCGTGCGGGTGGGGTGAGAAGCCGGCCCCTTTCGCCCCCCGGCAGCGGTTCTGCGGCTGCTCGCCCGGCAAGGTGCGCTGGAAAGGTGGCGGGCATGTGGCAACGAAGGCACCGCAGCCTGGCGAAGTGCCTGCCGCCTGCCCCAAAGCGCACGCCGCACGCTGAGCGGAACACCTGCCCCGGAAAGGTGTCGGTCATGGGGAAGAGTGCCGCAGGCGCGACCGCCCAAGTCTGCCTGCATGCCTCCGCCTGCGCCTTCCGCAGCCCGAGTTGACGCATGGCACCTCGCCCTCGACAGCGGGGAGGCTTCCCGCACCGCCCGGGCCGCTGCGGCATAGGTATAGGGCGGGGGTGTGCGGATCGAGGCTTCCCGCACGCGCCCGGCCCGCCGGCCCTTCCCTCACCCGCAGGGGGGCAGCCACCATCGTCATTCATGCCTATCGTTCCGGGGATGAGGGCGCTTCATTCCCGCGCAAGGGGGCCGCGACGGGAGCGGCATCGACCGCAGAGCCGACGCGCGGCGCGGAAGGCGGCCCCGGTCCCGGCCTGCCCCTGCCTTCAATGCCCCATGATCATGCCTTCGAGGGCCTGTTTTTCCATGGCCAGCTCGTCGATCCGGGCCTTGACCACATCGCCGATCGAGATGAGGCCGATCATGCGCCCCTCCTCCATCACCGGCAGATGGCGGAAACGCCCCTCGGTCATCTTCCGCAGCACGCTGTCGGCATCCTCGTCGGGGCGGGTGGTGCTGACGTTGCGGGTCATGATCTCGGCCACCGTCCGCTCGAGGCAGACACTCCCCTGCCGGCCGACCTCGCGCACGATGTCGCGTTCCGACAGGATGCCGAGCGGCGTCGTCCCGTCTTCCGAAACCACCAGCGAACCGATCCGCCTGGCGGCCAGAAGCGCCGCCGCCTCGGCGACCGTCGCACCGGGTGCGATGGTCAGCACTTCGTTCCCGCCCGGCTTGGCGGCGAGTATCTGCTTGACAAGCATGGCAACCTCCCTTTCCTGCTCCCGTTTCCATCCTGCGGGCAGGTGCGACATTCTGTCAAGGCGATATGAGGGCCGGTCTGCGACCGTCGGTTGATCGCCGCCAAACCGCGACCGGCCCCGGGGTGCCATGAGCCATGCGAGACAGGAGCCGCCGGAGCGGCAAAGTGCGGCCAGGCCAAGGCTCCTGCCCTGGCACATCCGCGGCACCGGCGCCCGGAGAGCCATCGCAACCGATCCTGCCTCCGGGCGGCCCGGCCTATTCGGCCGCTTCGGGCGAGGAGCCCTCCTCGCCCGCCTGCTGGCGCTGCCACATGGCGGCGTAGCGGCCGCCGGCGGCCAGGAGCGCCTCGTGGGTGCCCTCCTCGACGATCCGCCCCTTTTCGAGCACGATGATGTGATCGGCCTCGACCACGGTCGAGAGACGATGGGCGATCATCAGCACCGTGCGGCCGCGGCCGAGGCGACGGAGCGATTCCTGGATTTCCTGCTCGGTCTCGCTGTCGAGGGCGGAGGTGGCCTCGTCGAGCACCAGGATCGGCGGATCCTTCAGCAGCGTGCGGGCGATGCCGACGCGCTGCTTCTCGCCGCCCGAGAGCTTGAGTCCGCGTTCGCCGACGAGGGTATCGTAGCCGTCCGGGAGCGAGACGATGAAATCGTGGATCGCCGCCGCCCTGGCCGCCGCCTCCACCTCCTCGCGGCTGGCGTCGGGCCGGCCATAGGCGATGTTGTAGTAGATGGTGTCGTTGAAGAGCACCGTGTCTTGCGGCACGATGCCGATGGCGCGGTGCAGGCTGTCGAGGGTGACGTCACGGATGTCCTGATCATCGATGCGGATCGCCCCCTCCCACACGTCGTAGAAGCGGAAGAGAAGCCGGGCGATGGTGGACTTGCCCGAGCCCGACGGGCCGACGATGGCAAGCGAGCGCCCGCCCGGCACGGTGAAGCTCACCCCCCTGAGGATTGGCCGGTTGCGCTCGTAGCCGAACTCGACATGATCGAACTCGACCTTGCCCTCGCGCACCTCGAGCGGCCTTGCCCCGGGCTTCTCGACGATCTCCGGCTCCTGGTCGAGAAGCTCGAACATGTCGCCCATGTCCACCAGCGCCTGACGGATCTCGCGATAGACCGTGCCGAGGAAGTTGAGCGGCATGGTCAGCTGGATCATGTAGGCGTTGACCATGACGAAA
>WFPA01000019.1 GCA_015487815.1 Albidovulum sp.
GCGCTTGCCCGAGGGGCCGGTGGACCTGTCCCTGGCGAGGGTGGCGAAATCGGCCCCGCCCTCGAGCTCCTTGATGATCGCCTCGGCCTCCTCCTTCGTCTTCACCAGGATGTGCGAGGCATTCCATTCGGTCTCCTCTGGCCAGGCGGCCTTCATCTTCTCGTAGGCGGCGCGGATCTCCTCTTCGCCGACGGGTTCGGACTGGATCTTCTCGATCATGCTCTGGGCCTTCACCGCCCGGGCCTCGTTCTCGAGCGAGACCGCCAGCCGCTTGTCCCTGGCCGGGTCGGCAAGATCAGCGAGGGCCTGCTGGCGGATCAGCTGCTCGAGGATGGCGTCGAACAGCTCCTTGTCGTCGATCTGCTGATACTGGGCCGGCAGGCGCGAGCGCAGCATGGCCACATGGCCGAGGGTGATCGGCTTGCCGTTGACCACGGCGAGCACGGTGTCGGCCGAGGGGGGCGTTTCCTTGCCGGCCGGGGCCGGGGCAGGCGCCGGGTTCGGCGCCTTGGTCTCCTGCGCCAGCGCGGCCGGTGCGACGGCAAGGGCCATAAGGGCCACAAGGGCGGCGCAGGCGGTGGCGGCGCGGCCAGGATCACGAATGGGGAAAATCATCATCAACCTCCTGGGAACTCCCTTGCCCCGCAGAGGGGCCTTGATTGACAGCCTTGATGTGCCCGCTTACATGCGACAGGGGTTTCCTGCGGGCCGGCGTCCGGATCGTTCATAGGTCGCGACGGAAGCTCCCACAAGGGAAGGATGCCCCACATTTTCGTCAGCGCGTGATTGCGCCAACGCCAAGAAACGCGCCAACGCCTCAGAAACGGAGAGCCCATGCTCGGTCTCGGAACCCTCTCACGCAAGATCTTCGGAACGGCCAACGACCGCAAGATCAAGGCGCTTCGCCCCCTCGTCCGCAAGATCAACGATCTCGAGCCCGAATTCGAGAAGCTGAGCGACGGGGAGATCCGGGCCAAGACCGAGGAGCTGAAGGCCCGCCACGCGGCCGGCGAAAGCCTCGATGATCTTCTGCCCGAGGCCTTCGCCAACGCCCGCGAGGCGGCGCGGCGCACGCTCGGGCTCAGGCCCTTCGATGTGCAGCTGATGGGCGGCATCATCCTTCATCAGGGCAAGATCGCCGAGATGAAGACCGGCGAGGGCAAGACGCTGGTCGCCACGCTGCCGGCCTATCTCAACGCGCTGACCGGCCGCGGGGTGCATATCGTCACCGTCAACGACTATCTCGCCCGCCGCGACGCCGAATGGATGGGCAAGGTCTATGGCGCCCTCGGCATGACTACCGGCGTCATCGTGCCGGGGCAGTCGGACGAGGAGAAGAAGGCCGCCTATGCCGCCGACATCACCTACGCCACCAACAACGAGCTCGGCTTCGACTATCTGCGCGACAACATGAAGTCGTCGATCGACGAGATGGTGCAGCGCGATCACTATTTCGCCATCGTCGACGAGGTGGACAGCATCCTGATCGACGAGGCGCGCACGCCGCTCATCATCTCCGGCCCGTCGCAGGACCGGTCCGATCTCTACAAGGCGCTCGATGCCGTCATTCCCGAGCTGACCGAAGAGCATTACACCATCGACGAGAAGAACCGGCAGGTCACCTTCACCGAGGAGGGCAACGAGTATCTCGAACAGCGCCTGCACGAGCTCGGCATCCTGCCCGAAGGCCAGAGCCTCTACGATCCGGCCTCGACCACCGTCGTGCACCACGCCAACCAAGCGCTGAGGGCGCACAAGCTCTTCCACAGGGACAAGGACTACATCGTCCGCGGCAGCGAGGTGGTGCTGATCGACGAGTTCACCGGCCGGATGATGCCGGGCCGGCGGCTTTCGGACGGGCTCCATCAGGCGATCGAGGTCAAGGAAGGCGTGCCGATCCAGCCCGAGAACGTGACGCTCGCCCAGGTCACCTTCCAGAACTACTTCCGCCTCTACGAGAAGCTCGCCGGAATGACCGGCACCGCCATGACCGAGGCAGAGGAATTCATGGAGATCTACGGTCTCGACGTGGTCGAGGTGCCGACCAACCGGCCGGTGGCGCGGATCGACGAGCA
>WFPA01000020.1 GCA_015487815.1 Albidovulum sp.
GCATCAGGAGCGGGTTGTCGCTGGTGCGCTCCAGCGAGGCAATGAGCCGCTCGGGCGAGGCGAAATCGAGCCGGGCGTTGCGCCATTGCAGCCGCTCGATCGGGGCGAATCTGTGGCTCTCGAGCGCTTCGGCCAGTTCGGGGGAAAGTTCGGGCGCATCCCCCGTCACCCCGAAGGAACCGGGGCGCATGTAGCGGCCGGCGCGTCCGGCGATCTGCCCCATCTCGGCCGGGGTGAGGTCGCGCATCCGCGCTCCGTCGAACTTGCGGCGCGAGAAGAACGCCACATGGTCGATGTCGAGATTGAGCCCCATGCCGATGGCGTCGGTCGCCACCAGGTAATCGACATCACCGTTCTGGTAGAGGGCGACCTGGGCGTTGCGCGTGCGCGGGCTGAGCGCCCCGAGCACCACCGCCGCCCCGCCCTTCTGGCGGCGCAAGAGCTCGGCGATGGCATAGACGCTGTCCACCGAGAAGCCGACGATGGCCGAACGGCGCGGCATGCGCGAGATCTTCCTGCGGCCGGTATAGGCCAGCGGCGAGAAGCGCTCGCGATGGACGAAGCAGGCCTCGGGCACGAGCCGGGCGATGATCGGCCGCATGGTATCGGCCCCGAGAAACATCGTCTCCTTCTGCCCCCGGGCCCTCAGCAGCCGGTCGGTGAAGACATGGCCGCGCTCGGGGTCGGCCGCCATCTGGATCTCGTCGATGGCAAGGAAGTCGGCGCCGGTGGCCTCGGGCATGGCCTCGGTGGTGGCGACCCAGTATTGCGCCCTCGGAGGCACGATCCGCTCCTCGCCGGTAACGAGCGCGACCACCGAAGGCCCCCGCAAGGCAACGATCCGGTCATAGACCTCGCGCGCCAGCAGCCTGAGCGGCAGGGCGATGACGCCGGTGCGATGGGCCAGCATCCGCTCGATGGCGTAATGGGTCTTGCCGGTATTGGTCGGCCCCAGAACCGCGGTGATCATGCCCTGTTTCATCCTGCCTCGTCTCCCTGTGCCCCTTCGGGGAGGACCCGGCCCGTTTCCGCGCCCGCATCTCCGGCCCGGCGGGCCCGACCCGCATCAGGCTGCCTCGCCCCGGATCTGCCGCTCGACACGCCCGAGCGCCCGGGCGACCCCGACATCATGGGGGTTGAGGGCGAGAGCCCTGCGCAAGGCTTCCCGCGCCCCCGAAAGATCGCCGATCTCGGCCAGGATCGCCCCCATCAGCACCCAGGAAGGAAAGTGCCGCGGCTCGGCGGCAAGGGCCCGGGCGAGATCGTCGAGAGCGATGCCGGGCCGGCCGAGAAGGAGAAAGGCCTCGGCGCGGCTGAAGCGCCCCTCGGCGAAATCGGGGGCGGTGTCAAGCAGCGCCGTTAGATGTCCCACCGCCGCCCGTGCGTTCCCTGCCGCCAGCGCGGCGCGGCCGCGGGCAAGCAGGTGATCGAGTGTCGGCGAGCCCGACCGGGCCCAGCGGGCACGGATCTCGGCGGCAAGCGCCATGCCGTTTTCGGTGTCGGGGTCGGCCAGCCGGCCGAGCATCGTGTCGAGTGATTGCGTGCCCGGCGTCTCCTGCCCGTTGGCCTCGGTCGGCCCTTCGGCCCCTGCAGGCGCCTCCCGCACGCCGTCATCGGCCGGCGCGGCGAGAGACGGCACCGCCAGGACGGCCTGGATCCCGATCAGGAGCACCATCCCCGCCCGCCGCAGGATACCACCGGCACCCAGCGCGCAAGCTGCCGCCACGGCACTGTTGGAAATTCGCGTCGAAGGGGTCATATCTCGTTTGCACCCGTCAGGGGAATCTGTTCCGAGTTTAGACGATGGGAACAGGAAGGAAAGCGGCGCTGCCGTCGCGGCACCGCCCCTGCCGCCGGAAAGGCCGGAAACTGGACGAAAAGTGAAGGAGCGCGAGATGAGCGACATTCTGAACGAGGCCGTTGCCGCCCTCAGGGAGAAGCTGCCGGCCGGATTCGACGGCACGGTGAAGTTCGAGATCGAGGGCGTCGGCGCCGTCATGATCGGCGAGAACGGCGTCGAGATCGGTGACGGGCCGGCCGATGTCACCCTCAAGGCCGATGCCGACACCTTCAAGGAGATCCTTGCGGGCGATCTCAACCCGACCGCCGCCTTCATGTCGGGCCGGCTGCAGCTCGACGGCGACATGAGCACGGCGATGCGCCTCGGCTCGACCCTCGTCTGAGCCGGCGATGACCGCCCCGGCCGATACCCCGCCCCCGGCGGAGGAGCCGGCGCCCTGGTTCGCCGATGTCGTCCCCGGCCCTGCGCCCGAAAGCCGCTGGCTGCGGACCGCCGACGGGGTGAGGCTGCGCATTGCCTACTGGCCGGAGGGCAGCCGCGGCACGGTGCTGCTCTTTCCGGGGCGAACCGAGCATGTCGAGAAATACACCCATCTAGCCGAGGCTTTCGGCAAGGCCGGCTGGCAGGCGGCGGCCATCGACTGGCGCGGCCAGGGGCTGGCCGACCGGCTCGCCCCCGACCCGCTTCTCGGCCATGTCGATCGCTTTCCAGACTATCAGCACGACGTGGCGGCCCTGACGGCGTTTCTCGCCGAGCGGGGCGCACCGCGGCCGTGGCATCTCCTTGCCCATTCGATGGGCGGAATGATCGGCCTCAGGGCCCTGCATGGCGGGCTGCCGGTCGCAGGCGTGGTCTTCTCGGCGCCGATGTGGGACCTGCCGGGGCCCGGCGTGCTCACACCGGCGCTCAAATGGGCGATCCGGGCGGCCGACACGCTCGGCCTCGCGCTGCAGCGCATGCCGACCACCGGGCCACGCAGCTACGTGCTGACCGCACCCTTCGAGGACAACACGCTCACCCGCGACCGCGAGATGTGGACGTGGATGGGGGAGATGATCCGCGCCCATCCCGAGCTCGAGATCGGTGGTGCCTCGATCCGCTGGGTGGCCGAAGCGCTGCGCGAAGCCGCCCTGTTCGCACGCATGGCCTCGCCTGCGCAGCCTGCCGTGACCTTCCTCGGTTCCGAGGAAAAGGTGGTCGATCCGGCCGCCATTCGCCGCCACATGGCCCGCTGGGCCGCCGCCCGCACCGGCGCCCGGCTTGTAGAGGTGCCGGGGGCGCGTCACGAGATCTTCATGGAACTGCCCGAGACGCGGCAGCATTTCATCGACACCGCCATCGACACCTTCGCCCGGGCCGAAGCGACCGCTGCCGGGGCGGGTTGAAAGGCCTGCCCCTCGCGGTGCCGTTCTCCCGGCGGGCAAGACCGCCGAGCTTGCCGGCCCTTCAAGCCATAGCAGCCAATTCGCCGCGGCGCGTCCGCTCAGCGAAGCGGAACCGCGCCTTCCATCGGCGGAACGCCCTGCCGCCGCAGCCTCCCCATGCCCGATCCCATTCCCGCGGCACGACTTCATGACAGCGACGGCAATCGCCGCCGTCGGTCGCGCCATCTCCCCATGGGAGGAAACGGCCAGGCGAAAGAGCGGAGCGGCCCCGTGGGCGCCACGCGCGCGCAAGGACCCGCTCGCACAGGAAAAGGGCCGGCGCCGCAGCGCCGGCCCCCTTCCGCGTCCGGGCATTTCCGTCCGTCACTGGCGGTTGCCGAGGAACTGCAAGAGGAACATGAACATGTTGAGGAAATCGAGATAGAGCTTGAGCGCGCCCATGATCGCCATGCGCGAGATCGTCGCCTCGTCGCTCGATGCGGCCATCTCGATGTAGAGGTTCTTGATCTCCTGGGTGTCGTAGGCGGTGAGCCCAGCGAAGATCAGCACGCCGATCACCGAGATCGCGAACTGCACGGCCGGCGAGCCGAGGAAGAGGTTGACCACCGAGGCGACGAGCAGCCCGATCAGCCCCATGAAGAGGAAGGTGCCGAAACCCGAGAGATCGCGCTTCGTCGTGTAGCCGTAGAGGCTGAGGGCGAGGAAGGCGATGGCGGTGACGAAGAAGGTCTGGGCGATGGAGATGCCGGTATAGACCGCGAAGATGAAGGAGAGCGACAGCCCCATCAGCGCCGAATAGCCATAGAAGACCAGCGTCGCCACCTGCGGGCTCATCCGGTGGAGCGTGGCGCCGAAGGCGAAGACCACGATCAGCGGCGCGAACATCACCACCCATTTGAGGCCGGTGCCGTAGATTGCCTGCAGCATCGCCGGGTTGGTGCCGACGAACCAGGCGATCAGCCCGGTGATGGCCATGCCGATGCCCATCGTCATGTAGACGCGGTTCATGTAGGCCCGCAGGCCCTCGTCGATCATGCCGACCCGGCCCTCGCTCACGCTGCGGGTGCGGATGGTTTCATAGTCTGCCATGTCTGCTCGCTCCTTGAATTTCGATCCGATGGCTGAGGTTTGGTTGCAGCGCTCATCCGGCGCCATGTGGAGAGGCGGACCCTCGGGCTGCCTTGCGCCGGCAGGCGCCCCATCCCCGGGGCCGTCCCCGACCGTCAGGACCCGTTGGCATCACGCATATCCTGACATGTTTCGTCGGTCATTTCACCCCCCAATCATGCCAGCCCATTCACGCCAGCCCCGCCGCTCGGCAAACGGGGCCGAGCCGGGCCTTCGGCAGGCGGCCGCTTCGCATGAAGGATATCGGGACGGCGTGATCCGTTTCAACCGCCGGACGGGGCGGATTTGCGATAAACTTTTCGTCAGGTCGCGCGCCTCATCCCTCCGGCCGCACCTGCACCACGACCTTGCCGGTCGCCTTGCGGTCTCTCAGAAGCGCCAGCGCCTCCTCGGCGCGCTCGAGCGGCAGCACATGGCTCACATGGGGTTTCAGATGTCCGGCGCGATACCAGTCGAGGAGCCGGCGGAAGCTTTCGCCGATCACCTCGGGACGAAACTTCGCATAGCCGCCCCAGTAAAGACCGATCACCGTCAGGTTCTTCACGAGAAGGATGTTCGCCGGAATCTGCGGAATCTCGCCCGAGGCGAAGCCGATCGGGATCAGCCGCCCTTCGGGATTGGTGGCCCGGAGCGCCGCCCTGAAGAGATCGCCGCCCACCGGGTCATAGACCACGTCCGCCCCGCCCAGCGCCTTCACCGCCGCGCGCAGATCGGCGGTTTCGCTGTCGATCAGGTGATGGGCGCCGGCGGCGCGCGCGACCTCGAGCCGCGCCTTGCCGCGGGCGACGGCGATCACCTCGGCACCCATCAGCCGGCCGATCTCGACCGCGGTCAGCCCCACACCGCCCGCAGCACCGAGGACGAGCAGCCTTTCGCCCGGCCGGAGCCCGGCCCGATGTGCAAGGGCGACATGGGACGTGCCATAGGCGATCGGAAAGGCCGCCGCCTCGACGAAGGACATGGCGTCGGGGATCGGGACGACGAGCGCGGCCGGAAAGACCGCGCTCTCGGCCAGCGCCCCGCTGCCGCCATAGCCCATCACCCGCATGCCCGGCGCAAGCCCCTCGACACCCGCTCCCACCGCCTCGACGGTGCCGCTCGCTTCCATGCCGAGGGTGAAGGGCGGGTCGGGCCGCTCCTGATAGCGCCCGTCGCGCATCAGCAGATCGGCGAAATTGATGCCGGCGGCCGCCACCTTCAGCCGCACCTCGCCAGGCCCCGGCTCGGGGCACGACACCATGGTCAGCTCGAGCGGCGCACCGGGCGCCGTCACCTGGATTGCCCGCATCCTGTCC
Source organism: Albidovulum sp. (assembly GCA_015487815.1). GTDB lineage: Bacteria > Pseudomonadota > Alphaproteobacteria > Rhodobacterales > Rhodobacteraceae > WFPA01. The sequence continues at coordinate 5,610 of WFPA01000020.1, forward strand.
GACATCCTTCCCCCCGGTTTCGTCTGCGAAGGACGGCCCGTCAGAGGCGCCTTCGTCATTTCGTCAGGGCCAGCATGACGTTCCGCGCGCCTTTCGGCAATGCCGACCTTGCGGCACCGGGCAGGACCGGCCCGGACGACCGGCGAGCAATCGGGACGAATCACCTTCCGGTGGGTCCTTTTGCATCTTGCAAAGCCATTTTCATCTTGCACATCGCTCTCTGAAAAATTTTTCCATTTGCAAAGCAGCCGGGATCGGCAGGCCGGGAAGTCAACCCGCGGGCGAACTGGGGGCGCAGTGTTCCGGCAGCCTTCCTGCCGCCGGGAATTCCGTTTTTTCAATACGATTCAGTCATGTATCCCGAAGATCTGTCAAATGCCATGCCGGGCGGAGAAAAAATGGCTGCGCGCACAGGTGAAATGCGCTACTAAACCGATGCGGGACCTGTCCCGCCGAGCCACCACTCGTTCCAACCACAGGACCACCACTCAAGGGAAACCGAGGAGCAAATCATGAAACATCCGGTTGATGTGCATGTCGGCAAGCGCGTGCGTCAGCGCCGCTGGATGATCGGCATGACCCAGCAGCAATTGGCCGAACAGGTCGGCATCAAGTTCCAGCAGATCCAGAAATACGAAACCGGCATGAACCGGATTTCCGCCTCGCGGCTGTGGGACATATCGAAGGCTCTCGATGTGCCGATTTCCTTCTTCTTCGAAGGTCTCGAAGGGGCGGATCGGAGCGACACCGCGGCCGGTGACATTCTCGCCGACAAGGAGGCGCTCGAGCTCGTCAAGGCCTATTACGCCATCCCCGAGCCCCAGCGGAAGCGGCTGTTCGAGCTGGCGCGGGTGCTTTCCGAATCCTCCGCCGCCTGAAGAAACCCGCGGTGCGCGGGGACGGGCCGGAACCGTGAGCGAAGCCGGCGGCGTGCGGCTTTCGGGTTGCGCGTGCGGGGCATGGCCGAATGGCGCGCGGGGAGCGGGCGCCGGCATGACGCGATGTGCGGGAGCCTGCCACCGCCGCAACGCGGACACGACG
>WFPA01000021.1 GCA_015487815.1 Albidovulum sp.
GTATTGTCCGCCTCCGAGGCGGAATGTCCATTGTCGATATTGTCCGCCTGTCGATTCCGATTCTCGATCTTCTTCTCGGTCTTCCCGTGGCTGGAAGGTCAAGCGGTCAGATGCGACCCCGGCGAAGACCGGAGGACGGGGTGCTCCCCCGGCTTCAGAAAGCCGGTGCAGGGCCGAGATCGAGACCGAGAAGGCGGATGCGTCCGCCGTCGAACACGATAGGCAACCGCAGTTTCTCCCTTTCCTCAGCGGTGAGCCGTTCGCCGGCCTTTTCGCGCGCAGCGGCCTGTCGGCGCGCCAGCTCCGTCCCGAAACGGCCGATGAGCGTGGCCTGTCGGCCATCGAGCCGGCCCGCCTTCTCGAGATGGGCGAGAAGGGCCGGCAGGTCGCTGGTCACGATCTCGAGACGGCCGGCAAGTCGCCCCGCCCGGTCGCGCATGAGAACGCCCCGCCCTTCGACGCGCATGTCGCCCCAGTCGAGCACCGCCCTGTGTATGACCACGGGACGGGTCGGGTCGAGCGGGAGGGGGCGGCCGGCCTCGCCGGCGACACCATAGGACAGGTTGATCTCGATGCGCTCGATGGTCGGCGGCAGATCCGGCGGCAGGGCGAGGTTCGTGCGGATCGGTTCGGGCAGGGTGAGCGAGACGAGGCGCAGATAGCCGTCCTCGTCGGCCTGCGCGGCAGCGGCTGTCATCTCGTCGGCCAGCGCATCAGCGGTCGGAGAAGGGCTCCGGGGTGTTGCTGCCGCCCTGTCCGAGCTCGCCTTCCGGTCCGCATGGCGTGCAAGAGCAAGGAGAGCCTTGCCGGCACGGATCTCGTCGCCCGAAGGCAGGGTGAGGCGGCCATGTGTGATCTCGAGCCGTTCGGAGGCCGGACGGGGCGGCAGATTGCGGGCAAATCTGAGGCTGGCCCAGATCCGCTCCCCCTCGAGGGTGAACCGGCCGGCCGGCGTCTCCACCACATGGCGCCCCGGCCAGGCGAGGATCAGGTGCCAGGGCTTGTAGGCAAGCTGCACCGAATAGAATTCGTCGCCCCGCCAGCGCCAGCTGCCATCGGGGGTGGCGAGACGCGGTTGCGCAAGATGGATGTCGAAGCGATAGGGAAATCCGCCGAAATCGAATTCCTGCCAGCCGATTTCGTATCCCGACGCCCGCAGGCGCTCGATTTCGCGTTCGATCGCGTCACGCTCGAGGCCCGATGCGTAGAACCAGTAGCCGATCCAGCCGATGACCGCGAGAATGATGGTGCCGACGACAAAGCGCATCCCTTGCCCTTCCTCAGGCGCATTTCCAAACCATGCGGGGCGGTATATATCCCCCCGGAAGGCAAGGCCACAGGGCGCGGGGTCACAGAGGCGTGCACCGACGGGAGGCGGGATGACGAAGGGGCAGGGCCGGGCGGCACGGGAAGAGGGCAGGACGCCGGCAGGGAACGGGGAGTTACGCCGTCACATGCCGGCCGGAACGCCCTGCAGCATGGAAGTGTCGGCCCCTTCCTCCGACGATTCCATGCAGGGGGACGGGCCGGTTCTCGTGCCCGACGAACGGATCGGATGGGTCTTCGCCTACGGTTCGCTCATGTGGGATCCGGGTTTTGCACCGGTCGAGGCGGTGCGGGCCCGGCTGGCGGATTTCCGCCGCGATTTCGCCCTGTGGTCGCATCACTATCGCGGCACGCCGCAGCGGCCCGGCCTCGTGCTGGCGCTCGAGCCGGCGGAGGGAGCCGTCTGCGTTGGCATGGCGCTGCGACTGCCCGAGGCGGACCGTGCCGCCATCCTTGCCGATCTCAGGGCCCGCGAACTCGTCTCCTACGCCTATGCCGAGCATCTGGTGCCCCTCGATCTGGCGGACGGGCGGCGTGTCGAGGCGCTGGCCTATGTGGTGCGGGCCGGTCATCCGCAGCATGCGACCGGCCTCGCTCCCGAAGAGAAGGCCCGGATCATCGCCGGTGCCTGCGGTGCCCGCGGCGCCAATGCCGATTATCTCGCCAACACCGTCGCCCATCTCGAGGCTCTCGGCATCGCGGATCCTTCCCTTGCCGCCCTCTCGACGGCGGTGCGGCGGCTTTGCCGCGAAGGGCCGGGCGAGGTGAAGGACGGCTGAGGACCGGCGGGGGAGCGGCGGCAGGCAGCGATGACCGGGGAACGTTGACCCGGCCGGGTGAAGCGGCCACATCGGCGTGAAATCCCCTCCTCGTCGCCGCACCCGTGTTGTGTCGGCGCCCAAGGCAAGGTAATCCTTTCGATGCAAGGACATGAGGCCGTGGCCCCGGCCGGGGCCGGCCCGAGGAGTGTGCATGACCAGGCCCGATCTTCCGGCGCATCCGCGGTTCTCCCAGCCGACCCAGCAGCTCCTGACGATGATCGTCATTCTCGCGCTTGTCGGCGTCGGCAGCTGGATCGCGCTGCCGCGGATCGAACACATCATCACCGCCAACCCGTTCCTGAACGGGGTGATCCTCGGTGTCTTCGCCATCGGCGTGCTCGCCACCTTCTGGCAGATGGCGCTTCTGGTGCGGGCCGTGCGCTGGCTGCGCAGCCATGTGGGGGCGGAGGGAGCGGAGGATGCCGGCGGCCCGCCGCCGGCGCTGCTGGCGCCGCTCGCGGCGCTCTTTCGGGAAGGCAATGGCGGGTTGCACCTCTCGCCGGTTTCGGCGCGCTCCGTGCTCGATGCGGTGGCGATGCGGATCGAGGAAGCGCGCGACATCACCCGTTACATTGCCAATGTGCTGATCTTCCTCGGCCTTCTCGGCACCTTCTACGGGCTGGCCATCACGGTTCCGGCGGTGGTCGAGACCATCCGCTCGCTGAGCCCGACGGCAGGCGAGGATGCGGCCACCATCTTCCAGCGGCTGATGCACGGGCTCGAGAACCAGCTCGGTGGCATGGGCACGGCCTTTTCCTCCTCGCTTCTCGGGCTGGCGGGATCGCTCGTCATCGGCCTTCTGGAGCTCTTCGCCACCCATGGCCAGAACCGCTTCTACCGCGAGCTCGAGGAATGGCTCACCAGCATGACGAGCTTTCATGCCGAGGCCGGCGCGAGCGGAGAGAGCGGCTGGCTTGCGGAGATCCTGCTTGCCCTCTCGCGACAGATCGACGCTCTGGCCGACAGCCTCGTGCAGAGCGACATTTCCCGCCATGAGGGCAACGAGAAGATCGCCGCCCTCGCCGGGGCCGTCGAGGCGCTCGGGGCCGAGCTCCGCGCCGAGCGGCAGGCGCGCGAAGCCGCAGCGGAAGGCGAGACGGCAGCGCTGGTGAAATCGCTCGAGCGGATTTCGGAAGGGCAACGGAGCCTTCTCGACGAGATCCGCCGCCTTGCCGTCGATGACACTCCCGATGTCGAGACGCGGCGGCTCCTGCGTTCGATCAACACCGGCATCCTGCGGCTCCATGAGGAGATGGCGGCCGGGCGGATCGAGAGCGTGGCCGAGATCCGCGCCGAGATCGCCGCCCTTGCACGCAAGCTCGCGGCCAGGGGAGGCGGGGAGGTGACGCTTCCCCTCGAGAGCCCGGGCGAAGAGGCGCCGCAATGAGCCTGCCACGGCGTCCCCCCCAGCGTTTCCGGCCCAATATCTGGCCCGGCTTCGTCGATGCCATGACCGGGCTTCTCCTGGTGCTGACCTTCGTCATCTCGATCTTCATGATCGTGCAGTTCGTCCAGTCCCAGAGGATCGATACCCAGGAGGGCGAGCTCGAGGCACTCACGGCCGAGGTGGCGAGTCTTTCGCAGGCGCTGGGTGCGAGCCGTGCCCGGGCCGACCGGTTGTCGCAGGATCTGGCCGCGGCCCGGGCCGAGGCCGCCGACCGGGCCGATGTCATCGCTACTCTGGAAGCGGCCCTGGCCGATCGCGAGGCGCGGATCGCCGATCAGCAGGGCCGGATCCGCGACATCGAGGCCCGCATGGCCGATCTTCTGGCCGAGCGCGATGCTCTCAGGGCGGACAGGGCGGCGCTCATCGAGGAGAAGGGGCGGCTCGAGGACCGGGTGAGCGCACTTGTCGCGAAGAGGGATGCGCTCGACGCCGCGCTGGCGGCGGCCCGCAGCGAAGGAGCGCGGCTCAGGCGTGACAAGGCCGCCATCGAGGCGCGGGCGGCGGCGCTTTCGCGCGATCTTGCCACCGCGCGGTCCGACCTTGCCCGGGCGCGCCAGAAGATCGCGGCGGCCGAGGGCGAGATCGACCGGCTTGCCACGGTACGGGATCGGCTGATCGATGCTTCCGACGCGCTGCGCCTCGCCCTTGCCCGGGCGAGGAACGAGATCAGCCAGGAGGCGGAAGCGGCGCGCCTGGCGGCGGCGAAGGCCGATGCGCTGGAGGCGCTGGTTGCCGATCTGAAGCGCAAGACCGCCGATCAGGCAACCCGCCTCAGCGATCTTCTCGCCGCGCTCGAGAAGACCCGCAAGGAGAAGGCGGGGCTTCAGAGTGCACTCGCTGTCACCCGCGACCGCCTGACAGCGGCGTCGGACAAGGTGGCGGCGCTGGCGGAGAAGCTCGATGCGGCCGAGAAGGCGCGGCTGGCCGAGGCGGCTGCGGCCGAGGCGTTGCGCCGGCGACTGGCTGAAAGGGAGGCTGTGCTTTCCGAGGCCGAGAAGGCCCGCCTTGCCGAGGCGGCCGCGGCGGAAGCGCTGCGCAAGCGGCTGGCCGATGCCGATGCCGAGATGACGGCGCTCGAGCTCCGGCTCGAGGAGGAGCGCCGCCGGGCCGAGGACACGCTGACGCTGCTCGCTGCCGCCGATCGGGCGCGCAAGGCGCTGGCCGAGAAGCTCGCCGAGATCAATGCCGCGCGTGCGGCGCTGGCGGCGCGCGAGAAGGCACTGACCGAGAAGCTCTCTGCGGTCGAGGGTGAAAGGAAGGGGCTGGCGGACGCCCTGGCGGAGAAGTCGGCCGTCCTTGCCCGTCTTGAGGAGGAAAACACCCGGTTGCGGCAAAGACTTGCCGCGCTCGAGGCCGAAAAGGGGCAGCTTGCGTCCGATCGCGTCCGGCTTGCGGATGATCGCGCCCGGCTGGCCGCCGAGCTGGTCCGCCTTGCCGATGCGCTCGAGAAGAGCCGCAACGAGGCGCAGGCTGCCCGGGCGCAGGCGGCATCGGCCAGTGACGAGAAGGCCCGTCAGGCGGCACTCCTGGCCGAGGCACGGGCGCTTCTTTCGGCCCAGAAGGAACGCAGCCTCGCGGCCGAGCGGCGGATTGCCCTGCTCAATCGGCAGATCGCCCAGCTTGATAGACGAATCGCCGCCTTGCAGGAAACCCTCGATGCGGCGCGCGAAGCCGATGCCCGAAAGGCGGTGCAGATCCGCAATCTCGGCCGACAGCTCAACCAGGCTCTGGCACAGAAGGCCGCCGAGGAGCGCAAGCGCCGCCTTCAGGCCGAGCGCATCGCCGCGCTCGAGAAGGAAAAGCTGCGGCTCCTCGAGGAGCGGACGCGCCAGCTCGAGAAATACCGCTCCGACTTCTTCGGCAGGCTGCGCGACATCTTTGCGGGGCAACCCGGCGTGCGCATCGTCGGCGACCGTTTCGTGTTCGATTCGGCCGTGCTGTTCGATCCGGGATCGGACGAGCTGACCGAGGCCGGCAAGCACGAGATCGCGAAGGTCGCCGAAGTGCTGAAACAGGCGGCGCGGCAGATACCGCCCGATATCGACTGGGTGCTGCGGGTCGATGGCCACACCGACGACACGCCGCTCAAGCCCGGCGCCCGCTGGCGCGACAACTGGGAGCTCAGCCAGGCGCGGGCCCTTGCCGTCGTCCGCTACATGATCGACGAGCTCGGCCTGCCGCCCGAGCGGCTGGCACCGACCGGTTTCGGCGAATTTCATCCGGTCGATCCTCGGCCCACTCCCGAGGCCCGGGCGAAGAATCGCCGCATCGAACTCAAGCTGACCGAACGCTGAGGTGCCGGCGCATGAGAGGATGGGGCCGGCGTCCTGACAGGCGTCCTATTCCGGGGTAGGGTCGCCGAGCGTCGTCGTGCGGACGATCCGGTCCAGACGCCGGCCCGCGCGGTGCAGTTCGGCAATGATGCGGTATTCGCCCGGCGCCCAGCCTTCGGCCGGCCGGAGCACGCCGAGGGCGAGGCGCAACTCGGCCCGGCGGCGCCTGACCCGGCGCGTCTCCCCGGCAAGAAGCGTGCCGCCGGGGCCTTCGAGGCGCAACGTGACGGCATGGCCGGGAGCAAGATTGATGGCAACGACGCCACCGACGAGCTTCGACGGATCGGCTCCGATTTGCGGCGGAGGCGCCGCGACGAGTGCGGCCCGGTCGGGCAGGCGGTCGAACAGGGCGGCATGGATCAGCCGGCTGGTGACAGGCGGCAGCGGGCGTTGCCACAATTGCCGCCATGGCGGCGCGGGACAGGCGACGGGGCGTATGTCGAACGGGTCGAGCACCCGGCCCTGGCGGCGGATGTCGAAATGCAGATGGGGAAAGGTGGTGTCGCCCGAGAGGCCGACGGTGCCGAGCGGGGTGCCGGCCGCCAGTTTCTGCCCGATACGCACCCGCACCGAGCCGCGGCGCATGTGGCAATAGCGCATGACCCAGCCGCCTTCGGTGCGGATGGCGACCCCGACGCCGCATTGACCGCCGCCCCGGGGCCAGGGCGTGCCGGGGGCGCGCAAGCGCTCGGGCGCGTCATTGCGCAGGGCGACGACCGTGCCGGATGCAGCGGCCCGCACCGTCACGCCACGGACAAAGAGTGCCGGATCGCCGATCCTGAGATCGGTGCCGCGATGGCCGTCATAGCTGGCGGCGCCGCAGGTGGCATCGCGCACCTCGGGGCCCGGGTCGCGATCGACAAGATTCTGCAGGAAGCAGTCTTTGCCGAAGCTGCAATCGAGGGGAAAGAGAAGGGGCGGGGGCAGATCGGCCGGATCCGGTGTGGCCAGCGGTTCGGCTGCGAGCGGCGGGGGAAAAGAGGCAAGGAACAGCGCGATCAGGACATGTGGCCGGCAGCGGCTGCGATGGCGGGGAGGGAGCGCCGCCGCCGTGCCGGTGAGGCGGCCATGTCCCCGCTTCATGCGCTCGTGGCCCGTCATTCGTTCCTCTTCTCCTTTCGTGGGCATCTTCGTCCGCGCGGAGAGGCTGATGACTTTCCGCGGGGATACGGGCCCGTCTTCATGTTGCCCGCCGGCGCTGAGCGGATCGCCCGCTCCGGTCCCTTGCCGCAGCATTCTTCATCTGCCGGGCGGCCCGTGCAACAGCCCGCGCGGGAAGTTGAATGCGCCGATGGCATCCCGACGCCCGGCGCGTGCGCGCGCATGGGATTGCGGACCGATGCGGAGAGGAAACGACATCCCGGCTCCGCTTGACTGTTTTCCGGCCTTCCAGTAGCAGAAGACGCCGGAGCCTGATCGGTTCGGCGGGTGGCTTCGGGCGCGATGCCGGCTGCGGTCGGTGGCGCATCGGCCGGATATACGGCGTGGCGCGTGGATCGGTTCCGGCCGCCGGCCCGGCCGGGGTTGTCCGGGGAGCGGGCTCGGGGTTCCCCGGCCGGCAGCGCGCAGCCGACGGGGGCGACGGCAAAGGTCTCCGCAGGAAGGCATGGCCTTCATCGGGCAGGGGCCAGGCCATCTCCCTCACCCATCGTGGGGTCGAAGGCATGGCCGTTCCGGCGCATCCGGCCGGGTGATCGCCGGTTTGACGGATCCCGTTGAGTGGTCTTGATGAGGTGCCGCGCGGCGCGGCCATTGCGAGCCGGGCATGTCGCCTGCGCCGCGCGATGGCGGTCATGATCGGACGGGGGCGCTGTTCCAGCTTCACCGGGCCGGGAGCTTGCGCGATGCGAAAGCGGCGTTGCGAGATCGCCACCCCATGTGCTCCACCGGCCGCAGGGGCGATTGCCGGCCGCCCTGTGCAGGATGGCGTTGGGGAAGCGGCGCCGATCACGATGCGGCTGGCGGGCGCGCACAGTCTTCGCCGCCTGGCAACCGCCATGCCTTGCACCCGGGACAGGATGGCCAATTTCGGGTTCATGGCAGCGTGCGGCTTTGACGTGCACCTTGCGGATGAACCCCTCACTGGGTGTTCCGTGTGCTGCATGCGAATGCGCTGCCGCCCGGAATATGCCTGCCACCCGACCGCGCTGCCGACCCGAACGCGCCGTGATCGGTCGGGCGGCGAATGACGGTGAACGAAACGCCGCCCCGCCAGATGACGGCAGGGCGGCGGCTCCTGTGCGGTGCGATCGTCCGCCTGAACCGTGAGACCGGTGTGCCGGTCCCCCGCCGGCGGCCCGGCCGCTCAGTCGGCGGTGAGCAGCGGCGGGCGGCGCCGGGCCGGGATCGAGCGTTTCGCCGCCGGCAGGATCCGCAGATCGAGCCCGTCCCCCTTGCGACGGACCTCGACCACTCCGCCCTTGGCGAGCCGGCCGAAGAGCAGCTCCTCGGCGAGCGGCTTCTTGATGTGCTCCTGAATCACCCGGCCAAGGGGACGGGCGCCCATCTTGTCGTCATAGCCCTTCTCCGCCAGCCACTCGGCCGCTTCGGGTGCGAGTTCGATGGTGACGCCGCGTTCCATCAGCTGGGCCTCGAGCTGGAGCACGAACTTCTCGACCACCTTCAGGATCACCTCCTTCGACAGCGGCGCGAAGGAGATGATGGCATCGAGCCGGTTGCGGAATTCGGGCGTGAACAGCTTCTCGATCGCCGCCTTGTCCTCGCCCTCGCGCCGCTCGCGGCCGAAGCCGATGGCCGCCCGGGCCTGCTCGGCGGCGCCGGCATTCGAGGTCATGATGAGGATCACATTGCGGAAGTCGATCTGCTTGCCGTTGTGATCGGTGAGCTTGCCGTGGTCCATCACCTGCAGGAGGATGTTGAACACATCCGGATGCGCCTTCTCGATCTCGTCGAGCAGAAGCACGCAATGAGGGTGCTGATCGACACCGTCTGTCAGAAGGCCGCCCTGGTCGAAGCCGACATAGCCCGGCGGTGCGCCGATCAGCCGCGAGACCGCATGCTTCTCCATGTATTCCGACATGTCGAAGCGCAGGAGCTCGATGCCGAGCGTGTCCGCGAGCTGGCGGGCGACCTCGGTCTTGCCGACGCCGGTCGGGCCGGCGAAGAGGTAGTTGCCGATCGGCTTTTCCGGCTCGCGCAGCCCGGCGCGGCTGAGCTTGATGGCCGAGACCAGCGCCTCGATCGCCTCGTCCTGGCCGAAGACCACGCGCTTGAGGCTCTTCTCGAGGTCGCGCAGCGTCTCGGCGTCGTTCTTCGTCATCTTCTTCGGCGGGATGCGGGCGATCTTGGCCACCACCCCCTCGACCTCGCGGGCGCCGATGGTCTTGCGCCGGCGGCTTTCGGGCAGGAGATGCTGGGCCGCGCCGGCCTCGTCGATCACGTCGATCGCCTTGTCGGGCAGCTTGCGGTCATGGACGTAGCGGGCCGAGAGCTCGACCGCCGCCTTGAGCGCCTCGGCGGTGTATTTCACCCCGTGATGCTCCTCGAAATAGGGCTTGAGACCCTTGAGGATCTTGATCGAGTCCTCGATGGAGGGTTCGTTGACGTCGATCTTCTGGAAACGGCGCGAGAGTGCCCGATCCTTCTCGAAATGCTGGCGGAACTCCTTGTAGGTGGTCGAGCCCATGCATCTGAGCTTGCCCGACTGCAGCGCCGGCTTGAGCAGGTTCGAGGCGTCCATTGCTCCGCCCGAGGTGGCCCCGGCGCCGATGACGGTATGGATCTCGTCGATGAACAGGATCGCGTCGTCGTGCTCCTCGAGCTCCTTCATCACCGCCTTGAGCCGTTCCTCGAAATCGCCGCGATAGCGCGTGCCGGCGAGAAGCGCTCCCATGTCGAGCGAATAGATGGTGGCGTTCTTCAGCACGTCGGGGGTCTCGCCCCGAACGATCTTCCAGGCGATGCCTTCGGCGATGGCGGTCTTGCCGACGCCGGGATCACCCACCAGCAGCGGGTTGTTCTTGCGCCGGCGGCACAACACCTGGATGCAGCGTTCGATCTCGTGTTCGCGGCCGATGATCGGGTCGATCTCGCCCTCGGCCGCCTTGCGGTTGAGATCGACGCAATATTTCTCGAGCGCGGATTCGCGTTCGTTGCCGCCCTGACGGCTCGACATCGTCTCCTCCTGCTCCTCCGCGCCCCTCACGGGCCGCTCTTCGCGGAAGGCGGGGTTCTTGGCCACGCCGTGGGCAATGAAGTTCACCGCGTCATAACGGGTCATGTCCTGCTCCTGCAGGAAGTAGGCGGCGTTCGATTCGCGCTCGGCGAAGATGGCGACGAGCACATTCGCCCCCGTGACCTCCTGCTTGCCAGAGCTCTGCACATGGATCGCGGCGCGCTGGATCACCCGCTGGAAGGCGGTGGTCGGCGAGGCCTCTATGCCGTCCACCTCGGAGATGAGCGTCGAGAGTTCCTCGTCGATATAGTCGAGAAGCTGCTTGCGCAGCGCCTCGAGATCGACGCCGCAGGCCTGCATCACGCGCGCGGCATCAGGCTCGTCGATGAGTGCGAGCAGAAGATGCTCGAGCGTGGCCAGCTCGTGCCGGCGGGCATTGGCCATGGCCAGTGCCGAGTGGATCGCATTTTCAAGGGTCTTGGTGAAGGAAGGCACCTTTACGCTCCTCGTCCTCGGTTTGGTGCGCGCGTTCGCGCGCGGGTCGTCATTCCTGGTCGGGTCCTGCCCCTCGCGAGTCGATCCCCTGGATCGATGCTGGCCCGCATGTGTTAAAGATCGGTGTGCGGTGCGCGCATTCAAGCATTTTCTTTCCCTCGAAAGCGTCGCGAAGTTTCACGGTTTCGTCAACACCGGAGCCATGGGAAGAATCCTGCCGGTGCGGTTTTCCGCCGCGGACCCCGCATCGACCGGCATGCCCCCTCCGGGGCGCCGTGCGAGCCGCCTTCGGTTCGATGTTTCCGGGGCACCGGCCCCGGCAGCCGCTTGCGGCCTGCCCGAGCCGGCGTCTTGATCGGGTTCCCTGCGGCAGCGCCGGCATTCCGGCGTCGCTCCGCTGACCTGCCACCCGCCTGTCCGGGGCGCCCCGGGCGTCGGCGCGGTGCCGTCATGGACATGTCCTCATCCACGCATCATGCCAGCATCTTCCGGCGGGGGCAAACGGGAATCCTGCCGCACTCACGAAAGGGGGCGGCATGTTCGCAGCTTGCCGGCCGATGGCCGGGCCGTGACTCTCGGATTCATTCCGCCGCCCGGATCGGCGGCACCTCCGCCCCGGAGGACCGGTCGGTGCCGGCCGGGGCTTCCGGCGAGTGCGAAGCGGCCCTTCGCGCATCGCCTTGCCCGGCTGAGGCATCCTCCGTCCCTTTCGGGACAGTCCCTTCAGGGGCGCTCCCCTTCGCGGAAGGCGGTTCCATGCCGGCGGCTTCATCCGCGGCCGTCGGGGCATGAAGCGCCTCGACGGTGTCCCAGTCGATCTCCCCGAGTCCGCGATGCCAGCGGCTGCCCGAAAGCGCCAGCGCCTCGGCCGCGCGCGGCGAGCGGATGGCCGAGACACGCAGCACGAGACCGCGGCCGATCCGCCGCAGCCACACGGGGATCGCCAGCAGCGAGGGGGTGAGCACCAGCGTCAGCATGGTGGCGATGCCGAGGCCGAAGACAACCGCCGTTGCCAGCGGCTTCCACCACAGCGCCGTCGGCGCATCGACCGTGTAGCCGCCGCCGATGAAGTCGATCGAGATGCCGAGCATCATCGGCGTGAGACCGGCCATTGTGGTGACGGTGGTGAGGAACACCGGCCTGAGCCGCGCTTCGGCGGTGCGGATGATCGCCTCGACCGGTTCCATGGTGCGGGAATATTCCTGATAGGTGTCAATGAGCACGATGTTGTTGTTCACGACGATGCCCGCCAGCGCGACGATCCCCGTTCCCGTCATGATGACCGAGAAGGGCTGACCCATCACCACCATGCCGATCAGCACGCCGGCGGTGGAGAGCACCACCGCCACCAGCACCAGCACCGACTGGTAGAAGGAATTGAACTGGGCAAGCAGGATGAGGAACATCAGCCCGAGCGCGGCGAGGAAGGCCCTGGAGAGGAAGGCGGCGCTCTCCTGCTGCTCCTCCTGATTGCCCTTCCATTCCCAGGAAACGCCCGCGGGCAGGGGCTGCGCCTCCTCGAGCCATTTCGTGATCTGGCCGATGAGGGTGGTGGCGTTGGCCGGGATGGTGCGGACATTGCCGGCCGTGTCGGTCACCTCGACCATCACGCTCTTGTCCACATTGGCCTTGATGTCGAAGAAGCGCTTGCCGTCCACGCGGTTGATCTGCGCCAGCTGCGCCACCGGCCGGCGGGTGATGAAGTTGGCGAGCGGCACCAGCCCGTCGCGGGTGCGCACGCGCAACGTGTCGAGCGTGGAGAGCAGCCGGTCCTCCTTCGGCACGCGCACGCGGATGTCGATCTCGTCATCGGAGCTCTCGACGCGCATCGTGTCGAGGAGAAGGCCGCGGGTGACGAGCTGGATCATCGCCCCGGCGGTGGTGACGTCGGCGCCGAAGCGGCCGGCCTTCTCGACATCGACATCCACCCGCCAGTCGATGCCGGGCAGGGGGCGGGTGTCCTCGACATCGAC
>WFPA01000022.1 GCA_015487815.1 Albidovulum sp.
TCGGGGGCGATCCAGACATCGCCGTCCTCGGGCAGGGTCGGCGCGATGCCGTCGAGGGCGTAAAGGGGCATGACATTCTCCCGAATGTTTCCGGCGGTTTGAGCGGATCTACCGTCAGCCCTGTTGGTAACCGGATTCGAATTCCTCCATCAAGCCGCGCACATGCGCGACGAGCCCCGGCCGGCGGCTGCGGCGCCAGCGCTCGGCGGTGACGATCGCCCTGAGCCGTTCGGCGGTGCAGTCCACATCGTCATTGACGAAAACGTAATCGTATTCCGCCCAGTGGCTGATCTCGTCGCGGGCCTTGGCCATGCGGCGGGCGATCACCTCTTCGGGGTCCTGCCCGCGGCCGCGCAACCGCTCCTCGAGCGCGGCGATCGAGGGCGGCAGGATGAAGATCGACACCACGTCGTCCGCCAGATCGGAATTGCGGATCTGCTGCCCGCCCTGCCAGTCGATGTCGAACAGGATGTCGCGCCCTTCCTCGATCGCCTCGAGCACCTGGGCGCGTGGCGTGCCGTAGTGATTGCCGAAGACTTCGGCATGTTCGAGCAGCTCGCCGCCCGCAGCCATGCGGGCGAAGGTCGGCCGGTCGATGAAGTGATAATCGACGCCGTGCCTCTCCCCCGGCCGCGGCGGCCGGGTGGTGACGGAAACCGAGAAGCGGATGGTCGGATCCCACGCCATCAGCCGACGGGCGAGGGTGGACTTGCCGGCGCCCGAGGGCGAGGAAATGATGATGAGGAGTCCCCGGCGCTGCGGGTCGCCGGGGCGGTCATGGAGGCAGGAAGCCTCGATCTCGGCCGACATGGCATCTCTCCCTGATTGGCACCGGGGGGCAGCCGGGCCGGCATGGCCCCGTGCCGGTGGTGGCGCATCTTGTCGATCGGGGCGGCGAGGTCAAGGGACGGTGCCGGCGCGGGAACCGCCGCCGGTGCGAATGCGGCAGCCCGGCCCCGTTGCGCGACGGCCCGGCAACGGCAACCGGCGGAGGGGAAACGGGGTGGAGGTGTCCTGTTCGTGGGGTCTTTCGGAAAACACGGGAAAAACTCTCGGCATCATTAACCCTCGGTTAAGCATTTTTCGGCAGCCTGTGCCCGAATGAAGCGCATTGCGGCCCGACGGGTCGGAAGGGGGGGAGATGGACCACCGGGCGATCCGCCGGCTGTTCGATTACTGGGAGGAGTTGCGGGCCGGCCGGCCGGCGCCGGCGCGCTCCGAGATCGACCCTGCTGCCTTCGAGGAAGCGCTCGAGCACGCCTTCCTGCTCGAGGCGGCCGGGCCGGGCAACATCCGTTTCCGCCTCGCCGGGCTCGGTCTTTGCACGCTGATGGGGATGGAGGTGCGGGGGATGACGCCGCTCGCGCTCTTCACCCTCGCGGCGCGGCTGCGCGTGGAGGCGCTGATGAACCGCGTATTCGGAGCCGAGGCCTTCGTCGATCTGGAGATGCTGGCGGGCGAGGACGGCAAGCCGCCCCTGAGAGGGCGGATGATCCTCTTGCCGATCCAGAGCGATGGCGGCGTGTTCGACAGGGCGCTGGGCTGCCTCGTGACGCATGGCGAGATCGGACAGCCGCCGCGGCGCTTCTCGCTCGAGAAGGGACGGGCAATGCGTATCATCGCCCGTCAGCCGCCGGCGCCGCCGCGCTGGAAGAGCGCCCCGATCGCGGGGTTCGCCGCGCCGGCCGTGCCCGCTTTCGACATGGGAGGAGCGGCAATGGCGGATGGTTCCGTCGCCGGTGCCGGTCGCGCCGCCGAAGAGCTGCGTCTTGCGCGGCTCAGGGCCGAGGCGCTGGCCCTCACGCGGCGGCGCGCCACCTCCCGCCCCCACGACTGGGGCCGCGCCGGCGGCGCGCCCGCCCCTCATCTGCGGCTGGTGGTCGATAACGGAAACCGCGGCTGAGGGGCGCTGTCGCGTCATTCTTCCGCCGTCTCGGCCTGGGGTGGAGGCGGAAAGGGGCGGCATGTCCGTGAAGGCTCCTGCGCCGCGATGGACGGAGAGGGACGTAGCGGAGCCGGAACGGAAGGCCGGTCACCGCGGCTGCCCGCGCGGTTGGCGACCGATCCTCCCCGATGCACCGCAAGGCGGGCTGTGCCGTGACCGGACGCCGTATCCGGCAGGGCCGGCGATCTCGCCCGCGCAAGGAGGGCTTCCCCGATGCGCTGCGTCCCTTGTCATTGCGTCCCTTGTCATTCCGTGCCGGGGGAGATGCATCGGGGCTGTGGCAGCTGGCGGGGGGTGTCCTGACGGACGCGCCGTCCGGCACCGGGCGAGAGCGGGCTCTTCGCCTCTCGCCCTTCTGGCCGCTGCCTGCCGGAAGAGACGGCGGCTTTCATCGCCCCGTACTGGCCAGCCCCGAGGCCGGATCCCGTCGCCGGGGTGGAGCGCCGGAAGGGCCGGAGCGAGCCGCGACGAAGTGATGGTCTCGACCGGCCCGGCCCGGTGGAGCCTTGGCGCTGGCGGTCTTGTCGCCGAACGGGAGGCGGCCGTGGAAGCGGGGCCCGGCCGCCCGTTCGGCCCCCTCGCAGTTCGCCAAGGACCCCGCCCCGCCCGTCACCCGTGGGTGCGGAGAGCGCATCACCGTGCAATGCCTGCCGCATGCCCGCCGGCGGGTCCTGTCTTCAGACGGCGAGGCGGGCCTTCTCGTTGTCCTTGCCGAGCTCCTCGGCGACGAGGAAAGCGAGCTCCAGCGCCTGGGAAGCGTTGAGGCGCGGGTCGCAGGCGGTGTGATAGCGGCTCGAGAGGTCTTCCTCGCTCACCGCCCGCACCCCGCCGGTGCATTCGGTGACGTCCTTGCCGGTCATCTCGAAATGCACCCCGCCGGGATAGGTGCCCTCGGCGCGGTGAATGGCGAAGAATTCCTGCACCTCGCGCAGCACAGCGTCGAAGGGGCGGGTCTTGAAACCCGAGGCCGACTTGATGGTGTTGCCGTGCATCGGGTCGCACGACCACACCACGGTCCGGCCTTCCCGCTCGACAGCGCGAATGAGCCGCGGCAGATGATCGCCGACCCTGCCGGCCCCGAACCGGGTGATGAGGGTGAGGCGCCCCGGCTCGTTCTCGGGGTTGAGGATGTCGATCAGCCGCAGAAGCTCGTCCTCGGTGATCGAGGGGCCGCATTTGAGACCGATCGGGTTCTGCACGCCGCGGCAGAACTCGACATGGGCGCCGTCGGGCTGGCGCGTGCGGTCGCCGATCCACAGCATGTGTCCCGAGCCGGCAATGGGCAGGCCGGTGGTCGAATCGATGCGGCAGAGCGCTTCCTCGTATTCGAGGAGCAGCGCCTCGTGGGAGGTGTAGAACTCGACCGTCCTCAGCTTGGTCGATGTGTCGGGGTTGACCCCGGCGGCCGACATGAATTCGAGCGCGTCCGAGATGCGGTTGGCGATGGCGCGGTAACGCTCGGCCTCGGGGCCCTCTGTGAAGCCCAGCGTCCAGGAATGAACCTCGTGAATGTCGGCATAGCCGCCGGTCGAGAAGGCCCTGAGCAGGTTGAGCGAGGCGGCGGCCTGGGTATAGGCCCGCAGCATCCGCTCCGGGTCGGGCCTGCGCGCCTCGGGCGTGGGAGAGATGTCGTTGATGATGTCGCCGCGATAGGAGGGCAGCTCCATGTCGCCGATCTTCTCGATGGGGGAGGAGCGCGGCTTGGCGAACTGCCCGGCGATGCGCCCGACCTTCACCACCGGTTTCTTGGCGCCATAGGTCAGCACCACCGCCATCTGCAGGAGGACGCGGAAGGTGTCGCGGATGGTGTCGGCGTTGAACTCCGCGAAGCTTTCGGCGCAGTCCCCGCCCTGCAGCAGGAACGACTTGCCCTCGGCCACCTCGCCGAGGCGGCGCTTGAGCCGCCGGGCCTCGCCGGCGAAGACGAGGGGCGGCAGCTTCCTGAGCTCGGCCTCGACCCGCTCGAGAGCTTCCTTGTCGGGATAGTCGGGCATCTGCACCCGCGGTTTCGTCCGCCAGCTCGATTTCGACCAGTCCTTGGCCATCTCACGCATCCTTCATCGGTGATCGTGCCCCGGGTTATAGCGCATGGGGACGGGGCGGCAAGGGCATCGGGCGATGGGCGGGGCGGCCGAAGAACGGGAGCAGCTCCGGCGCATGCGGGAACGGGCCGGGGAGGGCCCGGCCCGTCGCGCCCCGGCGGGAAGCCCGCTCAGGAGTTCAGATCATAGGCCCGTTCACCATGAACCGCGAGGTCGAGGCCGGTGGTCTCGGTCTCGGGATCGACCCGCATCGGCACGATCAGGCCGCTGATCCGGGCGACGATCCAGGTGGCGACCAGGGTGAAGAGGCCGACGATGACGAGGCCCCCGATCTGCGCCGCCCAGCTGCCGGCACCGAGAAGGGCGATCATGACGGTGCCGAAGATGCCGCCGACGCCATGGACGGCGAACACGTCGAGCGTGTCGTCGATCTTCAGCCGGCCGCGCACGAAGCCCACCGCTTCCTGGCAGAGCACGCCGGCGACGAGGCCGATGACGAGCGCTGCCGCCGGGCCGACATAGCCCGAGGCCGGGGTGATCGAGGCAAGACCGGCGATGGTGCCGGTCACGAGTCCGACCATCGAGGCCTTGCCATGCTTGATCCGCTCCCACAGCGCCCAGGAAAGCGAGGCGGCGGCGGCCGAAATATGGGTGACGGCGAGCGCGGAGGCCGCGGTGGCATCGGCCGCCAGCGCCGAGCCGCCGTTGAAGCCGAACCAGCCGACCCAGAGCATTCCCGCTCCCATCATCACGTAGCCCGGATTGTGGGGCGGCACATTCCGCTCGCGCCGCGGGCCGAGCAGCATCGCCACCACCAGAGAGGCGATGCCGGCCGTCTCGTGCACGACGATGCCGCCGGCAAAGTCCTTCGTGCCGACCGGCCCGAGGATCCCGCCGTCGGAAAGGGCGCCGCCGCCCCAGATCCAGTGGGCGACCGGGGCATAGACGAGGAGCATCCACAGCGCCGAGAACAGAAGCACGAAGCCGTAGCCCACCCGCTCGACATAGGCGCCGACGATCAGCGCCGGCGTGATGACGGCGAAGGTCATCTGGAAGGCAAAGAACAGGATCTCGGGCAGGGTGCCCGAAAGGCTCTGGGGCGTCACGCCGAGAAGGAAGGCCTTGGAGAGGCCGCCCCACCACGGACCGTCCGTGCCGAAGGCGATCGAGTAGCCCACCGCGAGCCACAGTATGCTCATGAGCGCGGCAAGCGAGAAGACATGCATGAAGACGCTGAGCACGTTGCGTGCCCGCACGAGGCCGCCATAGAACAGCGCCAGCCCCGGCAGCGACATGAAGAGAACCAGCGCGGTTGCCGTCAGGATCCACGCGACATCAGCTCCGACCATTTCCCCATCCTTCCGATAATCCCCGCCCCCTCGCATCCTGGGTGCGGGGGACACATGATCATGGCACGGTTCGGAGCGCCCGTCCTCGCCCGTCGTCAAGGCAGTGATGCCGCCGGCGTGGGCAGATGACGAAGAATTCGGGCGCATTGCTCATCATGAAGGCACGACTGCCTTCATTTTGGGCATCGATTGCGTGCTGATCCGATGGGCATCTCTGCTCGTTCCACGGGCAGATTCGTGTGGCGGTCAGGCGTCTTCCGCCAGCTTCAGGAGCCCCCTGAGGGCATGGCCGAGGGCAGCGAGGCGGATGTTCGAGCGACCAAGAGGCCCGAAATCGACGGTTTCGGTCATCACCGACCATTCGTCGTCGGGGGCCTCGGGTCCGCTGCGCCGGGCAAGGCCGAAGCAGACCCGCCCTTCGGGCTTGTGCTCCGAGCCGCCGGGCCCGGCGATGCCGGTGATCGCGGCGGCAAGATGAGCGCGGGAGCGGGCAAGGGCGCCGACGGCCATTTCGCGCGCGGTTTCCTCGGAGACGGCGCCATGGGCGGCGAGGGTGGCCGCGCGTACGCCGAGCAGTTCTTCCTTGGCGATATTGGCATAGGTGACGAAGCCGCGTTCATAGACCTTCGAGGCGCCGGGAATTTCGGTGATCGCTCCTCCGAGGAGCCCTCCGGTGCAGCTTTCGGCCGTCGTCACACGCAGCCCCTTTTCGCGGCAACGGGCAAGAAGCAGGCGGACGAGATCGAGAATGTCGCTGCTGAACATCGGGGCCTCCCCTGACAGACGGGCGAGCCGGATGTCGGTCGCGCGGCCGCAGGGGCATTCTGCCCCTTTCCCGACGTGCTGCCAAGAGCGATGGGCGAGCTTCCGGCCGACCAGGGGCATGCCACTGATGCACTGCGGTGTTCATGGCCGGCAGGCGAGGTGGCGTTTTCCCCTTGCGAAGCACCCGACCGCTGTCCCGCGGGGCGGGATTTCAGATCATGCCGTGGGCGATCGCGCCGGCAATCCCGACGAGGATGGCGGCCCAGATCCCCGCGAGCACGTCGTCGAGCATCACCCCGAGGGCGGTGCCGCGCCGGTCGGCCCAGCCCACGGGCCAGGGCTTCCAGATGTCGAACAGCCGGAACATCACGAAACCACCGACCCAGCCCGGCCAGGGAAAGATCACAGGGTCGACCCCCGCATGCCACAGCCCGGCCGAGAGCGGAAAGAGCGCGATCCACTGGCCGACGACCTCGTCCACCACCACTTCCGACGGGTCCTTGTCGCCGCTGCCCGCGATGATGATGGCGGTGGCCCGCCAGCCGAGGAGGAACAGCGCTGCCGTCGCGGCGGCCAGCAGCGGAAAGCCGCCGGCCATGTGCAGCAGCCAGGCCAGCGGAATGGCCGCGGCCGAGCCCCATGTGCCCGGCGCGAGCGGCAGCCGGCCGATGAGGCCGAAAGTGGCGATGAAACGGGCGAGAGCCTCGGGCATGGCAGGACTCCGGTTCTGAAAGGCACCCGCCCTTGATGGCGGTTGCGGACGCGATCGGCAAGGGGCGGGAGGGGCGCGTTCAGCGAGGAATGCGGGCGGAAGGGAAGAACTCGCCTGCGAAGAGAACCCGGAGCGCGCGCCATGGCCGGTCGGCACGGGAACGGTGAACCCCTGCGCGGGGGTGATGGGAAGGTCCGGATCGGCTTCCCCGACGAGATTGCCACCCTTCCCTGCACATGGCGAGAGGTGAATGTCCGATGGGCGAGCCGGAGGAGGGGCCGCATCGGGCGATGACATGAGATGGCCGGTCACGACCCCTTCCCTTCGCGGGGGAGGATGGGCCGGCCGGTCGGTCGGGAGCTCCGTCGTCGCCCGCCATCGCGGCAGCGGAGGGAGGGGAAGTCCGGCCGCTGCCGGTCACGGGGAAGCCACGGTCGGGAGGAAAGACGATCGCCGCCGGGCCTTAACGAGCGCGGACCGTCTGCTTCCGGGCGGGAGGAAGGCGGGGTGCAGTGCGAAAGGGCCGTGTTCCCGCGTGTTTCCCGCGGGGCGGCCGGAGACGGGGCGCGCTCTGCCGTTCCGGCTCCGCGGTCGAGATCCGGCCCGCTCTTCGTCCTGAAGACGCGCCGGTCCGCATGGCCCGATTGCGGCTCCCTTCCCCCCGGGGCGGTCGGCCGGCCGCGTCAGCGCCGCATCAGGAGCGCGGTGGCCATGGCGGCGATTCCCTCGCGCCGGCCGGTGAAGCCGAGCCCCTCCGAGGTGGTGGCCTTCACCGACACCTGTGCCGGGGAAAGGGCGCAGATCCGGGCGATACGCGCGGCCATGGCTTCGGCATGGGGGCCGATCTTCGGCGCCTCGGCGATCACCGTCACGTCGAGATTGGCGATCTCGAAGCCGCGTTCGCGGGCAAGGCATGCCGCGTGTTCGAGGAAGACATCCGAGGCCGCTCCCTTCCAGCGCGGGTCGGAAGGCGGGAAATGCCGGCCGATATCGCCTTCGGCCAGGGCACCGTAGAGCGCATCGGCCAGCGCATGGAGCACGACGTCGGCGTCCGAATGTCCCTTGAGCGCCCTGTCATGGGGGATGGCGATGCCGCCGAGGATCACCCGATCGCCCTCAGTGAAGGCATGAACGTCGAAACCGTGGCCGAGACGCAGCGCGGGGGGCATGGGCGGTTCCTCCTTGCAATCGGAATCGGGGTGATCCGCCTCCGTCTCCCCGGTGCCGGTGGCTGCGGTGCCGTCGGGGACAGGGAGGGAGGCGGCGGTGAGGGCGTCGGAAGCGCGGGCGGCGAGGATGCGGCCGGCGCGGACGAAATCGGCCGGGTGGGTGATCTTGATGTTGTCCTCCTCGCCCGGCGTGATGGCGACTTCGAGCCCGTGTGCGCGGGCGACGGCCACATCATCGGCGGCCATGGGGTCGGCATGGGCGCGATGGGCGGCGAGGATGGCTGGAAAGGCGAAGGCCTGGGGCGTCTGGGCGCGAAAGAGCCCCGCCCGCGGCACCGAGGCCACCACATGCCCCTCCTCGCCGCGCCAGAGGGCATCGGTCACCGGCAGGGCGGGGGCGGCGGCCGGGGCCCCGGCAAGGGCCGCCCGCAGCGCCGCGATCATCGCCCGGCTGACGAAGGGCCGCGCCCCGTCATGGATGAAGACATGGGTCGGCGGGACGGGCTCCGCTGCCAGCGCCTCGAGTGCCGCCTTCACCGACAGCGCGCGCTCCGCGCCGCCCGTGACGATGAGCGGGGCGACGCCCTCGGGCAGATGCGGCAGCACCGAGGTTTCGGGCCGGCTGCGGTCCTCGGGGCGGATGACTAGGACAAGTCGCGGCACGGGCCGGCCGAAGGCCGCGAGCAGGTTGCCGATCGCATGGACGAGCACCGGCCGGCCGCCAAGATCGGCATATTGCTTCGGCACCGTTCCGCCGGCGCGTCGGCCCCGCCCGGCCGCGAGCACCACCAGCGCCTCTTTTCGCTCCGCCATCATCCGGCCTCTTTCCCCGACATTTCGCCCTCCCATATCGGGTAAAAGCACCCGGGAGGCAACGCGCGGCAGTCGTTCCCCCTTGCAGGGGCATGGGCGGGGCGGTAGAGGCAGAGGATGCACATTATTGGATCAACATTGAGAGATATTGCCCATGAATTGGGCAGATGGGTGCCGGTTGCGGCCATATGGCTCGCGGCGCCATTGTCTCCTGCCCGAAAAGGGGGCAGCGTCAGCCCATGAGCGTTTTCACGCAGCTTCCTCCGCGGACGGTCGATCTTGGCGGGCACCGCCTCGCGCCGCCGGTCTTTCTGGCGCCGATGGCCGGGATCACCGATGCGCCCTTCCGTGACATCGTCGCCGGTTTCGGCGTCGGGCTGGTGGTCTCGGAACTTGTCGCCAGCCAGGAGATGGTGCAGGCCAAGCCGGCGGTGCGTGCCCGCGCGGTGATCGGCCGGGCACGGGACTGCACGGCGGTGCAGATCGCCGGGCGCGATCCTTACTGGATGGCCGAGAGCGCACGCATGCTCGAAGATGCCGGCGCGCCGGTGATCGACATCAACATGGGCTGTCCGGCCAAGAAGGTCGTCGGCGGCTATTCGGGCGCGGCGCTGATGCGCGAGGCCGATCACGGGCTGCGGCTGATCGAGGCGGTGGTGCAGGCGGTGTCGGTGCCGGTAACGGTGAAGATGCGGCTCGGCTGGGACGAGAACAGTATCAACGCCCCCGAGATCGCCCGCCGCGCCGAGGCGGCCGGCGTGCGGATGATCGTCGTTCATGGCCGCACCCGCTGCCAGTTCTACAAGGGCCGGGCCGACTGGCGCGCGGTGCGCAAGGTGGTGGCGGCGGTGTCGCTTCCCGTGATCGTCAATGGCGACATCACCACGCCCGAAGACGCCCGCGCCGCCCTTGCCGCTTCGGGTGCGGCCGGGGTGATGATCGGCCGGGGCGCCCAGGGCCGGCCCTGGCTGCCGGCGCTCGTCGCTCATCGCCTGTGGGGTGCGCCGGCGCCGCGGATCCCGCGAGGGGCGGCGCTCGTCGATCTCGTCCTCGCCCATTACGACGCGGCGCTGTCTCATTACGGTGTGGAGATCGGCCGCCGAGCGGTGCGCAAGCATCTGGGCTGGTACCTCGAGGCGGCGGGGCGGGCCGGCTGGCGCAGGCGGATCCTGACCGAGGAGGACCCGGCAGAGGTACGCCGGCTGATCGCCGAGGCGCTGGGCGATGCCGTGCCCCGTGACCGGACGGATGACACTGAGGCGGCCCGGGCCGGGCCGGTGCGGGAGGCGGCGGCATGACGGGGCGGAACGGGAGATGCACGGCCGCCGACGGCGGGTCCGCCGCCGCGCGCGGCTGGGCGAGCCTGCCGGTCGCGGCCTGTCTCGTCGATGGCGAGGGCCGGGTGATCGAGATGACCTCGAAGGCCGAGGAGCTCCTCGGCGTCTCGCGTCGGCGCCTTGCGGGCCGTCCGCTCGGCGCGCGCCTTGTCACCGACCCGCCTCTCGGGGAGCTTCTTGCCCGTGCCGGGCGCGAGGGCGGCGATCTGGTGCTGCACGATGTCGATGCCACGCTGCCCACGGGGCAGGGCCTTTCGCTCGACATGCACATCGCCCCCGACCCGGAGCAGGGCGAGATCGCCGTGGTGCTGATCCCGCGCGACGTGGCCGAGCGGATCGACCGTTCCCGCGCCGCCCGTTCGCTCGCGCGCTCGGCCATCGGCATGGCGGCGATGCTGGCCCACGAGATCCGCAACCCGCTGGCCGGCATCTCGGGGGCGGCCCAGCTTCTGGCCATGGGCGGCGACGGCGAGGATCGCAGCCTCATCCGCCTCATCCTCGACGAGGTGCGGCGGATACAGGATCTGGTCGATCAGGTGGACGAGTTCGGCGATCTGCGTCCGCCGAAGCGCGAGCCGGTCAACATCCACGACGTGCTCGAGCATGTGCGCCGGAGCGCGCGGATCTCCTATGCCGCCCATGTCGAGATCGGCGACGAATACGACCCCTCGCTCCCGCCGGTGCTGGGTGATCACGAGCAGCTGGTGCAGGTCTTCACCAATCTCGTGCGCAATGCCGCAGAGGCCGCGCCGGCCCGCGACGGGCGCATCCTTCTGCGGAGCTATTACGAACGGCAGCTGATCGTGCCGGGCGGGGACGGGCGCCGGCTGGTGCTGCCGATCCATGTCGAGGTGATCGACAACGGCCCCGGCATCAACCCCGAGATCGTCGATCGGGTGTTCGAGCCCTTCGTCTCGGGGCGCGAGGCAGGTTCGGGGCTCGGCCTTGCGCTGGCCTCGAAGATCGTCGCCGCCCATGACGGGGCGATCGAGGTCGAGAGCCGGCCCGGCCGGACGGTCTTCCGCGTCTCGCTGCCCCGGGCCGATGGCTGAGGGCGCGAGCGCGCGGAACGAAACGGCAAGGAAATCCCGACCGGCAGCCCGTCCGCCGGTCCGAACGAGAATCTGGAAGACGAGGGTCTCCTCATGGAAGGAACTGTTCTTGTCGCCGATGACGATCGCGCCATCCGCACGGTGCTCACCCAGGCGCTGAGCCGTGCCGGGGCGAAGGTGCATGCCACCTCGTCGCTCACCATGCTGATGCGCTGGGTCGAGGAAGGGCGCGGCGATGTCGTCATCACCGACGTGATGATGCCCGACGGCAACGGCATCGAGCTCGTGCCGGCGATCCGCGAGCGGCGCCCCGACATGCCGGTGATCGTGATTTCGGCCCGCAACACGGTGATGACGGCGCTCGAGGCAGCGGAGGTCCAGGCCTGGGAGTATCTGCCCAAGCCCTTCGATCTGCCGAAGCTGCTGGCGACCGTTGCCCGGGCGCTCGAAGCGAGCGATGCCGCCCGGCGGCGCCCGCGTGCGGCCCCGGAAGAGCCTCGGCAGACCGGGTCGCCCTCTCCGGCAGCGCCCGCCGCGCCCGCGGATTCGCCGCCCGCCGCCACCGCTCCGGCACCCGAAGCGCCGCGGGAGGCTGCGGCCATGCCGTCTTCCCCGCGCGATACCCTTTCGCCGTCCGCGCCACGCTTCGAGGAAAGCCGGATCGAGAGCGACCGGATCCCGCTGGTTGGCACCGCTCCGGCGATGCAGGCGGTCTTCCGCACCCTCTCGCGGCTCATACCCGGAGACGAGCCGGTGCTGATCATCGGTGAGAGCGGCACCGGCAAGACCCGGGTGGCCCATGTGCTGCACGATTTCGGTCCGCGGGGCAGCCGCACGCTGGTCACGGCCGATGCCGAGACGCTGGCGGGGCCGGGGGCGGTCGATCAGCTCCTCGGGCGGGCGCGCGGCGGCACCATCCTTGTCGAGGAGGTCGCGAGCTTCACCCCCGAGGAGCAGCGGCGGCTCTTGGCGCTGCTCGAGCGGGCTGAGGGGGAGGGGGTGCGGGTGCTCGCCACCAGCGTCGCCCCGCTCGACGTGCTCGCCGCCCCGCGCGAGGAAGGGGGGATCCGGCCCGATCTCTTCTATCGCCTCGCAGCTGCCACCCTCTCCCTGCCGCCCCTGCGCGAGCGGCTCTCGGACATCCCCGCTCTCGTGGCCGATTTCTTCGCCCGCAACCGCGCCCGGCTCCACCCGGTCGAAGGGGTGGATGCCGAGGGGCTGACGCTCTTGCAGCGGCATGCCTGGCCCGGCAATCTGCGCCAGCTGGAGAACGTGTTGCGCCGCGCGGCGCTGATGGCCTCGGTGGTCACGCTCGGCGCCGAGGAGATCCATGACGCACTGGCTGCGGAACCGGCCGCCGAAGGGGGCGGACGGCGGGTCGTGTCGCGCTCCCTCGGCGAGGCGGTGCGCGAACATCTGCGCGACGAGCTGGGTCGCCACGCGCCGGGTCTGCCGCCGGCGGGGCTTTACGGGCGGGTGATGGCGGAGGTCGAGCGGCCGCTGATCACCCTCGCCCTCGAAGCCACCGGCCACAACCAGCTCAAGGCGGCGGCGCTTCTCGGCATCAACCGCAACACGCTGCGGCGCAAGCTCGACGATCTCGGCATCCCCCGCTGAATGCCGGCCGGGCGAGGGCGCCTGCCGCGGGCGAAGATCGGCGGGGTATCCTCTCCCGCCCGGCCTCTCGCCCCGTTCCCGTCGCCCATGCCCGGCAAGGCGGTGCGAAGCCCGGAAGAGCTGCGTTCCCTGCCTTCTCCGCGGCCCGGAAACGCCATTGACGCAGGAATGGAAAAACGACCCGCCGCGAAAGCCTCTTCGGCTCCGGCAGGTGTCGCGGAACGCTGCGCCCGGAAGCCCGTGCCACACGCGGGGCGCGGTCGGATCGGATATTCCGGGAGGCAGGCCGACTGCGCTTGCCGGGCGGCGATCGGGGCTTGTTCCGGCATCCGCCGACCCGGAGTCGCCTTCGCCCGGAGCGCATGGGCTTCCTGCGGGGCGGACGATGCCGCCGACCCGATCCGTCATGCGAGCCGGGGCGACGGCCGGCGAATGCGGAAGCGGAGCGGGATACCCGCCGATCCGGCGGGAGATGGTGGAACTGCCCGGCAGACTGTGGCATTGTTGCATCACATGAGATACCGCATGGCCTGCGCCGGCCCTCGGGGCAGGCGGAAGAGCGTGCATGGCA
>WFPA01000023.1 GCA_015487815.1 Albidovulum sp.
TATATCTACAGCCGCACCGCCTTCGTGAACGAGCCGGCATGAGGAGGGCAGGGACATGAGACGCATTCTCGCCAGCCTCGCGCGGTTCCGCCAGGATGTGAGCGCGGCCGTGTCGGTCGAGTTTCTCCTGGTGCTGCCGGTGCTGCTTGCCTGGTATGTCGGCAGCTTCGTCTTCTTCGACGCCTTCCGCAGCCAGACCGCCGCGCTCAAGGCGACCTATGCCGTGGCTGACATTCTTGCCCGGCAGACCGAAGTGGACAATTCCTATGTCGATCACATGGCCGATGTGGTGGATGCGGTGGCCATCGGCACCGGCCCGAGCTGGGTGCGGGTGACGAGCGTGCGCCGCACCACAGACAGCTATGCGGTCGAGTGGAGCCATGCTTCCGGTCAGCATCAGGGGCTGACGACGGCGCAGATTCTCGAGCGCAAGATCCCCGAGAACTTCATCCCCGACATGGCGATCGGCGAAACCATTCTCCTCGTGGAAACCCATATCCCCTACGATCTGCGCCTGCCGGTGCGTCTCGGCTTCGACGAGTGGATCAATGTGGTGGTGATGCGTCCGCGTTTTGCCTCCAAGGTGGTGAATACCGACCTGCAATAGCGCGTGGAGGGGGCTTGTTCCGTTACGCCAACCGCCGGGGCTGCATGTTTCAGCCCAGAAGGTCGCGCAGATGAGGGATGAGCGGCCGGTCCGCCGGCGGCATCTCCAGCGTGGCGAGATCCCGCGGGCGGACCCAGCGCAGTGCCTGCCCCTCATGCGGGGTGGGAATGCCCTGCCATTTGCGGCAGACATAGAGCGGCATCAGCAGGTGAAAATCCTCATAGGAGTGGGAAGCGAAGGTGAGCGGCGCGAGGCAGCTTTCCCAGGTGGTGATCCCGAGTTCCTCGTGCAGTTCGCGTCTCAGGGCGGTCTCCGGCGTCTCGCCATCCTCGATCTTGCCGCCGGGGAACTCCCACAGCCCCGCCATCGCCTTGCCGGCGGGCCGCCTCGTGACGAGGATGCGCCCGTCGGGGTCCACCAGCGCCACCGCCGCCACCAGCAGCAGCGGCAGAAGGGTTTCCGCACCCGGGCCGGTCTTGTCCCTTGTCCCGTTCATGACCGGTAATCCGCGTTGATCTCGATGTAGCGCTTGGTGAGATCACAGGTCCAGACCGTGGCTTCGCCCGGGCCAAGCCCGAGATCGACACCGATCGTGATCTCGCGATTCTTCATGTAGCGGGCGGCTTCTTCCTCGCGATAGCCTTCGGCCATCCAGCCCCGTTCGGCCACGAGGATGTCGCCGAAGCGGATGGCGAGGCGGTCGCGGTCGGCCCTGGCGCCGGACTTTCCGACTGCCATCACCACCCGGCCCCAGTTCGGATCCTCGCCATAGATCGCGGTCTTGACGAGGGGCGAATTGGCGATCGACATGGCCACCCGCTTCGCGTCCGCCCGGTCTGCCGCTCCCGTCACGCGGATGGTGACGAACTTGCTCGCCCCTTCGCCATCCTTCACCACCTGATGGGCGAGATCGCGCATCACGCTCTCGAGTGCCGCCTCGAAGGCGGCGGCTTCGGCGCTTGCCGCTGCGATGGGCGCATGACCGGCTCTGCCGGTGGCGGCCACGAGCAGCGTGTCGGAAGTCGAGGTGTCGCCATCGACGGTGATGCAGTTGAAGGTCCGCTCCGTCAGGCGCGAGACCATGTCCTGCAGCAGCTCCCGGGAAATGACGGCATCGGTGAAGAGGAAGACCAGCATCGTTGCCATGTCGGGAGCGATCATCCCCGAGCCCTTGGCAATGCCGTTGATGGTGACGCGCCGCCCGTCGATCTCGACCGAGGCGGTGGCGCCCTTCGGGTAGGTGTCGGTGGTCATGATCGCCCGTGCCGCCCTTTCCCAGGGTTCGGGGGCGAGCGACTCGGTCAGATCGTCGAGAACGGCGACGATCCGCTCATGGGGCAGAGGCTCGCCGATCACCCCCGTGGAGGCGGTGAAGACATGGGCGGGTGGAATGGCGAGTCGCGCTGCCACCGCTGCGGTGAGCGCGGCGACGGACGCCTCGCCCAGCCGGCCGGTGAAGGCGTTGGCGTTGCCCGAATTGACGAGGAAGGCGAACCCCCCCTTTTCTGTCGGGGCCGCGGCATGGGCGGCGAGCTTGGCCTCGCAATCGAGGACGGGCGCAGCGCGGGTCGAGGAACGGGTGAAGGTGCCTGCAATGGCCGCACCCTCGCCGATCGCTGCAAGCATCACGTCTTCCCGTCCCCGGTAGCGCACCTCGGCCGTGGCCGTGGCCAGGCGCACGCCCGCCACGGGCGGCAGATCGGGAAAGCGTGCCGGGGCGAAGGGTGAGACGGGGGTGTCGGTCGCTGCGGTCATCTCGGCTTCCTCGTTCGATCAGGATGCGGCAGGGCGTGCAGTGGCCCGTGGCGGCATCATGGGGCAGGCATGGAAAAGGCGCCACCCCTTCGGATGGCGCCTCTCTCGTGCGATCGGACACGATCGTCAAGTCGGGTCGCGCCCCATCGCGGCATGACGGTGGCGATCAGTCTTGCCAGATGGCGGGGTCACGGATCGCCTTCGGATCGATCTCGACCTGCTTGCGTTCGACCTTCGCCCTGGCAAGCGCTTCCTCCACCGCCTTTTCGATCCGGCGGCGCTGGAGCTCCTGCACGATCTTGCCGCGCACCTCCTCGAGCGAAGGCGGCGCCTTCCTGCGCTTGTCATTGAGCCTGATGACATGCCAGCCGAACTGGGTCTTGACCGGCTCGGTGGTGAACTGCCCCGGCTCGAGCTCTGTCACCGCCTTCTCGAACGGTGCAACCATCATGCCCTTGCCGAACCAGCCGAGCTCGCCACCGCGCTTGCCCGAGGGGCCGGTGGACCTGTCCCTGGCGAGGGTGGCGAAATCGGCCCCGCCCTCGAGCTCCTTGATGATCGCCTCGGCCTCCTCCTTCGTCTTCACCAGGATGTGCGAGGCATTCCATTCGGTCTCCTCTGGCCAGGCCGCCTTCATCTTCTCGTAGGCGGCGCGGATCTCCTCTTCGCCGACGGGTTCGGACTGGATCTTCTCGATCACGCTTTGCGCCTTCACCGCCCGGGTCTCGTTCTCGAGCGAGACGGCCAGCCGCTTGTCCTTCGCCGGATCGGTGAGATCGGCGAGGGCCTGCTGGCGGATCAGCTGCTCGAGGATGGCGTCGAGGAGTTCCTTGTCGTCGATCTGCTGATACTGGGCCGGCAGGCGCGAACGCAGCATGGCCACATGGCCGAGGGTGATGGGCTTGCCGTTGACCACGGCCAGCACCGTATCGGCCGAGGGTGGTGTGCCCTTTTCGCCCGGCGCCGGTGTCGGCGCCTTCGTTTCCTGGGCGAGCGCCGCGGGAGCGGCTGCGAAGGCCGCAAGGACGGCGAGGGTGGCGGCGGCGCGGCCGAGATCACGAATGGGGAAAAACATCATCAACCTCCTGGGAACTCCCTTGCCCCGCACGGGGCCTTGATTGACAGCCTCGATGTGCCCGCTTACATGCGACAGGGGTTTTCCCGCGGGCCGGCGTCCCGATCGTTCATAGGTTGCGACGGAAGCTCCCACAAGGGAAGGATGCCCCACATTTTCGTCAGCGCGTGACGGCACCAATGCCTCGGAACGCGCCAACGCCTCAGGAACGGAGAGCCCATGCTCGGTCTCGGAACCCTCTCACGAAAGATCTTCGGCACGGCCAACGACCGCAAGATCAAGGCGCTTCGCCCCCTCGTCCAGAAGATCAACGATCTCGAGCCCCAGTTCGAGAAGCTCGGCGACGAGGAGATCCGGGGCAAGACCGAGGAGCTGAAGGCCCGCCATGCGGCGGGGGAGAGCCTCGACGATCTTCTGCCCGAGGCCTTCGCCAACGCCCGCGAGGCGGCCCGGCGCACGCTCGGGCTCAGGCCCTTCGATGTGCAGCTGATGGGCGGCATCATCCTCCATCAGGGCAAGATCGCCGAGATGAAGACCGGCGAGGGCAAGACGCTGGTCGCGACGCTGCCGGCCTATCTCAACGCGCTGACCGGCCGGGGCGTGCATATCGTTACCGTCAACGACTATCTCGCCCGTCGCGATGCCGAATGGATGGGCAAGGTCTATGGCGCTCTCGGCATGACGACCGGGGTGATCGTGCCGGGCCAGTCGGACGAGGAGAAGAAGGCGGCCTATGCGGCCGACATCACCTACGCCACCAACAACGAGCTCGGCTTCGACTATCTGCGCGACAACATGAAGTCGTCGATCGACGAGATGGTGCAGCGCGATCACTACTTCGCCATCGTCGACGAGGTTGACAGCATCCTGATCGACGAGGCGCGCACGCCGCTCATCATCTCCGGCCCGTCTCAGGACCGGTCCGATCTCTACAAGGCTCTCGACGCCGTCATTCCCGAGCTGACCGAAGAGCATTACACGATCGACGAGAAGAACCGGCAGGTCACCTTCACCGAGGAGGGCAACGAATATCTCGAACAGCGCCTCCACGAGCTCGGCATCCTGCCCGAAGGCCAGAGCCTCTACGATCCGGCCTCCACCACCGTCGTGCACCACGCCAACCAGGCGCTGAGAGCGCACAAGCTCTTCCACAAGGACAAGGACTACATCGTCCGCGGCAGCGAAGTGGTGCTGATCGACGAGTTCACCGGCCGCATGATGCCGGGCCGGCGGCTTTCCGACGGGCTGCATCAGGCGATCGAGGCCAAGGAGGGCGTGCCGATCCAGCCCGAGAACGTCACGCTCGCCCAGGTCACCTTCCAGAACTATTTCCGCCTCTACGAGAAGCTCGCCGGAATGACCGGCACCGCCATGACCGAGGCAGAGGAATTCATGGAGATCTACGGTCTCGACGTGGTCGAGGTGCCGACCAACCGGCCGGTGGCGCGGATCGACGAGCA
>WFPA01000024.1 GCA_015487815.1 Albidovulum sp.
GCAGCGGCGCTTGCCGAAAATGTCGCGCGCATCCTCGCATGCGTCGCCGGTTGCCCGGCCCGATCGGCGAATGGGGGCTCGAGCCAGGCATCTTCCGCTCGGTCGCAAGGTTCGAGCGTCGTGATGCAGCCAGCCCGCCTGCCGGGCCATGCCCTTCGGCCGGAAATTATGGTCACCGGGCCGCCCGCCCGGTATGCGAAGGCAAACAGGCATGCATGGCCAGGACACGGCCGGCGAAAGTCGCGCAGCGGGAGACAACTCGATGCCGTGTCACGGTGTGCGGTGACCGCGCGACCGACGACCCCCATGGCCGAATGCCGGCTCCATCGGTGAACGCAGCCTCCCTGACCGAACGGCAGTCGGTCAGTCAGGGTGACGTCGCATCGGGTCACTTCCCCGCATTCACGCGCCAGATCACCTTCCCTCCGTCCCCTCGTCCCCCCTCGTCGCGATCCCTGTGCAGGGTCGTGCTTTCCCATGCTGCCCGCCACGGGCCTCGTCCCGGCGAACCGCCGTCATGCAGGTGTCTTGGGGGCTCATCCAGACGGCGCTCTTCTCCACACCGATTGCAACGCTCCTGCCGGCTGGGTATGGCAGGAAGCGTTGGTCGGGTGTTCTTCCTCGCGACCAAGGCCGGAACGGAGGAGCCGCAGCGGTGGAACAACGACGGGGTGTCCTGCCCTCGCAAGCGATCCGGGCGCTGATCGCGGAGGGGCGGATCGGGGCCGGGGAAGCACCGATCGAGGCCGATCAGGTGCAGCCGGCGAGCCTCGATCTGCGGCTGGGCGGGCGGGCATGGCGCGTACGCGCTTCCTTCCTGGCCGGCAAGGGGCGACGGCTGGCCGAGCGGATCGGCGATTTCGAGATGCACAGCTTTCCGCTCGAGGGCGGAGCGGTGCTCGAGAAGGGCTGCGTCTATCTCGTGCCGCTCATGGAACGGCTCGACCTGCCCGAGGACATCCATGCCGTCGCCAATGCCAAGAGCTCGACCGGCCGTCTCGACATTCTCACCCGCCTCATCACCGATGACGGCAGCGAGTTCGACCGGGTGGCGCCGGGCTATGCCGGGCCGCTTTATGCCGAGATCTGCCCGCGGAGCTTTTCCGTGCTGGTCCGGCCGGGGATGCGACTCAATCAGATTCGCTTCCGCCGGGGCGATGCACGGCTTGCCGATGCCGATCTTCTCGAGCTGATGCGGAGGCATGCGCCTGCAGGGGCGCAGCCCCGCGTCGACAACGGGCTGGCCTTCTCGGTCGACCTCGAATTCGCCGATGGCCGGGCGCGGCGCCCCGTGCGCCCCCTCGTCGGCTATCGGGCCCGGGCTCATGCGCCGTTGATCGACCTTTCCCGGGTCGGCCATTACGATCCCGCTGCCTTCTGGGAGCCGGTTCATGCCGAGGAAGGGCGGGTGGTGCTCGATCCGGGAGCCTTCTACATCCTCGTAAGTCGCGAATCGGTCGTCATCCCGCCGGATTACGCGGCTGAAATGGCACCCTATCTTGCGATGGTGGGCGAGTTTCGCGTCCATTATGCCGGTTTCTTCGATCCCGGTTTCGGTCACGAGGCCGCCGGGGGGCGCGGTGCGCGCGGCGTGCTCGAAGTGCGCTGCCACGAGGTACCCTTCGTGCTCGAACACGGCCAGGAGGTGGGGCGGCTGGTGTTCGAACGCATGACCGATCGGCCCGACCGCCTCTACGGCGCGGATCTCGGCTCGAACTATCAGGGGCAGGGACTGCGCCTTTCCAAGCATTTCCGCATGCCCTGAACATGACGCCGCCGCCGGCGGGTTGTCTCGTGGGTCGCGGCCGCCATCTTCCTGACCCGACATGGCGGCGCGCGGCGGAAATCCCGAGGGCCGCCGGGCGGAGAAGGGCGGCGCGTGGGTCAGCGGGCCGCTTCTGCCGGAAAATGCCTTCATGATCAGCCCTTCATCGACAGGCGGGCCGGGGGTGGGCCGCGTCCTTGCAGGCGTTGACGACGGGCAGGGCAATGGCAGACGCCTGCTGCCGGGCCGGGCGGTTTCCGGTCGCCATCGTTCCGAGGCCGGGCGGCAGAACGAGGGTGCCGATGCACTGCGCGCGTGCCGGAAGGGTGGCCCTCTCGAGGATGAGCGCATTCTCGACCCGGCTGCCCGGGCCCATGCGGGCACCACGCTCGATGACGGCAGGGCCCGTGATGCGGCAGTTGCCCCCGATCTCGACCCCGTCGCCGATGAAGACCGGCCCCTCGAGCCGGACCCGCGGGCCGAACCGGACACCGTTGCCGACATGGATCCGCTCGTCGCGCATGAGCGCCGGCAGGCGAGCCAGGGGCGCCTCGCCGCGGGCGGCGGCCATGTTGACGGCATGGAGATCGGCCGGCGTGCCGACCTCGCGCCAGCCGCCACGGTGATGCCAGACGCCGATCCTGGCTCCGTGCGCGAGGAGTGACGGCAGCAGATGGTTGCCGATGTCACGCCCCTCTTCGGGAGGGAGATGCGCAAGAGCCTCGGGGGAGAAGATGTAGATGCCCATGTTGGCGAGACGGCTCACGGCTTCGTCCGGTCGCGGCTTTTCCTGAAAGCGGTGAACGGTGCCGTCCCCATCGGTCGCAAGGATGCCGTAACGGGCCACGCGCGCCCGCGGCACTTCCATCGCGGCGATGGTGACGGCATGTCCCCGTTCCACTTGCCGCATCATCATGCCGGCCAGATCGATATCGGCCAGGGTGTCGCCGCAGGTGACGATCACCGGCCGGTCGATCCACCCCTCCCGGGCGAGACGGGCCAGGGTGGTGGCCGAACCGGCCGGGCCGTCCTCGAGCCTGCCGGCGCGTTGGCGCCGCTCGCGCTGCACGCGGATGTCGAGTGCGGCGTCGGCGGTGGCGAGATGGGCCGCGAGTCGGGAGGCCAGATGCCCGGTGTTGACGGCCAGCCGGTGCAGGCCGAAGGAAGCGAGATGGTCGATCATCCAGTCGAGGATCGGCCGGCCAAGAACCTTGAGGAGCGGTTTCGGGGTAAGACCGGTGAGGGGCTGCGCCCGAGAGCCCTTGCCGGCAGCGAGGATGACGGCCCTGGCGTGGCAGAGCGTGTGGGGCCGGAGCACGGGGCTCGCGAGCGCGGAGGCCCGGTCCGGGAACAGCGGCAGGATGGCGGTGAGGCCGAGGCGTTCGAGCCGTGCGCCGAGGGCGGGCGCAGGCGTGGCAATGGCGAGATCGGCCATGCCTGCCGCCCGACAGGCCAGGTCGTGGAGAAGTGCAGCCGTGGTGTCGGACACGGCGGTGATGGCGGCCAGATCGACGAGCACCCCGCGCCGCAGCCGCGCCCCGTCGGTTATCCGATCGAGGACCGGCACGAGATCCTGCCACGAGAGGGACGGTCCTGCCGGGCGGAAGACGATAAGACGCTCGGAAAGGGCGGCCGGCGGCAGGGGCACGGGCATGGCATGCTGCGGGAGACGGTCGGGGCGAAGATCCTGCATCGGGGAACCTTTCCTGACGAGTGAGACAAGGATTGCGGATGGGTGTTCCGGTTGGCGGCTGGCCTACTCGGCCGGGGAAGGCGGACCCGCGCGGGCGCTTCCGGCATCGCGGCGCCGGCCTCGCGCCACCAGGGCGGCAAGCGGCCGGGGCAGCGCCCCGAGCCCGATCGTCCAGGCCAGGAACCCCGAACGCGCGATCAGCCATGTGAGAAGGGCGGCAAGCGGCAGGGTGAAGGCGATCTTGGAGAGCACGAGGGCGGTCGGGCTCAGTGTCAGCCCCTTCGTGAGGATCTCGAACAGGTCGATGAAGATCGGGTGCACGAGGTAGAGGCCGAAGCTGTAGGGTGCGAGACGGGTGAAGAGCCGGGGCCAGCGCCGCTCGGCCAGGGTCATGGCGATCAGGAACACCGCCGCCGGCATCAGGAAGTCGGCCCAGTAGCCCGGCGTGTATTCGAAGGGCCATCTGCCGGTCTCGATGGTGCGGAAGGCGGCGACCAGCTTGAGGGCGAAGAGCACGAGGCCGAGATAGACCATCGCCGGCAGGAAGGGCCGGGCGCGCGTTCCGGCGAAGCCGCGTTTCATCAGCCCCCAGGCCGCGGCGGCGACGAAGCCGTAGCCGGCATAGGTCAGGATCTTCACCGCCCGGAGAAGGTAGTCGTGGCCGGGCAGCCACCAGGCTCGTTCCCAGATGAACAGGTCGAGTTCGCGCTTGACGAGGAGCGTCGCCAGCACCATCAGCCCGAGGAACGGATGGCGTGCCGCATGGCGGAAGAGCGGCGTCATCAGAATGATGCCGAACAGGGTCGGCAGGAAGTGCATGTGAAACTTGACGTCGCCGAGGAGAAAATAGCCGATCCAGGGCTCGACTTGCCCCATCTCCCGCCACAGCACATCGCCATAGCCGAAGGCGCTGGCCTTGATGAGGCGCCAGAAGGCGTAGAACAGTACCCAGAAGACGAAGGGCACCAGCAGCCGGCGGGCCTGTTCGCGCACCATCGCCCCCCAGGGGCGCGGACGCCGCTCGAGCGAGATGACGAGCAGGAACAGGGAGATGATGATGAAAAGCTCGGTGCGGGCAATGTAGAAGAAGGCCCTCATGAGAACAGGGAACGCCCGTTCGACGGGAGAATAGGCGGTGAAGGGCGCACCA
The DNA here is from genome assembly GCA_015487815.1 of Albidovulum sp. Classification (GTDB taxonomy): domain Bacteria; phylum Pseudomonadota; class Alphaproteobacteria; order Rhodobacterales; family Rhodobacteraceae; genus WFPA01. The sequence continues at coordinate 4,609 of WFPA01000024.1, forward strand.
TTCGGATCGGAGGAGGAGTGGAGCATCACCATCGACACGCCGGCGAGAAGCCGCAGCGCATCGAGCCAGACCATCCGCCCCGGCGCTTCGGCGGTGACGCGGGGCCGGGTGAGTGTGACGGGTGATTCGGACATGCCGGACGATCCTGTCATCCTTCCGCGCCTCTTTCGGGTGATTGACGCTTCACGCCGGACGATAGAGGGTGATTCCCCAACAAACCCTTAAGAGGGGCGAAAAAGGGAGGTGCGCATGGCGGCAGCAGGACCGGGCGATCATCCCTGGCATGGGCGGCTTTTCGGCGACGGGGAGATGGCGGCGCTTTTCGCGCCGGCCTTCGAACTCGCGGCCTGGCGCGACTGGGAGCTGGCCCATGTGGCGGCGCTCGGTGCGCTCGGCGAGGCGCCGGCGGAACGGGTGAGGGAGATCGAGGCGGTGCTGGTCGAGGCCACGGCTGATCCGGCCTTCGTCGCGGCGGTGGCCGACGGGGTGGCGCGTGACGGCATGGGCGTGCCGACCTTTGTCGCCCGTATCCGTGCGCGGCTTTCGCCCGAGGCGGCAGCGCTCTTTCACCGCGGCGGCACCAGCCAGGACCTGATCGACACCATGTGGGTGCTGCGGCTGAGGGCAGGGCGGGGGATCCTGCTCGAGCGGCTCGACCGCATCGGCCGCGTCTTCGCCGATCTCGAAGCCCGTTTCGGGGCGCGGCGGCTCATGGGGCGCACGCGGATGCAGGCGGCATTGCCGATCCGGGTGGCGGACCGCATCCGCCTGTGGCGCGAACCGCTTTCTCGGATCGGGGAGCGGGCACGGGCGATGGGGCCCCGGGTCGATGTGCTGCAATATGGCGGCCCGGTGGGAGACGGACGTCCTTTCGGCCCGCAGAAGGCCCGTGCGCTCGCCCGCGAGATGGCCGCGCGCCTCGGGCTTCATCTGCCCGAGGGGCCGTGGCATGCGATGCGCGACCGGATGCTCGACCAGGGGGCCTGGCTCGCAACCGTGGCCGGCGCGCTCGGGAAATTCGCCGAAGACGTGGCGCTGATGAGCCAGCAGGGGCTCGACGATGTGCGGCTGGCGGGGGGCGGTCGCTCCTCGGCCATGGCCCACAAGCAGAACCCGGTGAAGGCCGAGATCATGGTGGCGATGGCCCGCAAGGCATCCGGTGCGCTCGGAGCGCTGTCAGAAGCGCAGATCCACGAACAGGAGCGCTCCGGTGCCGCCTGGGCGCTCGAATGGCTGGCGCTTTCGGAGCTGCTGATGCTCACGGGGGCGCTCAGCCGGCAGGCCCTCTCCCTCGCTGCCGACATCGAGGCGCTGGGCGCGGAGGAGGACGGCTGAAGGTTCTCCGCTCCCGGTCCGCGGCCCCGCCGCCGATCCCGCATGCCGCGCTTCCGGTCCGAGGCCCTGCAGGCCGATCCCACATGGCACGAACGCCCCGACGCCTCCGTCAGGTCCCGGGGCCGGCGGGACTGGCCTGTCTTCCAGATCGCGCAATCTTGTCACCGTCTCTCCGGCGCCCTCGGCCTGATCTGGGGCCGGTGGCCGTGTTGCTCCGCCGGCACGGCAGGGCCTTTCGTTGCGGGTAAGGCCGGCTTTCCGATCCCCTCTCTCCCGAAACGTCCGGGGTACGGGGAATCGGCCGGCCGGGCGGCGCTTGCAGGAGGGAAGGACGATCTCGGGCAGCGGCACTTCGGCGGTGCTGGCGGCCGACGCGCTCGCTCTTGCGCGCGGGAAAGCCGCGCCTTCGTCGTTGCTGGCGGAGGCGCGGATCCGGCGTTTCTTCCTTGCGGGAAAGCCCCGCCCTCTTGTCCTGTCTTGACTGAGCGGCCGGTGCAGGCAGGGAAGCGGGCTCTCCCGGCGGGTCGTCAGACCTTCTCGAGAGCGACGGCGATGCCCTGGCCGACGCCGATGCACATGGTTGCCGCGCCCTTTCCGTGCCCCTTCTCGGCCATCTCCAGCGCAGCCGAGCCGGTGATGCGGGCGCCCGACATGCCGAGGGGATGGCCGAGGGCGATGGCGCCGCCATTGGGGTTCACCCGCGGGTCGTCATCGGCGAGGCCGAGATCGCGCAGCACGGCGAGCGACTGGGCCGCGAACGCCTCGTTGAGCTCGATCACGCCGAGATCGTCGAGCGACCAGCCAGTCATCCTCATCAGCTTCTTCATCGCCGGCGCCGGCCCGTAGCCCATGATCCGCGGCGGCACGCCGACGGTGGTGCCGGCGACCACGCGCACGATCGGCTCGAGACCGTATTTCTTCGCCGCCCTTTCCGAAGCGACGATCAGCGCCGCCGCCCCGTCATTCACCCCCGAGGCATTGCCCGCCGTCACCGTGCCGTTCTGGCGGAAGGGGGTCGGCAGTTTCGCCAGCTTCTCGAGGGTGGTGTCGGGGCGCGGATGCTCGTCGCGATCAACGACCACCGGTTCGCCCTTGCGCCGGGGGATGGTGACGGGAACGATCTCCTTCGCCAGCCGCCCCGAGGCCATGGCCGCCGCCGTCTTCTGTTGCGAGCGCAGCGCGAACAGGTCCTGGTCTTCGCGGGAGATGCCGAATTCCTCGGCCACGTTCTCGGCCGTCTCCGGCATTGAATCGATCCCGTACTGCTGCTCGATCAGCGGGTTGACGAAGCGCCAGCCGATGGTGGTGTCGAAGATCTCGGCCTTGCGCGAGAAGGCGGTTTCGGCCTTGGGCATGACGAAGGGGGCGCGCGACATGCTCTCCACGCCGCCGGCAATCACCAGCTCGGCCTCGCCGGTGCGGATCGCCCGGGCGGCGTTGATCACCGCATCCATGCCGGAGCCGCACAGCCGGTTCAGCGTCGTCGCCGGCACCGACACCGGCAGCCCGGCGAGCAGCACCGCCATGCGGGCGACGTTGCGGTTGTCCTCCCCCGCCTGGTTGGCGCAGCCGTAGAACACCTCGTCCACCGCCTCCCAGTCCACGCCCGCATGCCGCTCCATCAGCGCCCTGATCGGCAGGGCCGCGAGATCGTCGGCCCTCACCGGGGCGAGCGCGCCGCCATAGCGGCCGATCGGGGTGCGGACATAGGCGCAGATATAGGCGTCCTGCATGAGGCTCTCCTCGCATTTGCCGGCCCGGCCGGGCCGCTTCCTCCACCTTCGCCGCAGCGCGGCGTGCTCGCGCCTTCCTTAGCGCAGCAACGAAGGTCATATCAAGCGCAACGAAGTGGTCCCTCGTCAGGGTCAGGGACGGTGCGCCCAGAGCGTGCCGATGAAGAACAGCATGGCGGCAAGGCAGCCGGCGATGCCGAGGATGAGGACGCCATGGCCGCGCCCGCTGTCGACGAGGACCAGCCCGGCGACAAGCAGGGTGATGGCGGTGACCGACAGGGCGTAATGGACATGGGGCGCCACCCCCGAGGCGGCATCGGGCACGGCGCGGTAGTAGAAGCCGAAGATCGCGAGGGAGAACCAGCCGGCGAGGAGAAGGAAGGACTGGGCCGGCTCGAATCGCGTCTCTCCCGTGACGGCGATCTGCAATTGCCAGATCATGGCCGCCAGACCGGCAAGGGCGGCGGTGAAGAGGAAACGGTGGGCGATCGTGTTCATCATGGGGACGACCCGCAGCAAACAAGCAACAAATGAATGGCAATCGGACAAAAAAATGGAGAAAGTCTGTATGAATATACACATGCCGCCTGCGCCCGTGCAAGGAAAAGGGCTGCGGCTGCGCTCGAGCCGGCGGCGGATGAGTCGGGGTCACTTGCCCGATCGGTTGTCGTGCCGGGACATCCCGCCCATATCCGTCAGGACGGAAGCGCCCGCGAGCGGCGCGGACATCGGCCATCGTAGAAAGGGAGGATCTCATGGGCATGAAAGAGCTGGGTATGCTGGGCATGAAGGAGCATTGGTGTTCTGCTTCACTTGCGAAGATGATGAGGTGGTCCGGCATCGTCCTGATGCTGTCCCTCTTCGTCATGGCCGGGGCCTCGGGCGTCCTGGCGGGGAATGACGGGGAGCTGAAGGTCAGGATTCGCCCCGACATGCCCTGGGTCGAGGTGACGACCCCGGACGGAAAGAAAGTGCGCATCATGCGCAACCAGGACACGGAAAACCGTCTGAGCGGCGAATGGGCCCGGACCTCGCGTCCCTGTCCGCCCTTCTGCATCCAGCCGATGAGCCCGGCCGAAGGGGTGCGGACCATTGGCGAGATCGAGCTGCTGGAGATGCTCAGGGATCCGCAGGCCATCGTCATCGACAGCCGGACCGAGAAATGGTATCGCGGCGGCACCATTCCGGGGGCGATCAGCATTCCCTATACCGAGATTACCGACCGGCTCGACGAATTGGGCTGCGAGGCCGATTTCGACGGGTGGGATTGCACCAATGCAAGGCCCGTCGCCCTGTTCTGCAACGGCATATGGTGCGGGCAGTCCCCCACTGCCATTCGCAGGATGATCGCGGCGGGTTATCCGGCGGACCGCATCAGCTATTATCGCGGCGGCATGCAGGTCTGGCGGCTGCTGGGGCTCTCCGTGCTCGATCCGGTGACAGGCGAGGTCCGGCAGTAGGAAGGCCGCAGGTCTGTCGGACCCCTGTGTCGGTTCCGCCGTGTGCTCCTGACGAGGGCTGCGGCAGCCGCGGATCTTGTCTTGGGCGCCGGGCCGGGCGATAAGGCGGCAGATGGGCCTGCCAACGGAGGAGAGGACATGCGCGCACGGATCTACAAGCCATCCCGCAACGCCATGCAGTCGGGCGAGGCCCGGACCCATGAATGGGTGCTCGAATTCGAACGCGAGAGCGGCCCCGGCATCGATCCGCTGATGGGCTGGGCTGCAGGGCGCGACACCCGCACCCAGGTCAGGCTGCGCTTCCCCGAACAGAAGGCGGCGGAGGATTATGCCCGGGACAACGGCATCGCCTATGTCGTACTGCCGCCCCATCCGCGGCGGCATGTGGTCCGTGCCAACGGCTATGCCGACAATTACCTGCCCGGCCGCCGATTCCCCTGGACCCATTGAGCGGATGCCCCGCTGATCCACCTGCCCGCCGGCCCGGGCGGATCCCGAAGCCGATACGACCGGCGGCTCGTGCCGCCAATCCGCCCTTGCGTCGGCGCCCGGCTTGTGGCTATCGGAACGGCATGATGTGAACGACGGCACCGACCGCATCGCCCTTCGGTTCAGGCCCCTTAGCTCAACTGGATAGAGCAGCTGACTTCTAATCAGCAGGTTGCAGGTTCGAGTCCTGCAGGGGTCGCCATCGCCTGCTCCGGTCGGTGCCCGGTCGGGGCGGTCGGGACGGACTTCCCCGGCTCAGATCGCGGCGTCAGGGCTGCCGGAGGCTCTGTCCGGGGGCCGCAGTCTTCGGAAGGGGCCGGTGCTCCGCCGATTGCGTGGCGGCGATGTCCTTCTTTCGGACGGTGCCTTCCAGACGGTGGCCTGCCCTTTCCGATCATCCCGCTGCGGGCCGTGCCCGGATGACACTCCCGTCTCCTCCGCCAGAGGAGGCACGGAGCTGCAGGGTGAAGCCGGATCGCGGCGGCGCTCGCCCGAAGGCCGGCTCCGGGAGGGGCCGTTCAGTCGATCTCGTAGGGCAGGCGGGTGCGGCGGTCGGGATCGACCCGGAGGCGGCGCTCGAGGGGCGGCACCGACCGCTGGTGGCAGTTGCGCCGCTCGCAGATGCGGCAGGAGATGCCGATCGGCTCGTAGGCCCGCGGATTGTCGAGGTCGAGATCGTCGGCATAGACCAGCTGGCCGGCATGGGTGATCTCGCAGCCGAGGCCGATGGCGTAGCGCGCCACCGGCGCCCGGAAACCGCCGCCGGGCTTGATGACGGCGCGTGCCAGGCAGAGATAGCGGATCCCGTCGGGCGTCTCGGCCAGCTGCCGCAGGAAGCGGCCCGGTGTCTCGAAGGCCTGATGCACGTTCCACAAGGGGCAGGCGCTGCCGAAGCGGGCGAATTGCAGCCGTGTGGCCGAGTGGCGCTTGGTGATGGTGCCGGCCTGATCGACCCGGACGAAGAAGAAGGGCACGCCACGCGCCCCGGGCCGCTGCAGGGTCGAGAGCCGATGGGCGATCTGCTCGATGGAGGCGCCGAAATCGAGCGCCAGCCGCTCTAGATCGTGTCGTACCTGCCGTGCGGCCTCGAGGAAGCGGCCGTAGGGAAGGAGGGCGGCGCCGGCGAAATAGTTGGCTAGGCCGATGCGGGCGATGGCACGGGCCTCGTCGCTTGCAAAGCGTGCGAGATCAAGCGTCGCGTCGAGCAGCTCGCCATGGGCGATGAGGGCGATCTGGTGCAGGATCTGGAAGCGGTGGGTCTCTGGGGGGTCGTGGCGCGAGAGGGTGAGGATGCGCGTTCCCGGGTCGAAGGCCCGCCGCGGCCCGTCGGGGGCGAGGACGAGGCGGATGCGGCGTTCCTCGAGCCAGGCTTCCAGTGCCGGCAGGGGCAGGGGCTCGACACCGCCGCCATGCAGCTTGCGCGCAAAGGCCTCGGCGGCCCGGTCGATCGCGTCGATGTAATTGTCGCAATAGTGGAAGAAGTCGCGCACTTCCTCCCAGGGGGAGGGCCGCACGAGGCCGCTTTCATTGCCGAGCGATTCGTCGAGCGCGGCCAGCCGCTCGCGGCTCTGGCGCCAGGCGCGGTGCAATGTGAGAAGCGCCTGCGCCAGTGCCGGGGCGTTGGCGGCGACGAGATGGAGATCGGCCTTGGGCGGCGGGTCGTCGCCGAAGACCGGGTCCGACAGCGCCTCGGCCAGATCGGCCACCAGCCGGGCGGTGTCGCCGCCGGCAAGCTCGGTGACGTCGATGCCGAATTCCCGCGCCAGCGCCAGCACCACCGTGGCCGAGACCGGGCGATTGTTGTTCTCCATCTGGTTGAGATAGGGCAGCGACACGCCGAGCCGGGCGGCGAAGGCCTTCTGGGTGAGGCCGAGGCGGCGGCGCGTCTCGCGCAGCTTGGCGCCGGCATAGATCTTCTGATGGCTCACGGGGGGCCTCCCGGTCAGCGGTGATTTGCAAACCAGTCTGTCCGATTTGCAAATCCGGGGCAAGCGGCTGAGCGGGGCGGGCGCTCCCGTCAGGCGGCCAAGCCGAGCCGGCGCAGCCGCAGGACCAGCGCCCAGGTGATGAGCAGCGAGGCGGTGGCAAGGGCCGTCATCAGCCCCAGCAGCGCCGCCGGGCCCGGCGTCATCGGCGCCACCCAGCCGCCAAGCGCCGCGAGCCCGCCGCCCGAGGCGATCTGGATCGCGCCGCCGAACCCCGCCGCCGTGCCGGCGATGGCGGGCCGCACTGAGAGCAGCCCGGCGGTGGTGTTGGGCAGCACCATGCCGTTGCCGATCCCGACCAGCATCAGCGGCCCGAAGAAGGGCAGCGGACCGGATGCGAGATGGAGAAGGTAGGCCAGAAGCGGCAGCCCCGTGCCCGCCAGCGTCAGCGCCGTGCCGATGGCGATCATGCGGACGATGCCGAGCGCGGCCGAGAAGCGGCCCGAAAGATAGTTGCCGAGGATGTAGCCGATCGAGATCGCCCCCATCCACAGGCCGAGGGCGCTCTGGCTGAGGCCGAAGGCGTTGATGCCGACATGGGGGGCGCCGCCGAGCCAGGAGAAGTAGATGCCGCTCGAGAAGGCGGCGATCAGCACATAGGCCCAGAAGCGTGGCGAGGCGAGGAGGATCGGCCATTGCCGCATCTGGGCGCGGAAGCCGCCCTCGGCGCCGGGGGCGGTTTCGCCGAGGTCGAACAGGATCAGCAGGAAGACGCCGAGGCCGAAGACGAGAAGGGCGAGGAAGATCGTCCGCCAGCCGTAATGCTCGCCGAGCCAGCCGCCGATGGCCGGGCCGAGCATGGGGGCGATCGCCATGCCCATGGTGACATAGCCGATGAGCCCCGCCGCCCGCTCCCCCGGCACGAGGTCGCGGATGACGGTGCGCGAGAGCGCCATGCCGGTGGCGATCACCGCCTGCATCATGCGGAAGAGCAGGAAGGCCCAGGCGGCGGTGGCGAGCATGGCGCCGGTCGTGGCGGCGAGGAAGACGAGGCCGGCGCCGATCAGCACCGGGCGCCGGCCGAAGCGGTCGGAAAGCGGGCCGATGACAAGTTGCAGCGCCCCGGTCGCGAGAAAGTAGAGCGACACCGAAAGCTGCATCACCCCGTAATCGACGCCGAAATCGCGGGCCATCTCGGGCAGCGCCGGCAGGAAGATCGACAGCGTCACCGAGGCCAGCGCCGGAATCAGCATCAGCGTCAGCAGCGAAGGCGGCCGTGCGCGGGAGAAATCGGGCAGGATCGGGATCATGACCCGGCTCTAGACCCACCGCCGCGGCTTGTCCATTGCAGACGCAACGGCACCGGGTGCCGGAACCGCGTTTTCAGTCGCGGGATGACAGGCCTATGCATGGTCTGGGTGAGGCTTGTTCCGGCAGACGCGGCGCCCCATCTTGCGGGTTTCGGCGGCAGGTCGGGCAGTCGGGGAAAAGTGTGCCGCCTCGGGTGCCGGTTCGGAGGCAACTGTTCGCAAGGGTGATCGGTCATCTCCGGCCGGCCTGCCATCTCGAGGAGGCGACACCACCGTGCGCCGGAGGCAGGGCGGTGAGGGCAGAGGCCGGCGCCCCGACCCGCATGGGCCGGGAAAGGGGGCGGAAGGGACATGGGCCGCGCAAGAAAGGCGGAATGAAGGACTCCCGGTCCGGCAGGCTGCGACCTGCCGTCAGCGGCGGGTGATGCGGCGGTTCTTGCGCCCGATGACCTCGATGCGGCGCACTCCTTCGAGCGCCGGGGTCGGCAGGTAGCGGGCGACATGGACGAGCCGCGCCCGCTTCGGCCCCGGAAGGCCCCCGTCCTTCGGCGGCATCAGGCGGAATTCGTAGCGCAGCGTGCCCTTCACCGGCCCCTCGTCGAGGGGCACCAGCTCGGCGTCATACGCTCCGATCACCGCCGGCAGACCGACCGCACGGATGATCGCGCCCGAGCTCGTGCGCTCGACCCGAAGCTCCACCACCTGATCGACGAGCTCGCGCGGGTCGCGATAGATCTGCGGCTCGCGGTTGGCGCGATTCTCTGAGCGGCCGAACCAGTTGAAGGGGTTGAGCATGCGGAGCGCACCGCCCTTGCGGTTTGCGCCGCGGCTGCAACCGGCAAGAAGACCGAGCGCGCCGAGGCCGAGAAGAAGCCGGCGCCGCCCGACAGCGTCGATGACGGACATGGCGTCGCCCGATGCGTCGGGGCGAGTGGGACGAGCTTCTGGAACAGAGCGGTCTGCACGATCGGCCATGGGGTCCTCCTCCTGCCTCTCCCTAACGCGAAATCCGCCCCCTGCAAAGCCTGACCGTCGGCCCTGACCCTTTCAGTCGAGTGTGCGCCGGTAACGCAGGAGCGAGAGGATGGTGACGATGACGGCAATCACGGCGAGCGCGGCGAGATCCTGGCGGATCTCGGCGAAGCCGCCGAATTTCAGCATCACCTTGCGGACGATGCGCAGGAAATGGGTCGCCGGCAGCACCGAGCCGATGGCCCTGGCCCAGCCCGGCATGCCGGCGAAGGGAAAGATGAAGCCCGAGAGCAGGATCGTCGGCAGGATGGTGAAGAAGCTGATCTGCATCGCCTGCATCTGGGTGCGGGCGACGGTCGAGACCATGAAGCCGATGGCAAGGTTGATGACGATGTAGATGTTGAAGCCGACGAGGAACGCCGCCACGGAGCCGGTGAAGGGCACCGAGAAGAGCGTCATCGCCGCGAGCAGGAACAGCACCGTCTCGATATAGCCGACGAGCACATAGGGCAGGATCTTGCCCATCATCACCTCGAACGGCCGGGCCGGGGTCGAGATCAGGGTTTCCATCGTGCCGCGCTCGACCTCGCGCACGATGGCGACCGAGGTGATCGCTGTCATGGTCATGGCGAGGATGATCGCCAGAAGCCCCGGCACGATGTTGAGGCTGGTGCGCCGTTCGGGGTTGTATTTGCGGTGCACCACCACCGAGAAGGGGCCGGGGCTCGCTTCGGCGACGGCGAGCGGGCCGGTCAGCGTCTGGGCGATGGCGCGCTCGACGATGCCCGAGAGCGCCCCCACCGCGCTGCCGACGGCGGTGGGATCGGATGCGTCGGCCGCGATCAGGATTTCGGGACGGGCCCCGCGGATGACGTCGCGCTCGAAACCGGGCGGAATGACGATGACGAAGCTGGCCTTCCCCGAGGAGAGGGCGGCCTCGGCTTCCCTTTCGCCCGAGATCGGCCCGAGAAAGGTGAAATAGTCCGAGGTTTCCATGCCGGCGACGATGGCGCGGGCCAGGGGGCTGTCATCGTTGATCTCGGCCAGCGTCGGCAGATGATGCGGGTCGGTGTTGATGGCGTAACCGAAGAGGAGCAGCTGCATGACCGGGATGCCGATCATCATGGCGAAGGTGGTGCGGTCGCGCAGCATCTGGATGAATTCCTTCATCAGGATGGCGAGAAAGCGCGCGAGCGAGAAGCGCCGCATCAGCCTGCCTCCCCTGTCGGTGCCGGTGTGCGGAGGGGGCCGGCCGCATCCGCCCCGCCGCTGCGGGACATGAGGTAGATGAAGACATCCTCGAGGCCGGTTTCGCGCCGCTCCCACTCATGGGTGCCGTGCGCGGCCTCTTCACGGGCGATGGCGTCGAGACGGGCGGCATCGGTGCTCGAGACATGGAGCCGGTTGCCGAAACGGACGACCTGTTCGATGCCGGGCAGGACACGCAGCCGTTTCTCGAGCGCCTCGAGATCGGGCCCCGTCACCCACCAGGTGTGAAGCCCCACCTGGCGCGGGATCTCGTGGGCCCGGCCGGTGATGAGCAGCCGGCCGCAGAAGATGTAGGCGATGTAGTCGCACTGGATCGCCTCGTCCATGTAATGGGTCGAGACGAGGGAGGTGATGCCCTGCCGGCCCTGATGGCGGATCTCCTCCCAGAAATCGACCCGCGCCTTCGGATCGACCCCGGCGGTCGGCTCGTCGAGAAGGAGAAGCCGGGGGCTGTGCAGCAGGCAGGCGGCAAGGGAAAGACGCTGCTTCCAGCCGCCCGAGAGGGTGTCAGCCAGCTGATCAGCGAAGCGGTCGAGCCCGTGTTCGACCATCGTTCGCTCCACCACCTGGCGGATGTTCCGCACCCGATACATCCGCGCCATGAAGCGCAGGTTTTCCCGCACCGTCAGATCACCGTAGAGCGAGAAGCGCTGGGGCATGTAGCCGATCTTCTCCTTGATGCGGTCGCTTTCGCTGCGGATGTCATGGCCGAGGGTGCGGCCGCCGCCCTCGTCCGGGGTGAGAAGGCCGCACATCATGCGGATGGTGGTGGTCTTGCCCGAGCCGTTGGGACCGAGAAAGCCGTAGATCACCCCCTTCGGCACATCCATGTCCACATGATCGACCGCCACGCGCTTGCCGAAGCGCTTGGTGAGCCCGCGAACGGAGATGGCCAGATCATCCTCTGCCCGTGGCGCGGCCGGTCCCCCGGCGAC
>WFPA01000025.1 GCA_015487815.1 Albidovulum sp.
CTCGAGATCGTCACCGCCGATCTGCCGGCCCTTCTCGCCCATCTCGAGAAGGCGGGCCGGCTCGATGGCCGACAGGCCACGCTCATCGGCCGTTTCGGGACGGAGCTGGCGCGCCGACAGGCCGCGGCGCGCGAAAAGGCCGGCGAACGGCTCACCGCCGAGGAAAGGAAGAAACTGCGGTTGCCTATCGTGTTCGACGGCGGGCGCATCCGCCTTCTCGGTCTCGATCTCGGCCCTGCACCGGCTTTCTGAAGCCGGGGGAGCGACCCGTCCTCCGGTCTTCGCCGGGGTCGCATCTGACCGCTTGACCTTCCAGCCACGGGAAGACCGAGAAGAAGATCGAGAATCGGAATCGACAGGCGGACAATATCGACAATGGACATTCCGCCTCGGAGGCGGACAATACTACCATGACGAAATCCATTTCATTCAGCACGACCGCAGGAAGCGGCAGGAGGTTCGACAATGAAGAAACGCGTTCATGAGGACACGAGCAAGGAACCGCAAGGAGAGGCGGCGCCGCTCGGCACCCTCCGCGGGACCTTTCCCGCCGGCTCGGCCATGACGAGCCGACGCAACATCCTCGCATGGGGCGCCGCCTCCCTCGCCGCGCCCTTCATCCTGCGCGCAAACCGCGCCGGGGCCGCCGAGCGGCCCGCCCTGCCGATCCCGTCCCTCGAGGCCGGGCGCGTGGAGGGGGGCGTGCGCGTCTTCGATCTCGAGGTCCGACACGGCACCCACGGCTTCTTCCCCGGCATCCGGACCCGCACCATCGGCATCAATGCCGACTATCTCGGCCCGATGCTGCAGATGAGGCGCGGCGAGACGGTGCGCTTCAACGTCACCAACCGCATCGGCGAGAACATGACGCTGCACTGGCACGGCTTCGAGCTGCCGGCATGGTGCGACGGCGGCCCCCATCAGGTGATCGCGCCGAACGACACCTGGCGGCCCGAATTCGAGGTGCTCCAGCGCGCCGGCAGCTACTGGGCCCATGGCCACCAGATGCACAAGACCGCCGAACATGTCTGGGCCGGGATGGCCACGCTCATCCGGGTCGAGGAGGACGGCGAGCCGGATCTGCCCTCCGAATACGGCGTCGACGACCTGCCCGTGGCCCTGCAGGAGCGGCGTTTCACCGCTTCGGGGCAGATGCCCTACAACCCGTCGATGCCCGACGTGATGATGGGCATGGCCGGTGACGTGCCGCTCGTCAACGGAGCGATCTCGCCGCGGGCCGAGGTGCCGGCAGGGCTGGTGCGGCTGCGGATCTGGAATGCCTCCAACGCCTCGGTCTATCGCCTCGCCTTCGACGACGGACGACCCTTCGCCATGGTGGCGTCGGATGGCGGCCTCCTGGAGCGGCCGGTGTCGATGAACAGCCTCGTCCTCGCCTCGGCGGAGCGGGCCGAGATCGTGGTCGATCTCTCGGACGGCGCGCCGGTGCGCCTGATCGCCGACACCATTCCGATCGCCGTCGGGATGATGGGCGGCATGGGACGCGGCATGGGACGCGGCATGATGGGAGGCATGATGGGGGGCATGATGGGCGAGCCTCTGGGGGAAAGCGCGCGCCGCTTCGACTTCCTCGAGCTCGTGCCGCAGGGGCGTGGCCGCAGGGGCCGCCTGCCCGAGAGGCTGGCTGATCTGCCCCCGGCCACGCGCGAGGCGGCCCGCTCCATCCGCCCCTTCAATCTCGAGATGCGCATGGGCCCGGCGATGATGATGGGCCGGGGATTCCTGATCAACGGCCGGTCGATGGACCCGCGGGTGATCGACGAGCGCGTGCCCGCCGCCACGGCCGAGATCTGGCGCATCACCAACACATCGCCGATGATGCACCCCTTCCATGTCCACGACACCCAGTTCCGCATCCTCTCGCGCGGCGGCCGGCCGCCCGCGGCGCATGAGCGGGGCTTCAAGGACACGGTGCTGGTGATGCCGGGCGAGCCGGTGGAGCTGCTGGTGCGCTTCCCCGACTACCGCGACCCCGAACTGCCCTACATGTATCACTGCCACATCCTCGAGCACGAGGATGCCGGCATGATGGGCCAGTTCGTCACCGTCTGAGGAAACGGGGCCGGGCGATCATCCCGGCGCAAGACGAGGCGGCGCGCTCCGGGCGGGCCGCCTCTTCATTCGGCCGCTCGCGCCGGCGGACGGACAGGCGCGGCCCGTCGGGCCTCCCCGTCATCCCGACACGGGACAAGGGAGGCAACACCCCGTCACCGGCGAAGCAGCGGCAGATGGCGCAGCTTTCCCGGATCTACCCTCCCGGCCCCACCACCGGCCGGGAAAGGGCCTTCCATGGCCCGCTGCCGCCCTTCCCCGGCACCTGTGCCTTGCCCTCAGAGCTCCGGGTAGAGCGGAAAGCCCCTGAGGAAGTCGCACACCTCGGCCGCCACCTTCTCCTCGACGGCGGCGTTGCCCTCGGGGCCGTTCGCCGCCAGCCCGTCGATCACCTCGACGATCCAGCGGCCGATGCGGCGGAAGTCCTCCTCGCCGAAGCCGCGGGTGGTGCCCGCCGGCGTTCCGAGACGGATGCCCGATGTGACGGTGGGCTTTTCGGGGTCGAAGGGAATGCCGTTCTTGTTGCAGGTGATATGCGCCCGCTCGAGGCTCCTTTCGGTGATGTCGCCGGTCACGCCCTTGGGCCTGAGATCAACCAGCATCACATGGGTGTCGGTGCCGCCGGTGACGATGTCGAGTCCGCCCTTCGTCAGCTCGTCCGCCAGCGCCCGGGCGTTCTGCACCACCTGGGCGGCATAGTCGCGGAATCCCGGGCGCAGCGCCTCGCCGAAGGCCACCGCCTTGGCAGCGATCACATGCATGAGCGGGCCGCCCTGAAGGCCGGGGAAGATCGCCGAGTTGACCTTCTTCGCGATGTCCGCATCGTTGGTCAGGATCATGCCGCCGCGCGGGCCGCGCAGGGTCTTGTGGGTGGTGGTGGTGACCACATGGGCATGGGGGAAGGGAGAGGGGTGCACTCCGCCCGCGACCAGCCCGGCGAAATGGGCCATGTCAACCATGAGATATGCCCCGACGCTGTCGGCGATCTCGCGGAAGCGGGCGAAGTCGATCTGCCGCGGGATGGCCGAGCCGCCGGCGATGATCAGCTTCGGCCGGTGCGCCTCGGCGAGCCGCGCCACCTCGTCATAGTCGATGCGGCTGTCCTCTTTGCGCACGCCGTATTGCACCGCATCGAACCACTTGCCCGAGACGTTGGGCCGGGCGCCGTGGGTCAGGTGACCGCCCGAGGCGAGATTCATGCCGAGGATGGTGTCGCCCGGCCTGAGCAGCGCCAGGAACACCCCCTGGTTGGCCTGGGAGCCCGAATGGGGCTGCACATTGGCGAATTCGCAGCCGAAGAGCCGCTTCGCCCGCTCGATCGCCAGCGACTCGACCACATCGGCCCATTCGCAGCCGCCGTAGTAGCGTCGGCCGGGATAGCCTTCGGCATACTTGTTGGTGAAGACCGAACCCTGGGCCTCGAGCACCGCGCGGCTGACGATGTTCTCCGAGGCGATGAGCTCGATCTGGTCACGCTCGCGCTCGAGCTCGCCGCGGATGGCGGCGAAGACCTCCGCGTCGCGCTCGGCGAGCGGCTCTGTGAAGAAAGGGCTGCTGTCGGCCATGTTCTGTCCCCCGTGATGATGAATGCGGCACTGCCGGCTGCTGGCAGCTGTCTAGCCGATCGAGCGGCAGGGGCAAGGGGCGAGATGTCCCGGATCGCGTCTCCGGCCCGGCGCAGACCATCAAGGCCGATTCGGCCCTTGCCGAAAGCCGCGATTGGTCCTATAGGGCCGCTTCATGCGGGCATACACCCTGGAGGATGCCCGCCCAGCAAACAGGAGAAGACCCATGGCTCGCACCATTCCGGATTTCAATGCCATGGCACGCGCGAGGACGGGCAAGGGAGCCGCTCGCGAAGCCCGCCGTCAGGGGCTCGTGCCGGGTGTCGTCTATGGCGGCGGCAAGGATCCGCTGCCGATCAACGTGCCCTTCAACCGGCTGATGAAGCATCTGCGCGCCGGTCACTTCCTCTCGACGCTGTTCCGCCTCAGGATCGACGGGGTCGGCGAAGAGCTCGTCATCGCCCGCGAGGTGCAGCGCGACGTGGTGAAGGACCTGCCGATCCATGTCGATTTCATGCGCCTGAAGGAAAGCGACCGGATCGAGCTCGAGATCCCCGTCGAATTCGTCGGCGAGGAAGAAGCGCCCGGCCTCAAGCGCGGCGGCACGCTGGTCGTCGTCCGTCCCGAGATCGAGCTCGAGGTGACGGCGGGCAACATTCCCGACAAGGTCGTGGTCGATCTCTCGGGCTATGACATCGGCGACGTCATCACCATCTCCAAGGTCACCCTGCCCGAAGGGGCGGAGCCGACCATCAAGGACCGCGATTTCGTCATTGCCAACATCTCGGCCCCGTCCGGCTTTGCCGAAGCCGCGACCGGAGGCGAAGAGGCCGAGGAAGGGGAAGCGGAAGGCGAAGGCGAAAGCTGAGCCTCGTCATCGCGGACATCGCTTCGAAGGGGGGTGGCGGCGGCCGCCCCCCTTTTCGTGGCGGTTGCGGCCATGGCGACGGCAGGAGCATTCTTCCGGCGCGCCGGAGCCGGTTCAGGTCTGACGCCGCCCGCATGGACCCGAGCTGCCTGCCCTTGCCCCGTGACCGCCGGCTTGCATCCCTGTCAGAACACCGCCGGGCTGGCTGCCGATCCCCGGCGGCGAGGCACAAGGCCGCCCGAGTGGAGGCTTCGTCGCTGGGCGACCATGTCAGCCGCGGCCTTCTCCCCTTCAGCCGAGGCGCTCGAAACCGACCACCGCGCCGCGCGAGACATCGGGGCGGTAGGCAAAACCGCCCGCAAGCATGTCGCCGAAGATCCGGGCGATGCCCGAAAGACCATAACGCCGACGGTGCAGCTCCATCAGCACGAAGCGCGGCCCGGCCGCCGCCAGCGGAGCCGCAAGTTCGATCTCCATCCCCTCGACATCGAGAGCGACGAGTTCGGGACGTGCCTCCGCCAGGAGGGTCTCGATCCCGAAGGCCGGCACCTCCATCGTCTCCCCCGCACCGGCCCCTTCGGGTGCGGCGGAAGACCAGAAGGCCGGACCACGGCGGAAGGCGATGGGCTCCCTGCCCCGCCCGGCGATCACCGCACCCGTCCGCACCTGTGCACCCGTCTGCCCGTTGAGAGCCAGATTGTGGCGGATGACGGCGGCCATCTGCGGATCGGGTTCATAGATCGTCACCCGTTCGGGCCCGAGATGGCGGGCAAGAACGATGCCCGTCGCCCCGGCGCCGCCGCCGATGTCGAGCGCCGGCCCGTCGCATTCGGCGGCCAGTCGCGCCAGCATCTGCCGCTCGAGCCGCTCATAGCGCCCCGAGCGGAGCACCTGACGCAGACGCGGGGTGAGACGGTCGGCGGGCAGATCGAGCGTGATGTCGTCGAGTGCAAAGCGGTGCCACCCCGCCGGGGGGCCTGATGCAGGGGAAGGGGCGGGCTTGTTCATTGCACTTGTCATCCGCCTTGCCTAATGCTCATCCGGCATCCTAACGCGGAGGAGCGGCACATGAAACTCCTCGTCGGCCTCGGCAATCCGGGACGGGAACACGAGAACCAGCGGCACAATGTCGGCTTCATGGCTGTGGACCGGATCCATGACGCCCACGGCTTCGGCCCCTGGCGACAGAAGTTCCGCGCCCTCGTCTCCGAAGGCCGGCTCGGCGGCGAGAAGGTGCTGCTTCTCAAGCCCCAGACATACATGAACCGCTCGGGCGACGCGGTGGGCGAGGCGGTGCGCTTCTACAAGCTCTCCCCCGAGGAGGTGATCGTCTTCCATGACGAGCTCGATCTCGCCCCCGGCAGGCTCAGGGTGAAGCGCGGCGGTGGCCATGCCGGGCATAACGGGCTGCGCTCGATCCAGTCGCATATCGGCGCCGATTTCTGGCGTGTGCGCATCGGCATCGGTCATCCGGGGGACAAGGCACGGGTGATCGGATGGGTCCTGGGTGACTTCGCCAAGGGCGACGAGGCGTGGCGCGGCCCGCTGCTCGATGCCGTCGCCGCCGAAGCGCCGCGGCTGGTGGCGGGCGACATGACCGGTTTCATGAATGCCGTCGCCGCACGAATGGGCGCAGCGGCACCCGGCAGGAGAAAGCAGCCGGGGCGGAAGACGCCGCAGGACAAAGCACCGACCGGCAATGCCCGGAAGGCCTCCGCCCCTCCCGCGAAGGACGCGGAGGAAGACGGTTCCGCCCTGAGCCCGCTCGAGAAGCTCGTCCGACGCTTCTCGCGCTGAGGAAGCATCCGGCTGCCACCGACCGGCAATGGCACTCTCCCGCAGGCGGTCGCCCTGCGATCAGCCGCGGCACGGCAGAATCCGCCTCGGAGCATCCACCATCACCCGGCTGCCACCGGCCGGCCCCGTGCCCGTTTCCGCCGCGCAAAACTGCCCGGCGATACCGGAAGCCCCACCCCGGGCGGTTTTCCAGGCGCATGCGATGAGGCAACATCCCTGCCACCACATGGCCCTCCACCGGCACGCACCCGCCTTCTCTCGCATGCCCGGCGGCACCGACGGCCGGGGAGGAAACGACATTTCGCCGAAGTCGCTTGTCGATCAAGCCCGCTCCTGTCGGAAATGACCAGGCGGCCGCAGAGGAAAGCACCCGCATCCGGCGTCTGCCTTGGCACCGCGGACATCGACGGCACCGGCGATGCCTGTCGCCGATATCTCGAGCGAGCCCGTCCCCGGTGCGCCTCCGCAGGAGCGATGGGGAAGGGACAACCGAAAGTCCTGTCGCCCGCAGAAGCCCCGTTCGATCGTGAAACGCCTTCCCGAGGCCACATCGCCATTCCTGCCGAGATGCGCATGCCGCTTCCGCGCCCGGGCACCGCTGCCCGCTTCGCTGCCGCCACCCGGCCGCCTCACCCGCGGCTGGCAACCGCGACCCGCCGCCTGCCTTCTTGCTCTCGGGCCTCCTCGCGCGCTCCCGCCTCCTCGAGGGAGGCCGTCTCCGCACTTTGCATCCGTTCGCTAACCGAGCCTTCGAGCAGCTCCTCGACGAACAGACCGAGCAACTGCGCCCGGCTCGAGACGCCGGCCTTGCGGTAGATCGCGTTGGTCTGGGCCTTGACCGTGCCTTCAGAGGTGCGGCGCAGGGCAGCGATCTCCTTCGTGGTCAGCCCCTTGATGGCAAACAGGGCCACATCTCGCTCGGCCGGGGTGAGCCCCCAGGCGTCGAAACGTTCGCGGATGATCTCCTCGAGCGCCCCGGCGGCGATCCGCAGCTGGTCCTCGAGCCGCCGGGTGCGGCGGCTCATGTGCACCAGCACGAACACCCCGAGAACCACGCCGAGAACCAGCGACACCGCCGCACCGATCTCGATCATCTCCCGCATTTCCCACGGGATCGGTCGTCGGTGTATGCCGAGCATCGTGAGAAGGATGTCGCCGACGAAGAAGATCGTCGCCAGGACCTGAAGCAGCACGAGAAAGCCGACAATCCAGCGATAGGGCATCCTCATCCTGCGCGTCCTCCTGTGCCGGGTGCGGAAGCGGGACGAAACCTCGTCGCATCGAAAGGCGCAGCAGGAGCGCCCCGCTCCATCCGCGCTCCCGGAGCGGCTGATGCCGAGGAAGCACGCATGACCTCGCCATGTGCAGGCGGTGCGGAGCGGGACATGGGCACCGCGAAGGGGAAGGATGGTGCCGGCCGGCGGTCTCTCGCGAAGACGCGCGCTCCCCCCGGGCGGGCGACGCCGCGGAAGAAGCACACCCCCGCCAACGGCCCGGAACCGAAACGCTCCCCGAAGATGGAGATGGACGCCCGCCGCGAGGGCTCAGTCATCCTTACCTCCGTGGTCGCCGCCGTCTCCATGGCCACCATCACCGGGCCCGTCATTGCCGCCGTCATGACCACCGCCGTCATCACCCCCCTGATCGCCGCCGCCTTCCGGGCTGTCACCACCATGACCACCGCCGTCGCCATGCTCGCCATTGTCATCACCCGGGCCGTCTCCGCCCGCCGCGCCGTCCTGTGAACCGCTGTCCTGACCAGCCCCGGCGCCAGCGCCTTGCGGGCCGTGATCGTCGTCCGTTTCCCGGTGTTGCGCTTCGGAACCGGCCTGCATGCCGTCACCTGCCGGGGCCCCTTCATCGTCATTGCCGCCGAAGAGCCAGCCGAAAAGACCGCCCTCCTTCCGGTCCTTCTCCTCGTCGCTCACATAGTCGCGCAGGATTTCCCCGCTCGAAGGATCGACGACGATCTCCCGTCTGCGTCCGTCCTCCTCGGCGAGAATCCGCACGCGCCCCAGAAGGGTGCGGGTGACCTGGATGCGGGCATAGCCCTCGCGCGTCAGCTTGCGCACGATCTCGTCCTGCGGGGCCGCCTGCGCCAGAAGCGGGCCCGACGCGAAAACCAGCGTCAGGGCGAGCGCCACGGCACCCGATACCAAGGGCGGCTTTCGATTGTCGTTATGGGTCTTCATGACTCTGATCCTGCATCCAAATCCTGCATGGCCGCAAGGGTGTGTCGCTCACCCGGTCATGCGCCATTTCAAGGGAGAGGGGCACGCCACCTCGCGGCGGCATGCCCCTCAGGCGGTGCGGACGAAGGATACGGGATCAGTCGTCCCCTTCCTCGCCATGGTCGCCGCCGTCGCCGCCATGGTCGCCGCCTTCGCCACCGCCGCCGGCGCCCCCACCGGCACCGCCAAGGCCACCGCCACCGGCACCTGCCGCGCCGCCGGCGCCAGCACCGCCGCCCTGACCGCCGCCGGCGTTGCCCATCATGCCGGAGGCACCGTGCTCGTCGTCGCCCTCATCATCATCGGAATGGCCACCCATTCCGCCGGCTGCGCCGCCGGCCGCGCTGGCGGCGAAGCCATGATCGTCATCGCGTTCCCCGCCACCGGCGAAACCGCCCTGACCACCGAGAGCCTGACCGATCGTGCCCATGGCCTGATCCTCGAGCTCGGCGCGCTCCTGGGCCGAGCCGATCATATCGCGTTCCATGTCGAGCACGGTGCCGGTCGCGGGGTCGATCACGACCTCGACCTTGGTGTTGCCCTGCAGCGCCTCGACCTTCACGTTGCCATTGCGGTTCTGCATCTCGAGGATGGTGGCGTCGCCGCCGAGGATCTGCGAGAGCAGATCGGCCAGACCACCACCCGTGGTGCCACCGGTCGTACCACCCGTGGTGCCCCCCGTGGTGCCCCCAGCGTTGCCGCCGCCGGTCGTGCCGCCAGTCGTGCCACCGGTGTTACCGCCTGTGGTGCCTCCGGTGTTGCCGCCGGTCGTTCCGCCGGTCGTTCCTCCGGTCGTGCCACCCGTGGTGCCGCCTCCGGTCGTGCCGCCGGTGTTCCCACCGGTCGTTCCTCCGGTCGTGCCGCCAGTGTTACCACCCGTGGTGCCGCCGGTCGTGCCACCAGCGTTTCCGCCTCCGGTGGTGCCGCCGGTCGTTCCGCCAGTGTTACCACCCGTGGTGCCCCCAGCGTTGCCGCCGCCGGTGGTGCCGCCGGTCGTCCCACCAGTCGTGCCACCAGCGTTGCCACCGGTCGTACCACCCGTGGTGCCACCAGCGTTTCCGCCTCCGGTGGTGCCACCGGTGTTGCCACCGGTGTTACCGCCTGTGGTGCCACCAGTCGTGCCGCCGGTGTTTCCACCCGTGGTGCCACCGGTGTTACCGCCTCCGGTCGTGCCGCCGGTCGTTCCTCCGGTCGTGCCACCCGTGGTGCCGCCTCCGGTCGTGCCGCCAGTCGTGCCACCGGTGTTACCGCCTGTGGTGCCACCAGTCGTGCCACCGGTGTTACCGCCTGTGGTGCCACCAGTCGTGCCACCGGTGTTACCGCCTGTGGTGCCACCAGTCGTGCCGCCGGTGTTTCCACCCGTGGTGCCCCCAGCGTTGCCGCCGCCGGTGGTGCCGCCGGTCGTCCCACCAGTCGTGCCACCAGCGTTGCCACCGGTCGTACCACCCGTGGTGCCACCGGCATTGCCGCCAGTCGGGGCGGTGGCGGTCGGTTTCGGGGTGGTCCCGCCCGCATTCGGAGCGGTCTGGGCCGTAACGACCATCGGCGCCGCCAGAATTGCCAGGGCTGCCAGCATGGCCGTACTGCTCTTCAATTGCTTCATGTCCTCTCTCCCGATCTTGATCTTGCGCGACAGTTGCCTGTCCTTCGCGGGCTGCTGTGTTAAGATGCCGGAGCCGCTCCTGCCTCGTGCTGGACACCCGGAAGTGGTGCGGTCTCCTGCCTGCCGCGGCTCCGGCATACCCTCGCGGGCTGACCGAGACATCGCAGCATTCCCTGCCGACGCCTATCGACCGGAAGGTTAGTTCAAACCCCGTAAACGGTATGTATAAGCCCATAAACTCAGGTTTATGCGGTTGTCGGCTCGAATCGCCCGCCCGTCGACCATGACAGGGCGTGCCTCTTTCCGGGCCGCCGCCCCTTCCCGCGCGAATTCCGGGGGAAGGACCATCACCCGGCAACATCGGCCTGATCGGCGGGCCCGCCGAAGCGGATCCGGCGCCGTGCATGCGGATCGGAGCAGCACCCGGCCGTGGAGCGCGCCTTCCCGAAACACCGCCGCCCGCAGCTCCGCCTCTGCCGTGTCCGGCGAGCCGGCTCGTCGGCCATTCCGGTCACTTCATCTGCCTGCGGGAGAAGCCCCCCGGGAACGAGAAAAGGCCCCGTCCTGCCACCCGCCCGAACATTGCACGCCCGCCAGGCGCAGATCGGGGCGACACCGGATTCCCGAGGCCAACTGTCCCGCAGGCGCAGTGACAAAGAGGGAGTGCGCTGCGCCCCCTCCCTCCGGCGCAGCGCCACCCCGCGCCTGTACCCGGCCAGGACGGGGGTCCGTCCCCCTGCCCCGGCCCTCCAGCCGGGAGTGGCCATGCGGCCCGGGCGAACGGGCGCGACTTCCGCGATGTCTCGCGACACGCGGACGGCTCTCCCCTGTCGGCCTTCACGTCACCCGGCGCCGCACGCCCTCAACCGGATGAAGGAACGGCCACCGTCACTTGTCGGGTTTGCGAGCGACGAGATCAACGAGCGCCGACATGCCGTTATGGCCGCTGCCTTCGCGCACCGGGCGATCATAGGCGGCCAGCCGCTCGATCCGCCAGTCGGCGAAAATCCCGGCGAGATATTCCGTGGTCCACATGTTGTCGGTCGAAGGCGGCCCGCCGGTGCCGTAGTCGAGCTGCTCGGGCCGGTAGCCATGCAGGGCGATGCGCCCGCCCGGCTTCAGCACCCGGCGGATATTGTGCCAGAGCCGTTCCTTGCGTTCCTCGTCGCCGAACACCTGCATGAAGACGCCGAGAACCAGATCATAACGCCCTGTCTCGTCTGCCCAGGCGCCGTCATCGAGATCGTCGAGGCGGAAATCGACCCGCACCCCTTCCCGTGCAGCCAGCGCCTCGGCCCGCTCGAGAGCGGGGCGGGCAAGGTCGAAGGCAGTGACGTTCCAGCCATGACGGGCGAGATGGACGGCATTGCGCCCTTCCCCGTCCGCCAGCGAAAGTGCCCGGCCGCCGCCCACCGGCAGTTCCAGCATCCACGGATTTTCAATGAGGAAGGCCGCCGGTTCCGTACCGAAGAGATAGCCCTCGCTGGCGCGATAGCGTTCGGACCAGAAATCTGTCGGCTCTCCGTTCATGCCGCCTGCCCCGTCTCGCCGGCCTCCCGCCGCGGCAGCCGCCGGCCGACAAGCTCGACCCACCAGCTGACGCCGACCGGGATCGCCTCGTCGTTGAAATCGTATTCCGGGTGATGGAGCGCCGCCGTGTCGCCATTGCCGACGAGGATGTAGGCGCCGGGCCGGGCATTGAGCATGTAGGCGAAATCCTCCCCGCCCATGATTCGCGGCGCCTCGGCGCAGTTCCCGGCCACCGTCCGGGCCGCCTCGCGGGCGAATTCCGTCTCCTGCGGGTGGTTGCGCATCACCGGATAGCCGCGCTGATAGTCGATCTCGGCGCGGCAGCGATGGGCCGCGGCGGTATGGGTGACGATCTCCCGCAGCCGCTCCTCGGCCAGATCGCGCACCGCTTCGTCGAGGGTGCGAACCGTGCCCTTGAGCGTCACCGCCGGGGGGATGACGTTGTGGCTGTCGCCCTCGGAGTGGAAGGTCGTCACCGACACCACCACCTGTTCGATCGGATCGACCGCGCGCGAGGCGATGGTCTGCAGCGCCATCACCACATGGGACGCCGCCACGATCGGATCGACCACCTTGTGGGGCATGGCCGCATGACCGCCCTTGCCGCGGATGACGATGGTGAACTGGTCGGCCGAGGCGAAGAAGGCCCCCTCGCGGATGGCGAACCGGCCGACGGGCAGGCCCGGCATGTTGTGCATACCATAGACCTCGTCGATGCCGAACCGCTCCATCACCCCTTCCTCGACCATCACCGCGCCGCCGCCGCCCCCTTCCTCGGCCGGCTGGAACAGAAGCACCACCGTGCCGTCGAAGTCGCGGGTGTCGGCCAGATGCTTCGCCGCGCCAAGCAGCATCGCCGTGTGGCCGTCATGGCCGCAGGCATGCATCTTGCCCGGCACCTTCGACGCCCAGGGCTTGCCGGTCGCCTCCTCGATCGGCAGGGCGTCCATGTCGGCCCTGAGGCCGATGGTGCGGCCCGAGGCGCTGCTGCGCCCGCGGATGACGGCCACGACCCCGTTCTTCGCGATGCCCTCATGCACCTCGTCCACCCCGAATTCGCGCAGCTTGTCGGCGACGAACCGGGCTGTCTTCCCGGTGTCGAACATCAGCTCGGGATGCTGATGCAGCTCTCTGCGCCACCCGGCGATCTCCTCCTGCATGGCGGCGATGGAATTGCGGATGGGCATGGGTGCGTCCTCCAGTGATCCGGTGATGACGGCTTCGCCACGGCCTGCCGTGGGGAAGCCGGTCCTTCGTGCGGCAATCTGCGCCCTGGGCGTCTGGTGGTCAATGGCAAAGCGCCGCCGCGGAAAGGCCCGCGGCAGACGCGGCATCGCCGATGGGCGGAGTTGCCGTCGCGCGGCCTTCCCGCTCCCCAACCCATCGGGATCCGGCCCGCCCTCAGAAATCGAGATCGAGCGGCCGGCCCCTGCGTTCGCCCTTCTCGAGCCGGATGCGGATCGAGCGGATCACCCACCAGACGAACAGCACCGTCGGCGGCACGGCCGTGGCCGTGAGCCAGGCCTTGTCGACGCCGAAATCCTTGGCGAAGGGGTAGAGCGCATAGGTCACGAGATTGACGGCATAATAGCTCAGCGCAATGATCGAGAAGCCCTCGACCGTATGCTGGAGCCGCAGTTGCAGCGCCACGCGGCGGTCCATGCTGGCCAGAAGCTTCTGGTTCTGTTCGGTGCGTTCGACATCGACCCGCGTTCGCAGATGGTCGCCGGCCCGCTTGGCCCGCACCGCCAGCTGCTCGAGTCTTTCGGCGGCCGAGGAGATGGTCCGCATGGCCGGTTCGAAACGGCGGGTCATGAACTCCCGGATCGTCATCCGCCCCTCGATCCGTTCCTCGC
>WFPA01000026.1 GCA_015487815.1 Albidovulum sp.
CGCGCCCGCCCGGGACATGCGGGTGGGGTCCGACGCGCCGCACGGGGCGTCCGGGGAAACGGTCCGCCCCCACGGGAAGGGGGCGATGGCGGCGAGAAGGGCTGCGACCGCTTCCCGCCCGCCCGCGCCACCGCCCCGCAGTGTGAACCGCTCTTCGCGGCAAGTTGCAAAGGCGCGTCCCCCGAAAGCCCGGCTCGGGCTGCCGCCCGTTTCGCCGCGGGCCCTGCCGCCACTCTCCGCCGAGGGGGGCGACGCGCGGCCTCTGCTCGAGGGAGACGGCGCCCCCACGGCCGCGTTCGGCCCCGACGGCATGCTCCACCTTTCGCTCGCTCTCGACCGGCCGGTGCCCTGGCGGGCCAACGCGCTGGTGGCCCCGCCGCGGCTCGTGCTCGACCTGGCACTCGGCGATCTTCCCGCTTCCGATGCGCAGGGGTTCGCCCGCCGCCTCTCGGCACTCCTGCCCGGAGAACTCCGCTTCGGCCACCTCGTCGGGCCATGGTGGCGTCTCGTCATCCTGCCGGGGCGGCCCTTCCGCCTCGAAAGCGGCGGGATGCGGACCGAGGCCGGGATCGCCCGGCTGCGGCTGACCTTCCGGCCGGGTCTGCCGCCGGGCCGGCCCACCGCCCTGACGCTGCCGGCGGGCCTGCCTCCCCTTGGGGAAAGCACGTCGCGACAAGCGGACGGGCGGCTCAAGGTGGCCATCGATCCGGGGCATGGCGGGGTCGATCCCGGTGCCGAGCATGGCGGGTTGCGCGAGGCCGACATCACCCTCGCCCTTGCCCGTGCTCTCGCCGAGGCGCTCCGGCGGCGTGATGTCGATGTGGTGCTGACCCGCGACGACGACAGATTCGTGCCGCTCGAGCGGCGGATGAGCATTGCCCGCGCCGCGGGGGCCGACGTGCTCGTCTCGCTCCACGCCGACGCTCTCGCCTCGGGGCAGGCGCGCGGCGTCAGCATTCATACCTTCTCGGCCGATGCTTCCGACGAGGCGGCGAAAGCCCTCATCGCCCGTCATGCCCGCAACGACATTCTCGCCGGGCTCGACCTGCAGGGGGTGGATGACGCGCTGACCTCGGTGCTCACCGATCTTGCCATGCGCGAGACCCTGCCGCGCTCCGAAGCCCTGGCGGACAGGATGGTAGCGGAGCTTGCTCGAGCCGGCATCCGCCTCCTCTCTCGTCCGCGGATCCGCGGCGCCTACGCCGTGCTGAAATCCCCCGACATTCCTTCGGTGCTGGTCGAGGCCGGCTTCCTTTCGAACAGGGGGGACCGGCGCAATCTGGCCGATCCGGGCTGGCGGCGCAACCTGGCCGAGATCCTCGCCCGTGCCGTCACGCTCTGGGCGCTCGAAGACGCCGGCCGCGCCGCCTTCGGAGGTGGGCGGCCGCGCCCCTGAAATGCCTGCGCCGGAGCGCCTGCCCACCCGGCCTGCCGGGAATCCGACGGGGCAAGCCGGAAGCGGCATTCCCTTCACCGACCTCATGCCGGCAGGGGAAGGGGAATCCGGCCGGCGTGCCCGGATGCGGCGCTTTTGGGACGGAGGCACGGCGCGAGAGGGTGGGGCGGTGGCCGTGTTCCCCGCTTGACCTTGCGGCAGGCTTGCCTCGTGCGACGGAGTGCGTAAGCTGCCGGCAGGAAAGAGAAACAGGGAGGACGGAATGAAACAGTGGATGATGGCTGCGGCCTTCGTTCTGGCGGGAGCCGGGAGCGTGCTTGCCGGCGATCCGGTCACCGGCATCTGGCAGACCGCGCCCGGCGACAGCGGCGGCTGGCTGCATGTGAAGATCGCCCCCTGCGGGAAGAAGATCTGCGGCACCATCGTCAAGGCCTTCAAGAAGGGCGGCGCTCCCGATCCGCAATATGCCAATCTCGGCAAGCCGATCATCTGGGACATGGTGCCCGAGGGCGACGGTTATTATGCCGGCGGCAAGATCTGGGCGCCCGACCGGGACAAGGTCTATCGCTCGAAGATGCAGCTTGCGGGCAAGCGGCTGACGGTGAAGGGCTGCGTGATGGGCGGCCTCATCTGCCGCGGGCAGGAGTGGAAACGGGTGCAATAGCCTCGCGGGCGCGTGTCACGGACGGCGTCTCACGGGCCGGCCGATGAACGGAAAAGGGATGAAGGGGCGGCCGGCGTGCCGCCTCTTCCTCGTTTCGTGCTTCTCCTCGGGCGCTTCGGGGG
>WFPA01000027.1 GCA_015487815.1 Albidovulum sp.
ATGCTGTTCCATCCGGGTGTGTGGAGGCTGAATTGCCGGCAGCATGAAAACAGGCAGGGCAACAGGGGGGGCGGGACCTCGCGCGGCGTCAGAGGAGCTTTCACGAAAGGGCGATTTTCGGGAGAAGCTCTCTGCGACGATGGGTTTCGAGATGCTCCGGCTCATCCTGTCGCGGACCATGCGGCGCGGCCGCTGCCCGCCCCGCAGCGGCGGGGGATGGGTGGTGGAAGCAGATGGAAGGAATGAAGGGCACCGGCGCCTTGCCGGCAACCTCGTCCATGCAGCGCGCTGGATCGGCGGAAGGCACGGAAGGGCGGCGCAAGCCGATGAATGCAAGCAGCGTGACAAGGGGGCTCGAACGGCGAGCCGGCCGGAAGCGATGTGCCCTCGATGCACTCCCGTGGACCGGAACGCGCCCCCGATGCCGCCTTCCCCGCGTGGCCGTCCCGCGGTGGCGGTCCGTCCGTGCCTCTCAGCCCCGCCCCGTCTCCGTCAGGGCGGCAACGCAGCGGGTGAAGTCCTCGCCGCGTTCGGCAAAGTCGCGATACTGGTCGAAGCTCGCGGCCGCAGGGGCGAGAAGCACCGTCTCGCCCGGGGCGGCCTCCTCGGCGGCCCGCCGCACCGCCTGTCCGATCGTGCCGCAGATCTCGAAGGGCACCTTCCCCTCGAGGGCGCGTGCGAAGTCCCCGGCCGCCGCCCCGACGAGATAGGCCTTGACGACATGGCCGAGCGCCGGTTCGATGCCGGCAAGCCCGCCCTCCTTGGCCTCGCCGCCCGCGATCCAGCGCGCAGGCCCGTGGGCGGCAAGGGCGAGAGCAGCGCTGGCGACGTTGGTCGCCTTGGAATCGTTGACGAAACGGACCCCGCCCCGCTCCCCGACGGTCTGCCCCCGGTGAGGCAGCCCTTCGAAGCTGGCCATGGCCGGAGCGATCTCGCGCGGCGCCAGCCCCAGCGCCCGGAGCGCACCCCAGGCGGCGGCGGCATTCTGCCAGCCGGCAGCCCCCCGAAGCGCCGGCATGTCGCGCAGATCGAGCGAGGCCACCTGCCGCCCCTTGCGCCATTCGGAGAGGAATCCCTTGCGCACCACCACGTCCCAGCCCTTCCCCGGAAGCGGTCGCCCCGTCGCCACACGGATGACCCGGCCCGGCTCCTCGGCGCCCATCTGATTGGCGAGAAAGACACCTTCCGCCTCGTCCACCCCGATCACCGCCCGGTCGGGCCCGCCCTCGGCGAACAGCCGCCGCTTGGCAGCGAAATAGCCGCCGATGCCGCCATGCCGGTCGAGGTGATCGGGCGAGAGGTTGAGGAAGACGGCGATATCGGGCGTGAGTGCCCGCGCAAGCTCGGTCTGGTAGGAGGACAGTTCGAGCACCACCACCTCGCCTGCGGCAGGGGGGGCGAGATCGAGAACGCCGACGCCGATGTTGCCGCCAAGCTGGGTCGGTCGGCTGCTCTCCCTCAGCACATGGTGAATGAGGGCCGAGGTGGTGGACTTGCCGTTGGAACCGGTCACCGCCACCACCCGGGGAATGCGGTCGAAGCGGGCCCAGTCGGCCGCGCCCCAGGAACGGAAGAAGAGGCCGATGTCGTTGTCCACCGGCACGCCCGCCCTCATCGCCGCCGCGATCAGGGGGTGGGGCTCCGGGTAGAGATGGGGGATGCCCGGCGAGACGACGAGCAGCGAAAAGCCCAGCCAGTCCTCGGCCCGGCGCCCTCCCTCGAGGAGGGCAAAACCCGCGCGACGCGCCGCCTCGCGTGCGGCATCGCTGTCGTCATGCACATGGACCTCGGCTCCCCCGGCGGCCAGTGCCCGCGCGGCGGCCATCCCCGAGCGACCGAGGCCGAGCACTGCCACCTTCCGGCCCTCGTAGCCCTTCACCGGGATCATGCCGGCTCCCCTCCCTGCCTGTCCTTCATCCGGCGGCACCGCCGGGTGCGCCCTGCCGTCCGTCCTGCATCTGCACTGCCGACCCCGTCCCCTGCAAGCGTTCGGCCCGCCGGAGCCGCCGCCTCAGCGGACCTTGAGCGTCGCGAGGCCGATCAGCGCCAGCACCAGCGCGATGATCCAGAAGCGGATGACGATCTGCGATTCCTTCCAGCCCTTCTTCTCGAAATGATGGTGGATCGGCGCCATCAGGAACACCCGACGGCCGGTCAGCTTGAAATAGGCGACCTGGATCATCACCGAAAGCGCCTCGATGACGAACAGCCCGCCGACGATGGCCAGCACGATCTCGTGCTTGATCGCCACCGCGATCGCCCCGAGGGCGCCGCCGATGGCCAGCGAGCCCGTGTCGCCCATGAAGACGGCCGCGGGCGGCGCGTTGTACCACAGAAAGCCGAGCCCGCCGCCGATGAGGGCGGCCACGAAGATCAGGAGCTCCCCCGCCCCCGGCACATAGGGCACTTCGAGATAGGTCGAGAAGTCCACCCGGCCGACGGCATAGGCGATGATGCCGAGCGCGGCGGCGGCGATCATCACCGGCATGATCGCGAGCCCGTCGAGCCCGTCGGTGAGGTTGACGGCATTTGCCGCCCCCGCGATCACCAGCATCGAGAAGGGGATGAAGAGCCAGCCGAGGTTGATGTAGACATCCTTGAGAAGCGGCAGCGCCAGCTTCCAGGCCAGGGGGTCGGGGTGGATCGTGCCGGCCCACCAGCCGGCGATGCCGGCCAGGACAAGCTCGATCGCGAAGCGCACCCGCCCCGGCACACCCTTGTGGGAGTTTGCCGACACCTTGGCGTAATCGTCGGCAAGACCGATGAGGCCGTAGCTGACCGTCACGAACATCACCAGCCAGACATGGGGGATGTCCCAGCGGGCCCAGAGCACGGTGGCGGTAGTGAGGGCGGCGAGGATCAGCAGCCCGCCCATGGTCGGTGTGCCGGCCTTCTCGAAATGGCCTTCCGGCCCGTCCTCGCGGATCGGCTGGCCGTTCTTCTGCCGCCGGCGCAGCATGTCGATCAGCGGCCGGCCGAAGAGAAGGCCGATGAGAAGGGCGGTGAAGAAGGCGCCACCGGCGCGAAAGGTGATGTAGCGAAAGAGGTTGAAGAGATCGCCACCATCGGAGAATTGCGAAAGATAATAGAGCATCAGCGCTCCTTCCTTCTGCCGCCGGTTTCCATTTTCATGTCATCCCCCGCTCCGGCCACGCCTTCGGCACCCGACCGGCCGCGCGCGGGTTGCCCCAGATGGACGATGGCGTCAACCACGCGGGCAAGGCCGATGCCGTTCGACCCCTTCACGAGCACGACATCACCGGGGCGGAAGAGATCCTTGAGCTGCGGCAGCAGCGCCGCGGCCGTCTCGACATGAAGCCCCCGCCGCGCCGGCGGCAGCGCCGCGGCCAGCGCCCCCATGCGCGGCCCGACCATGTGCACCCGGTCCAGCCGTGCCATCGCCGGCAGATCGGCGAGAGCGGCGTGATAGGCCGTCTCCTCCGCACCCAGCTCGAGCATGTCCCCCAGTATGGCGATCCGCCGCCCTCCGGCCCGGGGTGCGAGGCGGGCCAGAACCCGAAGCGCCGCCGCCATCGAGGCGGGGTTGGCATTGTAGGCGTCGTCGATCAGGGTGAGGGTGTTCTCGCGCTCGACCGGATCGAGCGGCACCTCGAGAAGCCGCCCGCGCCCCGCCGGCGGCTGCCAGCGCCCCAGGGCCATGAGACCGCGGGCAAGATCGCCTCCCGCCGCCTCGAGCGCCGCCAGCGCCCCGAGGGCGTTGAGGGCGAAATGCGCGGCAGGCGTCGCCAGCTTGAAGAGGAGCGGCGCCCCCGCCCTCTCGGCCTCGGCGACGAGCCCCGCCGACGAGAGACGCAAGCGGACGAGCCGCCAGTCGGCCGGCACCTCCTGGGCGAAACGGACGATGCCGGCCCCTGCCGCCTCCGCCGCCGCCAACAGAATGCCGGCCCCCGGCGCGTCGGCATTGATCACTGCCCTGCCGCCGCCCCCGAAGCCGGCGAAGATTTCCGCCTTGGCCCGGGCCACCTCCTCGAGCGTGGCGAAGGCCGCCATGTGGGCCGGGGCGATGGTGGTGACGAGGGCGACATCGGGTCGGGCGAGCCGCGCCAGAGGGGCGATCTCCCCCGGCGCGTTCATGCCGATCTCGACGATGGCGAAATCGCTGTCCGCGGGCATGCGCGCGAGGGTGAGTGGCACGCCCCAGTGATTGTTGAAGCTGCGCTCGGCAGCATGCACCCGCCCCGAAGCGGCGAGCATGGCGCGCAGCATCTCCTTGGTCGAGGTCTTGCCGGCCGAGCCCGTCACCGCGATCACCCGCCCCTGCATCCGCGCACGGGCCCGGGCCGCGAGCCGTTCGAGCGCCGCCTGCACGTCCTCGACCACGATCAGCGGAAAGTCTCCGGGCACCCCTTCAGGCCGGTGCGAGACAAGCGCGGCTGCCGCCCCGGCACGAGCCGCATCGGCGACGAAATCGTGCCCGTCGCGGCGGTCCTTCAGCGCAATGAAGAGCTCGCCTGGCGCGATGGAACGGCTGTCGATCGAGAGCCCGCCGACACCCGCCCCCCCTGGTTCGCCTTCGATCGTGCCGCCCGCGGCGCGGACCAGCTCGTCCCAGCGCCACAGGGGCGACGCGCCCACTCCCTCCGTTCCCGGCCTTGCGCTCATGGCTCCCGCCCCTCGATCGCGGCCACGGCCAGCGAGGCCTGCTCGGCATCGTTGAAGGGATAGGTGACATCGCCAACGATCTGACCGCTTTCATGGCCCTTGCCGGCGATGAGGAGCGCATCCCCCGGCGCCAGCAGCGCCACCGCCTTCAGGATCGCCTCGGCCCGGTCGGGGATCTCCAGCGCCTCGGGGCAGCCGGCGCGAATGTCGGCCCGGATCGCAGCCGGGTCTTCCGAACGCGGGTTGTCATCGGTAAGGATGACCACATCCGCCCCTTCCGCCGCCGCCCGGCCCATCAGCGGCCGCTTGGTCCGGTCGCGGTCGCCGCCGGCGCCGAACACCACCACCAGCCGGCCCATCACATGGGGCCGCAGGGCAGCTAGTGCGGTCGCGAGCGCATCGGGGGTGTGGGCATAATCGACGAAGATCGGCGCTCCGTGGACGCGCCGCGCCACCTCCTCCATGCGCCCGCGCACGGTCCTGAGGCGCGGCAGCAGCGCGAAGGCTTCCTCGGCGGTGATGTCGCCGGCACTCGCGGCCAGCAGCGCCGCGGTGAGTGCGTTCAGCGCCTGAAAGCCGCCGACAAGGCCGAGCCGCGCCATCTGCACCCGACCGCGCCAGGCGAAGCGGACCTTCTGCCCGTCCTCCTCGAAGCGCTGGTCGAGGATGACGAGATCGGCCGCCGGATCGTGGCCGAGCGACACCACATCAAGCCCCCGCCGGCGCGCCCTGGCCGCCACATCCTCTCCCTTCGCATCATCAAGATTGACGATCGCCTGCGACCC
The DNA here is from genome assembly GCA_015487815.1 of Albidovulum sp. Classification (GTDB taxonomy): domain Bacteria; phylum Pseudomonadota; class Alphaproteobacteria; order Rhodobacterales; family Rhodobacteraceae; genus WFPA01. The sequence goes on from WFPA01000027.1 coordinate 5,409, forward strand.
CTCGGGCAGAAGCGTGTCGAAGAGCCGCATCTTGGCGGCGAAATAGGCGTCGAAGTCACGATGATAGTCGAGATGGTCCTGCGAGAAGGTGGTGAAGGCGCCGGCCGCGAGCCGCACCCCGTCGAGCCGGCGCTGGTCGAGCCCGTGGGACGAGGCTTCCATCGCTGCCAGATCGACGCCGGCATCGGCCATTTTGGCCAGATGGCGGTGCAGGGTGATCGGGTCGGGGGTGGTATGGCCAAGGGGGACGCTCCAGCTGCCCTCGATGCCGGTGGTGCCGATATTTACGGCGGTGAGCCCCGCGAGCTCCCACAGCTGACGGGTGAAGCTTGCCACCGAGGTCTTGCCGTTGGTGCCGGTCACCGCCACCACATGACCGGGCTGACGGGCGAACCAGCGGGCGGCGGCATGGGCGAGATTGCGCCGCGGATCGGCGCTCACGATCAGCGCCCGGTCCGGCGGCACACCCCCCTCGGCCCGGATCATCGCCGCGCCCTCCGCATCGGTCAGGATGGCCGCGGCCCCGCGCGCGAGGGCGTCGGCGGCAAAGCGGGCACCGTGGGTCGTGCTGCCCGGCAGGGCGGCAAAGAGATGACCGGGTTCGACCGCACGACTCGAGAGGGCAAGGCCGGTGACCGGCACATCGGGCGTGCCGGGTCTCCCTCCCTCGGGCACGAGGCCGAGGTCGGAGAGGGGCCGCGATCCGGCCTCATCCTGCCGCCGCGGCGCTCGGTCGGTCCGGCTGTCGTCGTCCATCACGCCCCCTGCCATCTCTCCGGTCCCGGTGTCTCCTGTCGTCCGGAGCCCCGCCTGCCTAGACCGAGCCGCCCCCCCGGGCAAGCCTCGGGACGGTCATGGGCATGACGCTGCCGAGATCAGCCTCACTCGACCGCCGGGGAACGCCCTTCGGGCGAGGGCCAGAGCCCCAGAAGCGGGGCGATCCGCTCGACGATGGCGCCGGCGGTGGGCGCCGCCGTCCAGCCCGCCGAGCGGCGCGCCTCGCCCGCGGCCTCGATCGAAGGCTCGTCGAGGGAAACGACAATCACGTAGCGCGGGTCATCGGCAGGGAAGAAACCGGCGAATGTGGCGAGTGTCTTTCCGTCATAGTAACCGCCCCCCGGCTTCGGCTTGTCGGCGGTGCCGGTCTTGCCGGCCACGGGCCAGCCGGGCACGTCGGCCATCCGCGCGGTGCCGCGGGTGACCACTCCCCGCAGCATCGCCCGCACCGCACGGGCCGTTCCGGCCGACATCACCCGGGGCCCCGGCGAATGCGTCTGCCGGTGCACCAGCGTCGGCACCACCTTCCGCCCGCCATTGGCGATGGCCGCATAGGCGGCGGCAAGATGCAGCTGGGTGACGGATATGCCGTGCCCGTAGGCAATGGTCATGGCCGAAAGCTCGCTCCAGCGTTCGGGAAGAAGAGGCTTCACCCCTTCGGCTTCCGGCAGTTCGACGGAAAGCGGCTCCAAGAGGCCGAACCGCGCGAGGAAGGCCCTCTGCCGCTCCGGTCCGATCTTCTGCGCCAGCCGCGCCGCACCGATGTTGGAACTCTTGACGATCACGTCGGTCAGCGTCAGCCGTGGTCCGTAATCGTGAAAGTCGCGAATGGTGAAGCGGCCCCATTTGAGCGGGCCCTTCGTGTCGATCATGGTGTCGGGGGTGGCGATGCCCTCCTCGAGCGCCTCGGCGGCCACGAAGGGCTTGAAGACCGAGCCCAGCTCGTAGAGCCCCTGAACCGGGCGGTTGAAGGTCGGTCCCTCGCCGGGGCGGGCCTTGAGAGCGGCCTTCGCGGCCGAGGCGCGATCGTTGGGGTCGAAATCGGGCAGCGATGCCAGCGCCAGGATCTCGCCGGTTGCCGCCTCCATGACGACGGCGCCCGCACCCTTCGCCCCGTAGAGCGCCATGGCGTCGGCCAGGAGGCGCTCGACTTCGGCCTGCACGCCAAGATCGAGCGAAAGCGCCACGGGCGCGCCCCGCCGCGCCGGGTCGGACAAAAGCCCGTCGAGCGCCTTCTCGATACCGGCCAGGCCGACGATCTCGGCCGCCCGCACCCCCTCGCGGCCGAAACCGGCCCCGCCCAGCACGTGAGCCGCCACGGCACCGTTCGGATAGAAGCGCATTTCACGGGGTGCGAATTGCAGCCCCGGATCGCCGATGTCGAGGACCGCCTGCTGCTGGACCGGTGACAGGCGCCGCTTGAGCCAGATGAAACGGGCGCCGGACGCGAAACGCCGTGCCAGCCGCCCGGCATCGAGATCGGGGAAGATGGCGGCCAGCTCCCGGGCCACGCGCTCGGGCTCGAGCAGCTTGCGCGGCTGCACGTAGAGAGCATTCGTCAGGATGTTGGTGGCGAGGATCCGCCCCTTGCGGTCGGTGATCTCGGCCCGGCTGGCGACCAGCACTTCCCCCCGCTCGTCATGGACTCCCTCCTCCTCTGCCTGAAGCGGAATCGCCGCCATCCTGACACCGATCAGGGCGAAGGCCGCCACGAAGGCGATGATGAGAACGACGATCCGCCCCTGCGCCAGCTCGAACAGGCGGTTGCGCCGCTCGATCAGGAGAGCGCGGCGGTCATGGCCGGGCAGGGCCGCGCCATCTCCGCCACCGCCGAAGAGGGCAAGCGGTGACGGATCGGCCCGGCGTGCTGCCAGCGCCTCGGTGAGGACGGATTCATGCTTCATCGCCCGACCTCCCCCTTCAAACCTGAAATGTCATCTCCCGACAGCACCCCGGCGGGCAGGAGCTGCCGACCGATCAGGAAAGGACGCCCCGGCCCCGCCACGAAGACCGGTTCCTCGGGCCGCCCGTCCCCGCCGTCGGGTTCTTCCTCGCGAAAGGGAATGACCGAGGGCGGTGCGAAGGCATCGGCCCCGGGAGAGACGAGCCCGAGGAAGGGAAAGTTGAGATCGGCCAGCGCCCGGAGCCGCTCCGGCCGGTTGAGAAAGGCCCATTCGGCCCTGAGCTGGGCGATCTCCTCGCGGGTTTCGGCGATCCGGTTCTCGAGCCGGGCGACCTCCTCGCGCACGGCCCTGGTGCGATAGTTTTCGCCATAGGCCCACCAGGCGAAGCCCATGACGGCGAGAATGGCCAGAAGATGCAGCAGGACACGCATCTCACTCTCCCCGCTTCCCGTGGGGCCGGCCTGCCGTTGCGGGCAGGGCCGGCAGACCGAGCGCTTCAGCGTCCACCGGCCGGGCAGGCGCTCCGGTGCGCCGGGCGATGCGGAGCCGGGCCGACCGGGCGCGCGGATTGGCGGCGATCTCGGCCCCGGAGGCCTCGACCGGCTTGCGCGTCACGAGTTCGAAACTGCCCTCGGGCGCCGTTTCCACCGCGCCATAGCGGTTGCGATGCACCCGGGGCGCCCGCTCCTTGAGGAAGCGCTTGACGATCCGATCCTCGAGCGAATGGAAGGTCACCACGGCGAGGATACCGCCCGGTGCCAGGGCCCGCTCGGCGGCGGCAAGGCCGCGCACGAGTTCGCCCAGCTCATCGTTGACCGCAATCCGCAGCGCCTGGAAACTGCGGGTGGCCGGATGGATGCGCTCACGCCCGCCCCCGCGACGGGGCGGCATGGCGGCGGCGATGATCCCGGCCAGCTGCCCGGTGGTGGTGATCGGCTCCCGCTCGCGCGCCGCGACGATGGCACGGGCGATGCGGCGCGCATGCCGTTCCTCGCCATAGAGACGGAGAATGGCGGCCAGCTCCTCCTCCGATAGCGTCGCAACCAGATCGGCCGCGCTCGGCCCCTCCTGCCCCATGCGCATGTCGAGCGGCCCCTCGTGGCGGAACGAGAAGCCGCGCTCGGGCCGGTCGAGCTGCATCGAGGACACGCCGAGATCGAGCACCACGCCGTCGAGCGGCAGGGCCCCGGCCGCTTCGGCGATCTCGTCGAGACGGCCGAAGGTGCCGGCCCTGAGCTCCAGCCGCCCGCCGAACTCCTCGACGAGCGGCGCGGCCATCTCGAAGGCCAGCGGATCGCGATCAATTCCGATCACCCGATCGGCTCCGGCCCC
>WFPA01000028.1 GCA_015487815.1 Albidovulum sp.
ACGAATCCGACGGAGGAACGGGATTGGCCGAACGCAAGGGGGCGAGGGACAAGACGCCGTCGGCGCGCGGCGCGCGGCGCCCGAAGGAGATGCTGGCCGCGGCTGCGGCCGCGGCCAGGGCCGGGGAACTCGGCGAGGCGATCCGGCTCTACCGGGCGGTGCTCTCGCGCCTGCCGCGCCATGCGGGAGCGAAGAAGGCGCTGAAGAAGCTCGAGCGGCGCGCCACCCCCGACATGCAGGCCGAGATCGACCGGGCGGTGGCGCTGGTCGGGGCCGGACGCCTTGCCGAAGCGCGGCCGATTGCCGAAGGGCTCCTGCGCAAGGCGCCGGGCGAGGCCGGGCTTCACAACCTGCACGGCATCATCCTCACCGGGCTCGGCGAGGCCGAGGCCGGCCGCGCCGCCTTCCGCACGGCGCTCGCGCTTCAGCCCGACATGGCCGAGGCGCTGGCCAATCTCGGCGCCGCCGAACTCGCCCTCGGCCGGCCCGAGGCCGCGCGCGCCGCCCTCGAGAAGGCCGTCCGCCTGGGCCCGCGCGACGCCAAGGCCTGGAACAGCCTCGCCCAGGCCCGCGCCGCCACCGGCGATCCCGAAGGCGGGCTCGAGGCCGCCGACCGCGCCCTGGCCCTCGCGCCGGACTACGCCAACGCCATGAACACCCGAGCCTCGATCCTTCGGGCGATCGGCGCGGCGCTGCCGGCCATCCGCCAGCTCGAGAAGGCCCATGCGCTGGCACCGGAAGACAGCGACATTCTCGTCAATCTCGGCCAGTGCCATGCCGACGTCGCCATGACGGAGGAAGCCGTGCGCTGGTTCGAGAAGGCCCTGCCCTTCCGGCCGCAGGATGCCGAGCTGCACCATGTTCTGGGGGTGAATTACGGCCATCTCGCCCGGCTCGAGGAAGGTCGCGCGCTGATGGAAAAGGCCATCGCCCTCGAGCCGGACAAGCCCGAATATCACCGCGACTGGGGGCAAATCACCCGGCTTGCTCCCGAAGAGCCGCGGGTCCGCGCCTGGCAGCAGCGCTTCGACGCGCCCGACGCCCGCGAGGACGAGATCGTCCATTACGGCTTCGCCCTCGCCAAGGTCTGGCGCGAAGCCGGAGAGCCGGAGAAGGAATTCGCCACCCTCGCCCGCGCCAATGCCGCCCGGCGGCGCCAGATCGACCATTCGAGCGCCGATCTCGCCGACCGCTTCGCCCGCATCCGCGAGCTCATCACCCCCGAATGGATCGCGCACACGAAGCGCGAAGAGGCGGGCGACGGGCTTGTCTTCGTGGTCGGGCTCAACCGCTCGGGCACCACCCTCATCGAGACCATGCTGAGCAACCACCCAGCCATCTTCGGCGCCGGCGAACAGGCCCATATCGACAGTCACGCCCCCCGCGCCCTCGATGCGCTGGCCGACTGGACGCGGGACGACGCCGAAAGCTTCGCCCGCGCCTATCTCGATCTCATCGTCTATGTCAGCCGCGGCTGGCGGGGCCGGGTGATCGACAAGCTGCCGGCCAATTTCGCCTGGATCGGCCTCATCCATGCGCTCTTCCCCAAAGCCCGCATCATCCACATGGAGCGCGACCCGCGCGACGTGGCCCTCTCCAACTGGCGGGCCTATTTCACCGCCGACGCCCATCCCTGGGCCTATGACCTTGGCGAATTTCCGGAATTCTATGCCGCCTACCGCACCCATATGAACCATTGGCACGAGATGCTGCCGGGGGTGGTCGAGAACGTGCGCTACGAAGAGCTCGTGCGCGACCCCGCCCCGGTGATGCAGCGGCTTCTGGCGCGGCTCGATCTGCCCTGGGACGATGCGGTGCTCTCGCCCGAAGGCTCCCGCCGCGCGGTGCAGACCGCCTCCTTCACCCAGGTGCGCGAGAAGATCCATGCCCGTTCGGTCGGCGGCTGGAAGCGCCATCGCGCCCATCTCGCCCCCCTTCTCGAGGGGCTGGCCGAAAGGGGCCTCCTGCCCGAAGAGCCGGGCGACGGGGCCGCTCCGTGAGCCGTCGGCACGGGTTTGACGGGCCCGGCCCCGCCTTCTAAACCCTCACGAGGGACCGCGCCCATGCATGCGGCGAGGAAGGAGGCGCAGATGCTCTACGACAGTGGCGAAGCCTGGCTGAACGCCCCGCAGAAGCGGGTGCTCCTCTTCGGCATGTCGGGGCTCGGCAAGACCCATCTCGCCTCGATGCTGCGGCGCGGCGGCGACTGGTTTCACTACTCGGTCGATTACCGCATCGGCACGCGCTACATGGGCGAATACATCGTCGACAACTTCAAGCGCGAGGCGATGCGCAACCCCTTCCTTGCCGGCCTTCTGCGCTCGGACTCGATCTACATCGCCTCCAACATCACCTTCGACAACCTCGCCCCGCTGTCCTCCTATCTCGGCAAGCCCGGCGACCCCGAAAAGGGCGGCCTGCCCTTCGCCGAATACATGCGCCGGCAGGAGCAGCACCGCGAGGGCGAGATCGGCGCGCTGCGCGATACGGTCTATTTCATCCGCCGCGCCAAGGAGATCTACGATTACGATCATTTCGTCTGCGACACCGGCGGCTCGATCTGCGAGGTGATCGACCCGTTCGACCCGGCCGACCCGCTGATGAACCTGCTCGCGGCCCATCACCTGCCGGTCTGGATCCGCGGCACCGAGGACCATGTCGAGGAACTCATCCGCCGCTTCCGCCAAGCGCCGAAGCCGATGTATTACGAGCCCGGCTTCCTCAGGCGGCTGTGGCAGGACTATCTCGCCGAGAAGGGCGTGCGCGAGGAGGAGGTCGATCCCGACGATTTCGCCGTCTGGGCCTATGTCCGCGCCATGGCCCACCGCCAGCCGCGCTACGAGGCCATGGCCCGCAACTGGGGGGTGACGGTCGAGGCCGACGAGGTCGCCCGCATCGGCGCGCCCGAGGAGTTCGAGCGGCTCGTCGCCCTTGCCATCGATCGCGAGAAGGCTAAGAAACCCGCCTGACGGCGCCCCATGGCGGAGCCCGCCGCGGCGCCCTTCTCACCCTACGCACCATCACGCCATTTCCGGGAACGGACCTTCATGCCGATCAAGCTGCCGACATCGCTGCCCGCCTACCACGTCCTCGAACGCGAGGGGGTGATGGTGATGGACGAGGAGGTGGCCATCCGTCAGGACATCCGGCCCTTGCGGATCATCCTTCTCAACCTGA
>WFPA01000029.1 GCA_015487815.1 Albidovulum sp.
CGAGCTTTTCCATCGGCAGATCCTGCCGGAGCCGCTCCCAGGCCCGCTTGCGCTTCTCGATCGGCGCGAACACCGAATCGATGCCGAGGAGATTCACCCCGCGCAGCAGGAAGGGGATGACCGTGGTCTCGAGCTTCGCCCCGCCGGCAAGGCCGACCGCCGCGGCCGAGGCGCCGTATCTGAGCTGCGCGAGAGTGCGCGCCAGCACCGTACCGCCCACTGCATCGACACAGCCGGCCCATCTTTCCTTCTCGAGCGGCTTCTTCGATGGCTCGGCCAGCTCTTCGCGCGGCACGATGATGCTGGCGCCGAGATGACGCAGATAGTCGCCGGCCTCCTCGGGCCGCCCGGTGAGGGCCGCGACCTCGTAACCGCGGTTGGCAAGCACCGCCGTGGCCACGGAGCCGACGCCGCCTGCCGCCCCCGTCACCAGCACCGGCCCGTTGCCCGGTTCGAGGCCGTGATCCTCGAGCGCCATGATCGCCAGCATGGCCGTGAAGCCCGCCGTGCCGATTGCCATCGCCTGTCGCGTGGTCATGCCCTGGGGCAGGGGCACCAGCCATTCGCCCTTGACCCGGGCCTTCTCGGCATAGCCGCCCCACCAGATCTCGCCGACGCGCCAGCCGGTGAGGATGACCTTGTCGCCCGGCTTCCAGGCCGGGTTGTCGCTCTCGATCACTGTGCCGGCGAAATCGATCCCCGGCACATGGGGGTAGGTCTTGACGAGCCCGCCGCCCGAGGGGCTGAGGCACAGCCCGTCCTTGTAGTTCACCGTCGAATATTCGACCGCCACCGTCACGTCTCCCTCGGCCGGCAGCCGGCTCTCGTCGAGCGTCTCGACCCTGTGGGCGACGTTTCCTTCCGCGTCCTTGTCAACGACAAGTGCCCTGAAACTCATCTCCGTTCCTCCTTCCGCCTCCCGCTGCCCGAGCGAAACCGGGTTCGGCGCAGCGGGGTCCTTTCCGTTTCCTTCCTCGCCGGAACCGTCACCGGCCCCGCACAACCGGCCATGCCGGCCGGTCTCATTCCTCGCCGTAACCCTTCGGCACCGGCACCGGCGGCACTTCACGAGCCCGGCGCTTCAGATCGCGTCCGATCACCACCCGGCAGATCTCGGTCGTGCCATCGACGATCCGCAGCATCTGCGCAAGACGGCTCAGCCGGTCGAGCTGCCAGGGCGCGAGCAGCCCCGAGCCGCCGAGGGCCTGGGTGCAGGTGGTGGCGGCCTTGAGGGCGGCATCGGGCACGAATCGCTTGGCATGGGCCGCCATCACCGGGCCGCGCTCGGTGCCCAGCGCCTCGGCCGCCGCCCGGTAGAGAAGCCGCGAGGCCTCGAGCTCGGTCGCCACCTCGCCCAGCATCCACTGGATGCCCTCGAGATCGAGGCAGACCCCGCCGAACATGCTGCGGCGCGAGGTGTAGGCCAGGGCGATGTCGAGCGCCGACTGCATCAGCCCGCAGCAGCCCGAGGCGATGGAGACGCGGGCGATGTCGATCGCCATCAGCGCTCCCGACAGCCCCTTGCCCACCGGCAGGATGATGTTCTCCTCGGGCACGGTGACGTTGTCGAGATGCATCTCGGCCAGCGGCAGGAAATTGTAGGAGGGCGTCTCGTAGCGCGGACCGAAGGAAAGGCCCGGCGTGTCCTTCGGAATGGCGATCATCGCCATGTCCTTGTGACCGGGCGCATCGGAAGTCTTGACGACGGTGAGATAGACGTCGGCCTCCCCAGCGAGCGACACCCAGGCCTTCCTGCCGTTGATGGTCCAGCTGCCGTCCCCGTTGATGACGGCGCGCGTCCTCATGTTGGCCGCATCCGAACCCGACTGGGGCTCGGTCAGCGAGAAATTGGCCAGCTTGCGACCCGATGTGAGATCGCGCGCCCATTTCTCCCTGAAGGCGTCGGTGCCGAATCCGCAGACGGCATAGGTGCAGATGTTGTGCATCGAAAGGGCGAAAGCGTAGGCGCCGTCGGCCCGGCCGAGCTCCTCGTAGACCCGGATGCCCTCGGCCAGCGGCAGCCCCTGCCCGCCCCATTCCTCGGGAGCGTAAAGCCCCAGAAGGCCGGCCCGGGCGGCCGCATCGGAGGCTTCCCGCGGCCAGACGGCCGCTTCGTTCCACGCCGCGACATTGGGGGCCACCATCTCCTCCGCATGGCGCCGCGCGGCCGCCAGTATCTCCTCGATCCTCGCACTCATCCCTGTTCCTCGCTCCTTGCCTCTCTTCGCGGTCCGCATGCCGACCCGCTCCTCCCGACGACGGCGCCAGGTGCGTCAAGCAACCGGCTTGGCGAGCGGGGTGTGCTGGCATAGACTGCGCAGCTACACAGTCGCGAGAGCGGCGGGCCTTGTCAACTATTGTCTTACAATTATGGCACCCCGTGCCACGAACGGAGCTACCGGGCCGATGGACCAGCCGACCGATGCCAGAGCAGCCGCGCGCCAGAGCCGATGCGGTGATCTTTCCGTCGCCATCGCCGACCAGATTCGCGCCGCCATCCTCGAAGGGCGGCTGATCGAGGGAGAGCGCCTGCCTTCGGAGGCCGAGCTGGCCGCCAGCTTCGGCGTCTCCCGGCCGACGGTGCGCGAGGCGCTCAAGCGGCTGGCGGCGCAGAACCTGATCCGCACCCGCCGCGGCGCGGCCGGGGGCGCCTTCGTCCGCAAGCTGTCCTTCGACGATGTCCGCGCCCAGATGCAGGCGCTCACCACCCTTGCCCTGTCGATGAACGCGGTCGATTTCGAGACCGCCTGTGAAGCGCGTTTCGCCCTCGAGGCCGCAGCCGTCCCGCTTGCCGCCGCCCGACACAGGAGCGAACATCTGGCGCGCATGCAGGCCGAGATCGCCCGCCAGGAGGACCCGGCCCTGTCGGACCGGGCCTTCTGCGCTTCGGACGTGGCCTTTCATGTCGCCCTCGTGGAAGCGGCCGGCAATCCGGTGCTGACCTTCCAGCTCGCCAGCGCCATCGAGGCGATGCAGCCCTTGATGAACATGATCACCTACACCCAGCGCAAGCGGGCGATCATCACCTCGCTGCACCGCAAGCTTCATGCCGCCATCGCCATCGAGGACCGCGAACGCGCCCTCGACGTGCTCGATCGGCTCGCCCGTTACACGCTCGAGATCGGCGAAGCGATCCGGGCCGACCGCGCGAGCCGCCGCATGGCCAAGGCTGCGGACGGCGAGGCAGGCTGAAGCAGCCGCGTCATCCCCCGCCGGAAGATCCGCGAGCTCCCTAGCCGGCGCCGAAGCGGCGGTAATGGGCCCAGAGGCACAGAAGCTCGGTCGCCACATGGGCCGCAGCAATGGCGGTGATGCCGGCGTGGTCATAGGCCGGGGCGACCTCGACCACGTCCATGCCCACGAGGCGGATACCGGCAAGCTCGCGCAGGATGATTCCCGCCTGTGCCGAACTAAGCCCGCCCCAGACCGGCGTGCCGGTGCCGGGGGCGAAGGCCGGGTCGAGCGCGTCGATGTCGAAGCTGAGATAGACCGGTCCCGTTCCCACCACCCGCTTCACCATGCGGGCGATCTCGAGCGGATCGTTGAGATGGACGGTGCGGGCGTCGATCACGCGGATGCCCATCGTGTCGGGGCAGGAAGTGCGGATGCCGATCTGCACCGAGCGCGTCGGGTCGATCACCCCGGCCTTCACCGCCTTTCCGACGAAGGTGCCATGATCGACCCGGGCCGGGTCGTCGTCGGGCCAGGTGTCGGGATGGGCGTCGAACTGAATCAGCCCCAAGGGGCCGTGACGGGCGGCATGGGCGGCAAGGAGCGGCCCGGTGACAGAATGATCGCCGCCCAAGGCGAGAAGGGCGGCGCCGCTTTCGAGGATCGCCCGCGCATGGGCCTCGATCCGCGCCGGCACCTCGGCGGGCCGGGCATAGTCGAAGGCCATGTCGCCATGATCGACGATGGTGAATTCGCTCAGCGGATCGACATCCCAGCCCCAGGGCGGATCGAAGGGCTGGAGCGTCGAGGCCTCGCGAATCGCCCGCGGCCCGAAGCGGGCGCCGGGCCGGTTGGTGGTGGCGCAGTCAAAGGGGATGCCGGTGACGGCGACATCCACTCCGGCCAGATCCTTGGCGTAGCGACGCCGCAGGAAACTCGTCACCCCGGCAAAGGCGTTCTCGAAGGCAAGGCCGCGGTCGGCCTCGGGATCGAGCGCCCTGTCGATCTCGCGACCGGCGTCTTCCAGTGCCATTCCGTCCCCCTCTTTCTCTATCTCTCCCGAACGAGGTTAGGCATTCGAGTGCCGGAACGGAAGCGCCTGCGCCCGCGGCCTCACCCTCAGCCCGGCAACCCGCCACATTCTCCCGTCCGCTCGGTGCGGGCGAGAAGCCGCGAGAAGCGCAGTCCGAGCAGGGCGGCAGCGGCACCGAGACCGATCACGAGACCGAGCCAGACCCCGACCCCGCCGAAGGGACCGGCAATCCCGAAGGCCCAGCTCCCGCTCATGCCGACACCCCAATAGGTCAGCGCCGCGAGCACCATCGGCACGCGGGTGTCGGCCATGCCCCGCAACAGCCCCTGCATCAGCACCTGCGCCCCGTCGGCCAGCTGGAAGAGCGCGGCGACCATCACCAGCTGCCGGCCGAGGGCAAGGATCGCCGGCGCCGCCGGATCGGCCGGATCGAGAAAGAGGGCGACGAGCCACTCGGGCCAGAGCAGGAAGACGAGCGTGGCGAGCAGGGCGAAACCGCCGGCAAGAAGCGCCGCTGCCCGGGCGGTGGTGCGGATCGCCGCGAGGTCGCAGCGCCCCCAGGCCTCACCCACGAGGATCGTCGCCCCGTTGGCAAGACCAAGATAGATCATGAAGCTCATCGCCGCGAGCTGCAGTGCGATGCCGTGGGCGGCAAGCGGCACCGCCCCGAGCCAGCCCATCATCATCGCCGCGGCCGAGAAGAGCCCGGTCTCGGCCAGCATCGTCACCCCGATCGGCCAGCCGGTGCGGAAGAGATGGGTCAGCATCGCCGGATCGAGCCGCCAGATCCGTTCGAACCAGCGCCGCGCGGCAAGCCCCGGCGCCGCCCCGAGCCAGAAGGCGAGCCCAAGCGCCGAGGCGATCTGCATCATCACCGAGGCAAGTGCGGCTCCGACGAGCCCCATCTCCGGCAGGCCGAGACGGCCGAAGATCAGCAGCCAGTCGCCGGCTGCATTGAAGATGAGGGCGCCGAGAGTCACCGCCAGCACCATGCGCGTGCGGCCGAGCGCGGAGAGCGTGCTTCTGAACACCATCACCGCCAGTGCCGGAAAGAGGCCCCACATGGCCACACGCAGATAGCGCTCGGCGCCCGACGCCATCTCGGGCGGCTGGCCGGCCCGGCCCAGAAGATCGCCGGAAAACCACATCAGCGGCAGCGCAGCGAGGCTGTAGAGGAGCGAGAGCACGAGCCCCATGCGCATCAGCCGTCGTGCCGCCCGTGCATCACCCCGCGCCTCCGCGGCTGCCACGAGCGGCATCACCGCGAGGGCGAAACCCGAACCGACGATGAAGATGACGAAGAAGAGCGAGGTCGCGAGCACCGCCGACGCCAGCGCCTCGGCCGAGTAGCGCCCGAGCATCAACGTATCCACGAGCTGAATGCCCATCTGCGCGAGATGGGCGCCGATGAGCGGCAGCGAAAGCCGCATCAGCCGGCCCGCTGTCTGCCGGATCGTCGCCATGCGCCCCTCCCTTCCGCCTCCATCTGGGCGATACCCGAGCGGAAGACAAGCGCTTCCCCGCAGCCAGGGTCTTGCTCATGCCGCATGGCACGAAGCTCCGCCCCGAGAACGGGCCGGCCGGCCGGGGGCAGCCGGCAGTGGCATAAGCGTCCCTCAAGGGACCCGAGAGGTCGGGCATGGCTCTGCCCGTCCCGGAGAAGGACGGAATACCCCGAAAGGCCGAAGAGAAAGGGCCGGCCCGGGGGAGAACGGGCCGGCCCAGCCGAGCAGCGTTTCGCGCTCAGGCGGGGCGCCTCAGCTCGAAACGGTCGGCATCCATCACCCTGGCCCATGCCGCGACGAAATCTTCCACGAACTTCCGCTCGGCATCGTCCTGGGCATAGACCTCGGAAAGCGCCCGAAGCTGGGAATTGGCCCCGAAGACGAGATCGACACGCGTGGCCGTGAAGCGTGTCTCGCCCGTTGTCCGGTCACGCCCCTCGAACAGGGTTTCCGAAGCATCCTTCGGCTGCCATTCGAGCGCCATGTCCGTGATGTTGCGGAAGAAGTCGTTGGTCAGTTGCCCCGGCCGGTCGGTGAGCACGCCATGGGGCAGGTTGCCCCAGTTGGCGCCAAGCGCCCGCATCCCGCCGACGAGCACCGTCATCTCCGGCGCCGAGAGGCCGAGGAGCTGAGCCTTGTCGAGCAGCATGTCCTCGGCGCGGCCGCCGCAGCCGGGCCTGACGTAGTTGCGGAAACCGTCACCCACCGGCTCGAGAACGGCGAAGGCCTCGATGTCGGTCTGCTCCTGGCTGGCGTCGGTGCGCCCTGGAGTGAAGGGCACCTCGATCTCGTGCCCTGCGCGCCGCGCCGCCTCCTCGATGGCGGCAGAGCCTGCCAGCACGATCAGATCGGCGAGGGAGACACGCTTGCCGTCGCTGCGACCGTCGTTGAAGCGCTGCTGCACCCCTTCGAGAGCCGACAGCACTCCTTCGAGCATCGGCGGCTCGTTCACCTCCCATTCGCGCTGCGGCAAGAGACGGATGCGCGCCCCGTTCGCGCCGCCGCGCTTGTCGGAATTGCGGAAGGTGACGGCCGCGCCCCAGGCGGTCTTGACAAAATCGGCCAGCGGCAGGCCGAGGCCAAGGATCTCGCGCTTGAGGGCGGCGATGTCGTCCGCGTCGATCAGCTCGTGATCGACCGGCGGCAGCGGATCCTGCCAGATCAGGTCTTCCTCGGGCACTTCGGGGCCGAGATAGCGGCTCTTCGGCCCCATGTCGCGATGGGTCAGCTTGAACCAGGCCCGGGCGAAGGCGTCGGCAAAGGCCTCCGGGTCCTTGTGGAAGCGCCGCGAGATCGGCCCGTAGATCGGATCCATCCGCATGGCGAGATCGGCGGTGGTCATGATGGTGGTGACCTTCTCCGACGAATCGTCCACCTGCGGCGCCAGATGCTCCTCGGCGGGCGAGATCGGCTCCCACTGCCAGGCGCCGGCGGGGCTCTTGGTCAGCCGCCACTCGTAGCCGAACAGGATGTCGAAATAGCCCATGTCCCACTTGATCGGGTTCGCCGTCCATGGGCCCTCGATGCCGCTCGAGATGGTGTCGCGGCCATGGCCTTGCCCGTAGCTGCTCTTCCAGCCGAGCCCCATCTGTTCGACAGGGGCAGCCTCGGGCTCGGGGCCGAGATGGGACGGATCGGCCGCGCCGTGGCACTTGCCGAAGGTATGTCCGCCGGCCACGAGGGCAACGGTTTCCTCGTCGGTCATGCCCATGCGCGAGAAGGTGATGCGGATGTCACGCCCCGCGGCGATCACGTCGGGCTCGCCGTTCGGCCCTTCGGGGTTGACATAGATCAGCCCCATCTGCACCGCGGCGAAGGGATCGTCGAGCATGCCCGGCTCGTCGCGGCGGCTGTCGCCGAGCCAGTCGGCCTCCTCGCCCCAGAACACATCCTCCTCGGGCTCCCAGATATCCTCGCGCCCGCCGCCGAAACCGAAGGTCCTGAGCCCCATCGATTCGAGCGCGACATTGCCCGCGAGGATCATCAGGTCGGCCCAGGAGATGCGGTTGCCGTATTTGCGCTTGATCGGCCAGAGAAGCCGGCGTGCCTTGTCGAGATTGACGTTGTCGGGCCAGCTGTCGAGCGGAGCGAAGCGCTGGTTGCCGCTCGAGGCGCCGCCGCGCCCGTCGGCAATGCGGTAGGTGCCGGCCGAGTGCCAGGCCATGCGGATGAAGAAGGGGCCGTAATGGCCGTAATCGGCCGGCCACCAGGGCTGGCTGTCGGTCATCAGCGCGTGAAGGTCACGCTTGAGGGCCGCGTAGTCGAGTTCGGAAAAGGCCCTGGCGTAGTCGAAATCGGGGCCGAGCGGCGAAGCCGCCGGGGGATTCTGATGCAGGATGCGCAGATTGAGCTGCTCGGGCCACCAGTCGCGCACGCCGCGCATCCCCTGCCGTGTGCGTGCACCATGTGCATAAGGGCAGCTGCCCATGCCTTGTCCGTCCATTGTCCTGCTCCTTCGTCTTCCACCTCGCCTTCACCCTTTCGGGAGCGGGGCCGTGATCTGCATCCCGCCCGTGCGGGGCATGCGGCGGCCGGAGGCCGCTTCGCCATGCAGAGTTACCTTAGAGCGATTCCATGTTATTGGGAATTTGTATCTTCCGATCGAAGCGATAGGAAAAGGTTATGACTGCACCGACCCCGACATTGCGGCAGCTGCGCTATTTCGAGGCTGTCGCCCGCCACGGCCATTTCGGCCGCGCGGCCGAGGCCTGCGCCATCTCCCAGCCGGCGCTCTCGGTGCAGATCCGAGAACTCGAGGCCCTGCTCGGCACCGCCCTGTTCGAACGCACCGGCCGCGCGGTGCGGCTGACGGATTTCGGTCGTGACTTCCTGCCCCATGCCCGGGCGATCCTGCGGCAGGTGGAGGAGCTCGGCGAGATGGCCCGCGCCCGCAGCCGCCGCTTTCTCGGCCGGCTGCGCCTCGGCGTCATTCCCACGATCGGTCCCTATCTGCTGCCGCGCCTCGTCACCGCGTTGCGGGAGGCGCTGCCCGAACTCGACCTTGCCGTCCGCGAGAGCAGGACCGACATGCTCGTCGCCGAACTCGAGGAAGGGCGGCTCGATGCGGCGATCCTGGCCCTGCCGATCGCGTCGGCGCGGCTCGCCGAACGACCGCTCTTCCGCGAACCCTTCTTGCTCGTGCGCCATGAAAGTTGCGCGAACGAACCGGTGCCGCGGGCCGACGAATTGCCGGCAATGCGGCTTCTCCTTCTCGAGGAAGGACACTGTTTCCGGAATCAGGCGCTTTCCTTCTGTGGTCTGACGCCGGCGGCCCAGCGCGAGACGCTCGATGCCAGTTCGCTCTCGACGCTGGTGCAGATGGTCGGGGCCGGTTTCGGGGTGACGCTCCTGCCCGAGATGGCGGTGCCGGTGGAAACGCGGGCGGCCCCCGTCATCACAAGCCGCCTGCCGCCGCCCGAACCCGAACGGACCATCGGCATGATCTGGCGGCGGACCGACCCGCGGGCCGACCGGCTCGAACGCATCGCCGATCTCGTCGCCAGGACCTGTGCCACCCATCGTCAGGAGGATGCGGCCGGAATGCCGTCCTGACCGGACGCAAGGGCCGCCTGTCTCCTCTCAGTGCTGCCGGCCGCCTCGCCGGGCATGGCCGCCCATGCCCATGCCGCCCATGCCAGCGGCACCGCCCGAACCGGCCCCGCCACTGCCGGAAGCCGCTCCATTGCCCGACCCCGACATGCCGCTCCCGCCGGTCGAGCCGGCAGAGCCGGCGGAGCCACCACCATTGGCCCCGGTCGCGCCACCGCCACTCCCCGAAGAGACTCCACCGCCACCGGAAGAAGAACCGCCTCCCGTGGTCGTGCCCGAACCACCCGCTCCCGCGCCCGACCCGGCATTGGCCCCGGTGCCGCTTCCTCCTGCCGAACCATTCGCACTCCCGCTGCTCCCCGCCGCAAAGCTGGTGGTGATGGCGTAGCTGGAGAGCGTATCCTCGATGTTCCCCACCAGAAGATCCAGCCCGACACTCGTCACCCCCAAGACAGCCAGACCGAGACCGACGATCGCCGCCGTGATCACAACCCAGTCCACGGTGGCAGCGCCCTCTTCTCCATACAGGAAGCGGTTTCCGATCAGCGGCTGATACTGCATCGCACTCTCTCCTCGATACCGGCCCATCTCGGGCGAGGTCGGATGGGGCGAGCAACCTCCAGATGAGAACAACCGACAAAGGTGGCCACAACCGGTCAAAATCCAGGTGAATTTTCGACAATCTGACTCCATGACCGGCGACAGCGGAGGGTCTTGCGCGCTTACGGGAAATCGTCTGCGGATGGCGCCGGAGTCGCGTCTTCCATCCCGGGTTGCATCCGGTTAAGCTGCCCTGCGAAGGCAACGGGATGCGTCATGCTCGATCACGCTTCGCTCAAGGACAAGCAGCGCCGGCTGCGCGACGGATTTCCCGAGACGATGGGGCTCAAGGTGCACCGGGCGCTGAGCTGGGTCGGCCGCGCCGAGGCCGAAGAGGAGGATCCGGACGCCCGCTTCCTCTTCCTCTGGATCGCCTTCAACGCGCTTTACGCCGACATCGACCTCTCGAGCGAGGAGGAACGCGCCCGTTTCCGCAACCATTTCGTCCAGCTGGTCAGCCTCGACCACGAACGGCGGATCTATGATGCCGTCTGGCAACGCTTCGCCGGGCCGATCCGCCTCTTCATGACGAGCCCCTACGTCTTTCATCCCTTCTGGCAGTTCGTGCACGGCATTCCCGGCCATGACGACTGGCAGGCGCGCCACCGCCAGGCGACCCATGCCTTCAAGCGGGCGGTGGAATGCGAGGACACCGCATCGATCCTCTCGATGCTGTTCGACCGGCTCTACGTGCTGCGCAACCAGCTCATCCATGGCGGCGCGACATGGAACAGTGCCGTCAATCGCAGTCAGGTGCGCGACGGGGCCGAGATCCTCGGCTGCCTCGTGCCGCTCTTCATCGACATCATGATGGACCACCCCGAAGCCGACTGGGGCAAACCCCATTACCCGGTGGTGGAGGGGTAACCCCGGCCGCGGATTCACCCGAAATCCCCCTGCCGCCCCGCCCCGGCGCCCGACGATGCACAGACAGCCCGCGCGCGCTGCCGCGAGGGGGACAGGCGGTCCGCAAAAGGGTGGAAAGGGAAGACAGGGGAGCAAGGATCCGGGCCTGGCTCCCGTGACCGGATCGAAGGGAAGAGGGGCCGGCGCGTTCCCGGCCGATGCCGGTGAAGACGATCATCCCCCGGGGCATTCGCCACCGGACCTTTCTTCTTCCCGTTCCGGGCCGCACTGCCACCCATTCGCAGGCGCCGACCGGCCCGGCCATGCCGGGATCCGCGTGCAGGGCGGCTGATTGAGGACAGCCGGAGAATGCGTTGCAGACTGGGGGAAGGGCCCGCTCCGCACAGTCTGGGGGCGCATCTCAGTCGATGCGAATGCCGTGACGCCCCGCGAGATCGAGGAAGAACTGCCAGGCGACGCGGCCCGAGCGGCCGCCGCGGGTCTGCTGCCATTCGATGGCTTCGGCCCGGAGCCTTTCCGGGTCGATCTCGAGACCGTAATGGCGGCAATAGCCCTCGATCATGGCGAGAAACTCGTCCTGGGTGCAGGGATGGAAGCCGAGCCAGAGGCCGAAACGGTCCGACAGCGACACCTTCTCTTCCACCGCCTCGGCAGGATGGATCGCCGAGGAACGCTCGTTCTCGATCATGTCGCGCGGCATCAGGTGGCGCCGGTTCGATGTGGCATAGATCAGCACGTTGTCGGGCCGTCCGGAGATGCCGCCGTCGAGCACCGCCTTGAGCGACTTGTAGTGAACGTCCTCCTTCTCGAAGGACAGATCGTCGCAAAAGAGGATGAAACGCCGTTCGGGCGCCTGACGCAGCAGATCGAGGAGCCGGCCGAGGGACGGCAGATCCTCCCGCTGGATCTCGACGATCCGCAGTGTCGGCACCTCCGTCATCACCGCCCCGTGCACCGCCTTGACGAGCGACGACTTGCCCATCCCCCGCGCGCCCCACAGGAGGGCGTTGTTGGCCGGCAGACCGCGGGCGAAGCGGCGGGTGTTCTCGAGCAGGATGTCGCGCGCCCGGTCCACCCCGCGCAGCAGCCGCAGGGGGATGCGGGCGATCCTTTCGACCGGCACCAGCCGGTCAGGTCCTGTCTCCCAGACGAAGCCGGGTGCGGCATCAAGATCGGGCAACTGTGCCGGCGGCGGTGCCAGCCTCTCGAGGGCGGCGGCGATGCGGGCGAGGCTCGCGCTCATGTCTCCAGCCGCCGCACCCTGTTCCGCCACGTCCCCGCCGCTCTGGTCGTCGGCCGCCGCCGCTGTCTCTCGGGCGGCTCCCGGAGCCGCCCCGTGCTGCAACCGGGCCTCACTTGCCGTCATCGTCGCCCGTCTCCGCCGCACCGGCGTCTTCGTCCTCGTCATCCTCGAACCACAACCCCTCGGCCCTGAGCTGCGCTTCGCGCTTCTTCTCGGCCCGGCGCACGAGGATGATCGAAATCTCGTAGAGCCCGTATACCACCGAGAACAGGATCACCTGGGTGACGACATCGGGCGGGGTGACGATCGCGGCCAGGGTCAGGATGGCGACAATGGCGTATTTGCGCACCGAAGCCAGCCCGGCGGAGGTCACGAGCCCGGCCTTGCCCATCAGCGTCAGCAGCACCGGCAGCTGAAAGGTCAGCCCGAAGGCGAGGATGAACTTGATGGTGAGGTTGAGGTATTCCATCACCGAGCCCTGGAAGGTGATGCCAACCTCGGCCAGGCGATCGCCCGCTCCCTTCGCCACCTTCGCCCCCTCCTTGACCGCTTCGGCCGCATCCTGGGGCATGAGCCCGGTCTGCTGGAAGCCGAGGAAGAAGTTGAAGGCCATCGGGATGACCACGTAGAAGGCGAAGGTCGCCCCGAGCAGGAACATGATCGGCGAGGCGATCAGGAAGGGCAGGAAAGCCTGCTTTTCGTTGCGATAGAGCCCCGGCGCCACGAAGCGCCACATCTGATAGGCGATGTAGGGAAAGGCCAGCACGAAGCCGCCGAGCAGCGAGATGCGGATGGCAACGAAGAAGCCTTCCTGAAGCTTGATCAGGATCAGGTTGCATTCCTGCCCGCGGGCGACGAGGGCATCGCAGATCGGCTGGGTCAGGAAGTTGAAGATCGGGTTCCAGAAGGAAAAGGCGATCACCATGCCGATGAGGAAGGCAATCACCGACTTGATGAGACGCGAGCGCAGCTCGGCCAGATGCTCGATGAGCGGCGCCGCGCTCTGCTCGACCTCGTCCTCGATCTCGGTTTCGTTGGCCATGGCCGTTCAGATCCTGTTTGCTGTCGCTGTTTCTGCCCGCCGGCAGCGGTCTCTCGTGCCCGCGGCGGTTTCCTGAACCGTTGCGGCCCGCCTTCCCGCGGTCGTGTCGCCCTGTTCCGAACCGGATCGCCTCTCCGGCAGGACCGGCCGGACCGCCACACTCATGCGCGCCCTTTTCGCCGTCTGGCGCCGCGCCCGATGCACACGATGAAGCCGATGCGTCTTCCCGTCCCCGCCCGGGCCTCTCAGCCCGCCTTCTCCCCCTTGGCGGGTTCGGCCGGCGTCGTCTCGGCAGCCGCCTCGGCGACCTTCTCGGGTGGCAGTGTGACGGGCTTAGCCACCTCGGGCCCGGGCGCTTCAGGGTCCGGCGTCCAGGGGGCGTCGTTCTCTTCCTCGTCTTCGGCCAGAAGCTCGTCGGCGGACTTGTTGATGTCGTCGAGACCAAAGCGCCCCGGATCGGCGCTTTCCCGCAGATCACGTGCCATGTCCTTGACGCCGGTCTCGTCCGCCGCCTGCTCGAGCGAACGCTGGAATTCGGAGGCCATGGCGCGAATCCGCCCCGTCACCTTTCCGAGCGTGCGGAAAAGCCGGGGCAGGTCCTGCGGCCCCACGACGATGAGGGCGACGATCCCGATGAGAAGAAGCTCGGTCCAGCCGATGTCGAACATGGCGCGGCCCCCTTGCCGAGGCCGTCAGGCCTTGTCCTTCTCCACCTCGGCCGCGACCTTGGCATCCGCCTCGACCTTGGGCGTGATGTCCTTGGCCTCTTCGGCGGAGGCTTCCTCGAGCTCCTTCTTGCCCTCCTGAACCCCCTTCTTGAAGGCGGTAATCCCCTTGCCGACCTCACCCATGAGCGAGGAGATCTTGCCGCGGCCGAAGAGCACCAGCACGACGATGGCAATCAGGAGAAGTCCCGGCAGGCCGATATTGTTGAGCATTCCTCAATCTCCCTAAGGTTCATGCATCCTGTCCGAAGAAGGCGGCCACGGCCGCACCGGACAGGTTCATGCAGCATTCGCTGTTTATTGCCTTTCGACCCGAAGCGCAAAGCACTTTCCGCTGACCGGCGCAAGGGGGCGGCAGGCTGCCGCGGCTTCGCCATCCGAGGGAGGCGCGAAGACGGGCCGGTGCAGCCTGTCTGCCCGACCGGTACCCGGCGGATGGCGGATCCACACACCGGAAAGGCACAGATGAGCGGATGATTCGCCCCGCCTTCCCTGCCCGCCGAAACGGGCGGCGGCATGTTGCGTTCTTTCGCCGCCACCTCTCCCTCATGCGAGCGACCGGCCCGGAGATCGGGAAGCGGCATCAGGCCGCCGCGCATCCGGGCAAAAGAAGATCGGCATGAGGCATGAGATGCTTTCGCTCATTCGGCCGCGCGCGGCAGGGTGGCCTCCCCTTCGGCTTCGCCCTCCCCTGCCCCGTCTTCCATTTCCGACGCGCCATCCGCTGCGCGGGGAAAGACGAAGCAGCGGTCGCGTCGCAGGGAGAGCCACAGCGGCGTGCCCGGCGGCGGCAGGAACACCGCCGGCACCGAAGCCGTGAGCTTCGAGCCGTCATGCTCCATGCGGAACTCGACCAGCGACTGGCCACCCATGAAACGCGCCCGCTCGACGATGCCGCGGGCCGGCACCCCGTCTTCCGGCGTCGGAGCCGGGCCCTTGCCGCCGCGATCGAAATCCATCTTGAGATGCTGGGGGCGGATGACGATCTCGACCTCGGTGCCGTCAGGCAGGCCGGGCGCGAGGAACTGGCCGAAGGGCGTTTCTGTCAGAGAATTGCGAACCACGCCGCGGATGACGTTGATGTCGGAGAAGAAGGCCGCCGCCTCGCGATCGACCGGGTTGTTGTAGATGTTGTAGGGAGCGCCGCGCTGAACGATCCGCCCTGCCCGCATCAGCAGGATCTCGTCGGCCATGCGCATCGCCTCGTCGGGCTCATGGGTGACGAGGAGCACCGCCGTTCCCTCCTCCTTGAGAAGGTCGAGGGCCGCATCGCGCACCTCGTCGCGCAACCGCATGTCGAGCCCGGAGAAGGGCTCGTCCATCAGCATCACCCGGGGCCGTGGTGCCAGCGCCCGGGCAAGGGCCACGCGCTGCTGTTCGCCGCCCGACAGCTCGTGGGGGAACTTGTGCTCGTAACCGAGAAGATCGACCTTCTCGAGCAGCTCCTTCACCCGCGCCTTCTTTTCACCCGCCGGTCCCTTGAGGCCGAAGGCGATGTTCCGTTCGACATCGAGATGGGGAAAGAGGGCGAAATCCTGGAACATCAGCCCGACCGAACGCTTCTCGGGCGGCATGTGCACCCGCGCATCCGACACCACCTTGCCGTCGATCAGCACCTCGCCCTCGTCCTGGCGGTCGACACCGGCGGCGATCCTGAGCGTGGTGGACTTGCCGCAGCCCGAAGGGCCGAGCAGGCAGGTGACCTGCCCCGGATGCAGCGCGAAGGAAACGTCATCGATCACCCTGCGTCCGTCGAAACTGTGGCCGACATGCTTGAGCTCGAGCCGCGGCGGCACATGGGACGGCGGTGTTTCGGCCGAAGCCGCGGCCGGCCGACGGCGCATGTCATCAGTCATGACGGCACCCCCTTCGGCGTCTCCGCCCTCTCCCGACCTGTCGGTGGTCCTGCTCACGGCTCGCTCTCCCGCAGCCTCCGAACCGATCCCGGGTTCGTGGCATCCGCGCCGGCCTTCCGCCGCGGCCCATTGCCGATGGTTTCACTCAACAATGGTGCGTCAGATGTAGCCTGCCCCGGTCCGTCGTTCAAGGTGCCCCCCTGAACGCGTCTCCTTCGAGCATCGCCCGTATCATGACCGGAGAGCCGGGCCGGACCGGCGCGGCGCGGCCGCTCAGATCGAGATGTTGGCTGCCCCCCCATCCACGAGGATGTTCTGGCCGACGACGAAGCCGACATGCGCGGAGCAGAGGAAGGCGCATATGGCGCCGAATTCCTCCGGCGTGCCGTAGCGCCCGGCGGGAATGGAGGCCTCGCGCGCCCGGCGCACCTCCGCGACGCTCTGGCCCGAGGCCTTCGCGGCGTTCTCGTCGAGCGCCTTCGCCCGGTCGGTGTCGTGAATGCCGGGCAGAAGATTGTTGATGATGACGCCGTCCTTCGCCACCTGCCGCGCCACCCCGGCCACGAAGCCGGTCAGCCCCGCCCGGGCGGCATTCGAGAGCCCCAGCACCGGGATCGGCGCCTTCACGGACACGGAGGTGATGTTGACGATCCGGCCCCAGCCCCTTTCGATCATCTTCGGCATTGTCGCCTGCATGAGGGCGATCGGGGTCAGCATGTTGGCATCGATCGCGCGGATGAAATCATCGCGGCTCCACTCGTGCCACATGCCGGGGGGCGGGCCGCCGGCATTGGTGACGAGAATGTCGGGAGCGGGGCAGGCGGCAAGCACCTCGGCACGCCCCGTCTCGGTGGTGATGTCGGCGGCAACGGCGATCACCTCGACGCCATGCGCCGTGCGGATCGCCTCGGCGGCCGCCTCGAGCGGGCCGGGGGTGCGGGCGTTCATCACCAGATTGACCCCTTCGGCTGCCAGCGCCTCGGCGCAGCCGCGACCGAGCCCCTTCGACGAAGCGCAGACGATGGCCCATTTTCCCCTGATGCCGAGATCCATGCCTTGCTCCTCCTCCATCCCGTTCCGGACGTTCGTCGCCTCCTTCCTCCCCCATCCGACCCCGCTTGACAAGCCTCGCCCGGTCATGGCCAGGGGCGCCCGTCACGAGGCGAAGATGCGGGTGAAGCGTTTGCACCCGGGCTTTGCGCTCTGCTATAGACGAGCGTGCCGCGCGCCCCTCCGGGCCCCCTTCATCCAGGAAAGACGAAGCCGTGACGGATACTCCGCAGGAGCCTGAAAACCAAAAGGAAAACGGCGACGGGTCCAGCGTCGCCACCCACCCGCATGACGGCCCTACCATCTCCATCGAGGAGGAGATGAAGACCGCCTATCTCGATTACGCCATGAGCGTGATCGTGAGCCGGGCAATTCCCGATCTCAGGGACGGGCTCAAGCCGGTTCACCGGCGGATCCTCTATGCGATGTGGGAGAGCGGCAACACCTGGGACAAGCCCTATCGCAAGTCGGCCCGCCCCGTCGGCGACGTGATGGGGAAATACCATCCCCACGGGGACGCGGCGATCTATGACGCCCTCGTGCGCATGGCCCAGCCCTTCTCGATGAGTCTGCCGCTTCTCGACGGGCAGGGCAATTTCGGCTCGCTCGACGGCGACAGCCCCGCCGCCATGCGCTACACCGAGGTGCGGCTCGCCGGGGCGGCGAACGCCCTTCTCGAGGACATCGACAAGGACACGGTCGATTTCCAGCCCAATTACGACGGCAAGGACATGGAGCCCGTGGTCCTGCCGGCCCGCTTTCCCAACATGCTGGTCAACGGGGCGGGCGGCATCGCCGTCGGCATGGCCACCAACATTCCGCCGCACAATCTCGGCGAGGTGATCGACGCCACCCTGGCCCTGATCGACAACCCCGACCTCACTTCCGAGGAGCTGATGCAGTGGATCCCGGCGCCCGATTTCCCGACGGGGGGCATCATCCTTGGCCGCAGCGGTGCGAAGCGGGCCTATACCGAGGGGCGCGGCTCGATCATCATCCGGGCGAAGACCCATGTCGAGGAGATCCGCAAGGACCGCCACGCCATCGTCATCGACGAGATCCCCTATCAGGTGAACAAGTCGGCCCTCGTGGAGAAGATCGCCGAGGCGGCGCGCGAGAAGCGCATCGAGGGCATTGCCCATGTGCAGGACGAGAGCGACCGCATCGGTGTGCGGGTGGTGATCGAGCTCAGGCGCGACGCCACCCCCGAGGTCGTCCTGAACCAGCTCTACCGCTTCACCCCGATGCAGGTGAGCTTCGGCGCCAACATGCTGGCACTCAACGCCGGGCGGCCCGAGCAGCTCACGCTGCGCCATTTCCTCAAGTATTTCCTTGACTTCCGCGAGGAGGTGGTCGCGCGGCGCACCGCTTTCCTGCTGCGCAAGGCCCGCGAGCGGGCGCATCTTCTGTGCGGGCTTGCCGTCGCCGTCTCCAACGTGGACGAGGTGGTGGCCACCATCCGCAGTTCGGCCGACCCGGCCGAGGCCCGGCGGCGGCTGATGGAACGGGCCTGGCCCGCGGCCGATATCGCCGACTACATCCGGCTGATCGACGACCCGACCCACCGGGTCAACGAGGACGGCACCTACAACCTCTCCGAATCGCAGGCGCGGGCGATCCTCGATCTGCGGCTCCAGCGACTCACGGCGATGGGAGTGCGGGAAGTCACGGACGAGCTGCAGGATCTGGCGGCGAAGATCCGCGACTATCTCGACATCCTGCGCTCGCGCGAGCGCATCCTCGCCATCATCGCCGACGAGCTGCGCGCAGTGCGCGCCGCCTTTGCGGTGCCGCGGCGCTCCGAGATCGTCGAACATGTCGCCGATCTGGAGGATGAGGACCTGATCGAGCGCGAGGACATGGTCGTCACGGTCACCCAGGGCGGCTACATCAAGCGCACCCCGCTCGACGAATACCGTGCCCAGCGCCGCGGCGGGCGCGGTCTTCAGGGCATGAACACCAAGGAGGACGACGTCGTCACCCGCCTGTTCGTGGCCAACACCCACACGCCGCTCCTGTTTTTCACCACCGACGGCATGGTCTACAAGCTGAAGACCTGGCGGCTGCCTCAGGCGGGCCGAAACGCCCGCGGCAAGGCGCTGGTCAACATCCTGCCGATCGAGCCCGGGGTGGGTATCGCGGCGGTGATGCCGGTGGATGTGCCGGAGGAGAAATGGGATGCGCTCGAGATCGTCTTCGCCACCTCGGCCGGCGATGTGCGGCGCAACCGGCTGTCCGATTTCGTCAATGTGCGCGCCTCGGGCAAGATCGCCATGCGCCTGCCCGAAGGGGTGCGGCTGGTCAACGCCGCCATCGCCGACGAGACGCACGACATGCTCCTCGTCACCGCGCTCGGCAAGGCGATCCGCTTCCCGGTGACCGATGTGCGGATCTTCAAGGGCCGCGAATCGACCGGCGTGCGCGGCATCCGTCTCGGCAATGGCGACGAGGTCGTCTCGATGGCGGTGCTGCGGCATTTCGAGGCCACGCCCGAAGAACGCGCTGCCTTCCTCAAGCTGCGCCGCGCCGTGGGAGGGCAGATCGGCGAGGAGGAAGCGGACGGGAGCGAGGGCACCGCCACCGCTGAAGATGAAGGCACCCCCGCCCCGAAGTCCGGCTCGGATGAAGATGCCGTGGCGGAAAGGGGCATCGGCGCGCCTGTCTCCCGGAATTCGACCGAAAGCGTCCGCATAGCCGGCGAGGTGGATCACGGCCCGGTTCATGCGGGCGAGGTCGCCCTCCCGCCGGAGCGCTATGCCGAGATGTCGGCGGCCGAAGAGCTGATCCTGACCGTCACCCGCAAGGGGCTGGGCAAGATCACCTCCTCCCACGACTACCCGGTGCGCGGTCGCGGCGGGCAGGGGGTTCAGGCCATCGACAAGGCGCTTCGCGGCGGCCCGATCGTGGCAGCCTCCCCGGTCGAGGCGGACGATCAGGTCATGCTGGTCACGAATACCGGCCAGTCGATCCGCATTCCCGTGGCCGATATCCCCTTCCGTTCCCGCAGTGCCGGGGGCGTCAAGGTCTTCGATGCCCGCACTGGCGAGGAGGTTGTCTCCGTGGCCCGTATCGCCGATGCCGGCGAGGCACGGAACGGCGCCGACGGAGAGAAGGCGTCCGCAGGCGCTGACGGCACCGATGAAAGAAGGGGTGATGGCGAAGCCGCCGGTGGGTGATGGCGAAGCCGCCGGTGGGCTGATCCGGTGCGTGAATCGGCCTCAACCAGACCTTGCCGGAAGGTCGACGGATACGAGAGAAATGCCCGGCGGCGCGCGGCCTCCCTCCGCGGCAGACGGCCCCGCCGCACCGACCGGGCAGACCGCAACGGCAGCTCGGCCCGGGCCAGCTCGGAGCCGGAAGCTCGGGACGGAGCATTGCAGGGGCGGGCAGAGCAGGGGCGGACAGATCAGGATCGGGGCACCGCCCCACCTGCCATGGACGCCGTTTCCCGCCGTGCAAGCGCCTGGTCGAAGGCCTCGAGCGTCGCTTCCAGCGCCAGCATGATCGAGGCGTGGCGGTTGGGGTAGGCTCGCGCGGGTTGCAGCACTTCGAGCTCGTCGAACGGGGCGGCGGGTGGCGGGCCGTCTTCCTTGAGCATCGCCCGGAGAGCATCTCGTGCTCGGGCGATCTCGTCACGGTCGCGCCCGAGGACGTTCCTCCCGACCACGGAGGCTGCCGCCTGCCCCAGCGCACAGGCCTTCACGTCCTGGGAAAAGGCGGAGATCCGCCCTTTCTCGTCGAGACACAGGGCGACCGACACCGTCGAGCCGCACAGGGGCGAGCGTCGGCGCGCCGTCGCCTCGGGTGCCTCGATGGGCTCGGTATGGGGAATCTCCGCGGCCAGAGCCAGAATGCGCCGCGAATAGAGCTTGAAGAGATCGGAATCGGCGTTCATGGCGGTTTCCCCCATCGGTCTTCATCATTACTTAAGAGTTTCGCCACACCTTGAAAAGGAGAGCATGATGACGCGCGCCCCGGATGGTTCCCCGGCTCACGCCCGGCACCCCGAGCCGAAGGAGCCGGCCCGGCAGATCGTTGACGAGATGCCCGGTCGCGGACCGTGGCCCTTCGAGCCTGAAATGCTGAATTTCAATGCCGACGGCCTGCTTCCCGCAATCGCCCAGGACGCGGAGACGGGCGAGGTGCTGATGCTTGCCTGGATGGATGCCGAGGCCGTGAAACGCACGCTTGCGACCGGCCGGGTGACCTACTGGTCGCGCTCGCGACAATCCTACTGGGTCAAGGGAGAGAGTTCGGGCAACATTCAGGAGCTGGTCGAACTGCGGGTCGATTGCGATGGCGACACCCTCCTATGCCTCGTGCGCCAGAGCGGACCGGCCTGCCATACCGGACGGCGCAGCTGCTTCTATCGCCGGATCGAGGGATCGCAGCTGGTGGAGATCCGGGCGCGGGCTGACGATTCATAGGCCCGGTTCACGGGAGAGGGCCGTTCATGCCGCCGGTGCCTCCGGGCAGCCCCGTTTCCGGCCGGGCGGCAATGTCGGAGCTTTGTGGGAATTGGCGGATGGCGTGATCTGCGGGTGACCCGCCCCCCGACCGGCAGCCGGAACCGCCACAGCCGCCGCCTCAACGCACATGGTGGCATTTCCGTGCCTTCGCCCGGATCGACCACGAGAAGACCGCCCATTCCCGGCATGCCAACTCAAGCCGCCTGCTCATGCCCCCGGACCATCCGGGAATTTGCGCCGTCTTGACGGACATGACCCGACAGGCGCTCACGCCATGGCGAATACGCCATCGCCCTGCGGGCCGATGAAGCGGGCCCAGGTCCGATCGAAGAGCGGGCGCGCCGGAACATCCACACGACGATGGAGGGGAGTTGCATTTGTAGAATGGTTCCGGCTTTTCGGTTGATGTGGATTCCCGAGGTGCTCCGGCTCGAGAAGGCCCGATGCCGTCTCCGATCACGGTTTTCCGCCAGATAGCGGGCCCGCGCATGGGTGAGCTGCCCCCGTACAGCCCCGATCCGGCCCCCATCGGAATGGCATTCTCAAGGCTCAAGGGGCTGCGCCGGACGGTGGCAGCGAGAACATGCAATGACCTTTGGCCGGCGGCAGGCCTTGCGTGCGCTCTCTGCACCGAAGATGAATCCCGCCATGCCTTCAATGCCGCATGATACGGAACCGATTGCGCGACAGGCTCGGGAAGAGGTTTTCGAAGAGGAGCTGGAGGGTCTGGGGTCGCTGCCGGCATGGTCGCGGCAACGAGACGGAATTCGGATGCCGCCACGGCCATGGCCGGGTCTCGAAGCCGGCCGCGGAAGGCCCTGCCGTGCAGGGCCCCGATCTGCTTCGCCCCTGAAGTCCGCGGCGCACCCGGCAAGCCGGCAAGGTGGAAAGGTGTTCATCGCGCCCCGGACAGGAAGTCTGAATGCCCCCATCCCACCATCCGGGCACTTGCACGTGATGCCGATGGGGGCGTCGGCGGGGTGTGAACAGCGGCAGCCGGCCTGTTCCGGCCGATAGGGGCAACCGGATCCGGCCGATTGGGCCCTGAAGATCGGGTCCTGGATGATCGGGTCTGGCCTATCGGCTGCCGCTCCGGCCACGGGCGAGCGGGCGGCGGGCGCGCTGCAAGTCGCATGAGCGGCTGATGCTCCAGAGAATCGGCCGGGGCACGCCGATGTTGCCACGCTCCGTCCGTGCTGCCGCAGATCCGTCCGGGAAACCGCTTTCCGGCAGGCCCACTCACCCGCCCCCGAAGAAGGCCGCATGGGTTGAAACCCGGGCGGCGTTCCCGTTTCATGCGGACAACAGGGAGGAGCTGATGGAAATCAAGGGTGAACGCATCATCAATGCCGATCGTCAGACGGTCTGGGAAGCGCTCAATGACCCCGAGCTGCTTTGCCGGGCCATTCCCGGCTGCCAGAAGATGGAAGGCTCCCCGGCGGAAGGGTTCACGGCAACGGTCACCCAGAAGGTCGGACCGGTGAAGGCGACCTTCAGGGGCGTTGTGCGGCTCGAGGATGTGGTTCCTGCCGAGAGCTACCGCCTCGTGGGCGAGGGCAAGGGGGGCGTGGCCGGCTTCGCGAAAGGCAGCGCGGATGTCCGGCTCGAGGATGTTCCCGAGGGCACTCGTCTGAGCTATACGGTCGATGCCCGCGTGGGCGGCAAGCTTGCCCAGCTGGGCGGCCGCATCATCGGCGGCTTCGCCCGCAAGATGGCGGACGCCTTCTTCGAGCGCTTCCAGAACCTGCTCGAAGGGCGCGACGCCGAGGATGGTGGTCCGAGCACGACCGGCTGAGGAACGGATGGCGGCCCGACGCGACCGCACCGCTCATGCATCCATGTCATTCCGGCTTCCCCGCGCGCTGCCGAAAGACGGGGCGGCGCCGGTTCGTGGCGAAACTCATCGATGGAACCGGGCACAGGGCAGCACTGCCCGTCCGGGAAAACCGGTCGCCGGTCATGGACGATGCCGTCCCATGTTCGTCGGCTGACGGAAAGGCAGACCGGGGCTGCCTGCCTTTTGCGCGTGGAAGAGAACCGGCAGCGCAAGCGGGGAGCGCCGGCAGCAGCTTCTCCACGTGTCGGCACGGGCAACCGGAAAGGACCAGCTGCGGCGGAGCGGCCAGCCCATCGAAAGCCGACAGACGGGGCACTGCAGCATCGGGCCGGGCATCTCAGAGGGGAGGATCGAGCATCTTCCGCAATTCCTGCCAGAGATCGCGCCGCTTGACCGGTTTCGACAGAAAGCCGTTCATGCCGGCGGCGAGGCAGCTATCCCGATCCTCCTCGAAGGCGTTGGCCGTCAGGGCGAGGATCGGCACCGGATTGCGGCCCGTCTCCGCTTCCGTCCGGCGAATCTCCCGCGTGGCCTCAAGTCCGGTCATGCCCGGCATCGACACGTCCATGACGACGAGATCGGGTTTTTTCTCTTTCCACAACGCCGTGGCGGCCCGGCCATCGGCCGCTTCCAGTATCTGAGCCCCCGTTGGCTCGAGGAAGCGGCGCAGCAACATGCGGTTGGTCCGGTTGTCCTCGGCAACAAGGATCGTGCGGCCGGCAAGTTCCGGCGGTCCGGTAGATTCCTCCCTGGCTGCGCGATCGCTCTCGGGGGCATCTTCCGCCTTGTCGAGCTCGAGCGACAGCATGAACACGCTTCCCCTGCCCCGTTCGGAGCGGGCCGTGAACGCGCCTCCCATGGCCTCTGCAAGACGACGTGAAATGGCAAGGCCGAGCCCCGTGCCCCCATGGCGGCGCGACAGCCGGCTGTCCGCTTGCTCGAAGGGAGCGAAGATACGGGCGAGATCGTCCTTCGAGATACCCTCGCCACTGTCCTCGACTTCGGCGAAAAGGCGCATCCTGTTGCCCGCCAGAGGTGTGACCTTCAGCCGGAAGGCGACCTTGCCGGCTTCTGTGAACTTGACGGCATTTCCGAGAAGATTGACGAGGATCTGGCGGATCCGTCCCTCGTCGCCAAGCAGAATCACGGCGGGCCCGTCGTAACGGGCCTCGAAGGACAGGCCCTTCTGCCGCGCCAGGGGCGCAACGATCCTCTCCAGATCGGCAACCAGCGCCGCCGGCCTGAAGGGGCGATGCGCAATCTGCATCTTGCCGGCCTCGATCTTCGAGAAATCGAGAATGTCGTTGATGATCGACAGAAGTGCCTGTCCCGACCGCTCGATGGTCTCGAGAAGATCGGCCTGCTCGGAGGTAAGCTCCGTATCGCGCAGCAGCTCGGCCACGCCAAGCACGCCGTTCATGGGCGTACGGATCTCATGACTCATGGTGGCAAGGAACTCCGACTTGGCGCGGCTGGCCGCCTTGGCCTCCTCGGCCAGGCGCAGGGCCTCTCTCTCGCGCTGACGCAGCGCCTCGCGCGATTCGCGCAATCTCTGATTGACCTCGAGTCGGCGGATATTGGCCAGAACCAGGTCGCGTTCCGCCGCATGGCGGCGCCGGTTCTGCATCTCGAGCCGCCGGAAGAGCCCCCACAGGGTTATGGTCAGGATGCCTGTCGAAAGGGCGAAGAGCTCGAACTGATCTGCCTGCAGCCCATCACCCTGACGCAGCTCATGGAGTTCATAGCCGAAGATCGTCAGGCCCGCGATCAGGAAGACCCCCATCATCGCCCGCAGGGCCCTGGGGAAAAGCACACCCACGAGCTGGCTGTTGATTGCCGCCGAGATCAGGAAGGTGATGGCGAGAAACAGCATCTGCTCCTCGCCCGACAGGACGATCACCCAGACCCCCCCGCTCATCGCGATGGCCCAGAGGATCGAGCCGAGGAGAATGAGCCGTGCCGCGCGATGCTCGTCCTGCCAGATCAGCCGGGTCAGGAA
>WFPA01000030.1 GCA_015487815.1 Albidovulum sp.
CCGCACCTGGGACAGCCGCTGGTATGCCGACAAGAACGAATTCGGCGATCTGCTCCTCGAGGATCTCAAGATCAAGGAGCACATCCGCAATAAGGCCAAGCAGGCCGGCATCAGCCGCGTCATCATCGAGCGGCCGCACAAGAAGTGCCGCGTGACGATCCAGGCCGCGCGGCCGGGCATCATCATCGGCAAGAAGGGCGCGGACATCGAGAAGCTGCGCAAGGAGCTCTCGAAGCTGACGGACAGCGAACTGCATCTCAACATCGTCGAGGTCCGCAAGCCCGAGGTGGATGCCCAGCTCGTGGCCGAATCGATTGCCCAGCAGCTGGAGCGGCGGGTCTCGTTCCGCCGGGCGATGAAGCGCGCGGTGCAGAATGCCATGCGCATGGGCGCGCTCGGCATCCGCGTCAATGTCGCCGGCCGGCTTGGTGGCGCCGAGATCGCCCGCACCGAGTGGTATCGCGAAGGCC
Source organism: Albidovulum sp. (assembly GCA_015487815.1). Taxonomy (GTDB): domain Bacteria; phylum Pseudomonadota; class Alphaproteobacteria; order Rhodobacterales; family Rhodobacteraceae; genus WFPA01. The sequence goes on from WFPA01000030.1 coordinate 471, forward strand.
GCGTGCCGCTGCACACCCTGCGTGCCGACATCGACTTCGCCCGCGCCGAGGCCAAGACGCCCTACGGCATCATCGGCGTGAAGGTGTGGATCTACAAGGGCGACATCATGGAGCACGATCCGACGGCCCATGACCGTCGCCGCCAGCAGCTCAACGAAGGCGGGGCCTCTCGCCCGCGTCCTCGTCGCTGAGCGCCTGAGGGAGAAGACAGATGCTTCAACCCAAACGCACGAAATACCGCAAGCAGTTCAAGGGCCGGATCCATGGCAAGGCCAAGGGCGGCACAGAGCTCAACTTCGGCTCCTACGGGCTGAAGGCGGTCACGCCCGAACGCATCACCGCCCGGCAGATCGAGGCTGCGCGGCGCGCCATGACCCGGCACATGAAGCGCCAGGGGCGGGTGTGGATCCGCATCTTCCCGGATGTGCCGGTGACCAAGAAGCCGACCGAGGTCCGCATGGGCAAGGGCAAGGGCTCGGTGGAATACTGGGCCGCGCGCGTCAAGCCCGGGCGGATCATGTTCGAGATTGACGGCGTGCCCGAATCTGTGGCACAGGAGGCTCTCCGCCTCGCCGCGATGAAGCTGCCGGTGAAGACCCGCTTCGTCAAGCGCGAGGACTGGTAAGCGCCACCCCCCGCAGGAAGCACGATCCGCGGGGGTTGGGGCTTTTTGTTGGAAAAGCGTCGGCGTCCCGGCCGGCCCAGCGCGGAGGGCCGGGGTGTCCGGCGACTTCTGATGGAAGGATGAGTGGCGATGAACGCTGCTGAACTGAGAGACAAGACGACCGACCAGCTGCGTGAGGAGCTCGTCAGGCTGAAGAAGGAAGCGTTCAACCTGCGCTTCCAGCAGGCGAGCGGTCAGCTGGAGAACACGGCGCGTATCCGCCAGGTGCGGCGCGACATCGCCCGTGTTCTGACCGTGATGAACGAGAAGAAGAGGGCCGCTGAAGCGGCCGCCGAATAAGAGGGGCGCGAGATGCCGAAACGAATTCTGCAGGGCACCGTGGTCAGCGACAAGAATGACCAGACCGTGACGGTGCTGGTCGAGCGCCGCTTCACCCATCCGATTCTCCGGAAGACGGTTCGCAAGACCAAGAAATACCGGGCCCACGACCCGGAAAACCGTTTCAAGGTCGGTGACGTGGTTCGCATCCGCGAATGCGCTCCGATCTCGAAGACCAAGCGCTGGGAAGTGATCGAAGGCATCGACGCCTGATCCATTTTCCGGTTTGAACGAAACCCTGGGGCCCGGCGGCGGCCGTGGTCCCCAAAGGTCGGGAGAAACCGCCATGATCCAGATGCAGACCAATCTGGATGTTGCCGACAATTCCGGCGCCAAGCGCGTGCAGTGCATCAAGGTGCTGGGCGGCTCGAAGCGCAAATACGCGTCGGTCGGCGACATCATCGTCGTCTCCGTGAAGGAGGCGATTCCGCGCGGGCGGGTGAAAAAGGGCGATGTGCGCAAGGCCGTCGTCGTCCGCACCGCCAAGGAAGTGCGCCGTGAGGATGGCACCGCCATCCGTTTCGACGGCAATGCCGCCGTTCTTCTCAACAACAATCTCGAGCCGATCGGCACCCGGATCTTCGGCCCGGTCGCGCGCGAGCTGCGGCAGAAGAACTTCATGAAGATCGTCTCGCTTGCCCCGGAGGTACTCTGATGGCTCAGAAGCTTCGCAAAGGCGACCGGGTGATCGTGCTTACCGGCAAGGACAAGGGCAAGGAAGGCGAGATCCTCAAGGTCATGCCGAAGGAGAACAAGGCGATCGTGCAGGGCGTCAACATCGCCATCCGGCACCAGCGCCAGACGCCGGACAGCCCCGGCGGGCGCGTGCCGAAGGAGATGCCGATCGACCTCAGCAATCTCGCTCTCGTCGATCCGAAGGAGGGCGGTCCGACTCGCGTCGGCTTCCGCATCGAGGGCGGCAAGAAGGTCCGCTATGCCAAGAAATCGGGAGCTGTGATCGATGCTTGATGCCGCTAGCTACACGCCGCGCCTGAAGAGCCTCTACCGGGAAAAGATCCGCCCGGCTCTGAAGGAGGAGTTCGGCTACAGGAACGACATGGAGATCCCGAAGCTCGAGAAGATCGTGATCAACATGGGCATCGGGGAAGCCGTGCGCGATTCGAAGAAGATCCGCACCGCCGAGCGTGACCTGGCCAAGATTGCCGGGCAGAAGCCGGTCATCACCCGGGCCAAGAAGTCGATCGCCGGCTTCCGCCTGCGCGAAGGAATGCCGATCGGCGTCAAGGTCACCCTGCGGGGGGATCGCATGTATGACTTTCTCGACCGGCTGATCACCATCGCCCTGCCGCGCGTGCGCGACTTCCGCGGTCTCAACCCCAAATCCTTCGATGGCCGCGGCAATTTCGCCATGGGCATCAAGGAGCACATCGTCTTCCCCGAGATCAATTATGACGAGGTGGACGACGTGTGGGGCATGGACATCATCATCAACACCACCGCCAAGTCGGATGACGAGGCGCGAGCGCTGCTGCGGCATTTCAACATGCCGTTCAAGAGCTGAGCGCGGAGGAGACACACATGGCCAAGAAAGCAATGATCGAGCGCGAGAAGAAGCGCCAGCGGCTGGTCAAGCGCTACGCCGCCAAGCGCGAGGCGCTCAAGGCGATCGCCAACAACACCGAGCTGCCGATGGAGGAGCGCTTCAAGGCCCGGCTGAAGCTGGCCAAGCTGCCGCGCAATTCCTCGCCCACCCGGCTGCGCAACCGCTGCCAGCTTACGGGGCGGCCGCGCGCCTACTATCGCAAGTTCAAGATCTCGCGGATCGCGCTTCGGGAACTCGGTTCCTCGGGGCAGATCCCGGGCGTCACCAAGTCGAGCTGGTAAGGAGGGCAGGAAATGTCGTTCAACGATCCGCTCGGCGATATGCTGACCCGCATCCGCAATGCGCAGATGCGGGGCAAGTCCACCGTGCGCACGCCCGCTTCGCGGCTGCGCGAATGGGTGCTCGACGTGCTCGAGCGCGAGGGCTACATCCGTGGCTACGAGAAGGTGCAGGACGAGCGCGGCCTGCCCGAACTCGAGATCGCCCTGAAATATGCCGATGGCGAACCGGCCATTCGCGAGATCAAGCGCGTCTCGAAGCCGGGCCGCCGGGTTTATGCCGGGGTGGCCGAGCTGCCGCAGGTGCGCCAGGGGCTTGGCGTTGCCATCGTCTCCACGCCCAAGGGTGTGATGTCGGATGCGCAGGCGCGCGCTGCCAATGTCGGCGGCGAAGTGCTCTGCACGATTTTCTGAGGAGGGGCCGGCAATGTCTCGTATCGGCAAGAAACCCGTCGAACTGCCCGGTGGCGTGACGGCCACCGTCTCGGGGCAGACGATCGAGGTGAAGGGCCCCAAGGGGGTGCGGAACTTTACCGCGACCGATGATGTCGAGATCGTGGTGGACGGCAATGTCGTCACCGTGCGTCCGCGTTCGAACTCGAAGCGTGCCCGTCAGCAATGGGGCATGAGCCGCACCCAGATCGCCAACTGCGTGAAGGGCGTGACGGAAGGCTTCCGCAAGGAGCTCGAGATTCAGGGCGTCGGCTACCGGGCGCAGCTTCAGGGCAACACCCTCAAGCTCCAGCTCGGCTACAGCCACGATGTCGAATATCCGGTCCCGTCCGACGTGACGATCACCGTGCCGAAACCGACGGAGATTGTCATCGAGGGCATCAACGAGCAGCGGGTCGGCCAGGTTGCGGCCGAGATCCGCGGCTGGCGGCCGCCCGAGCCCTACAAGGGCAAGGGAATCCGCTACAAGGGCGAGTACATCTTCCGCAAGGAAGGCAAGAAGAAGTAAGGACGGCAGAGATGGCGAACACGAAAAGGGAACTGTTCCTCAAGCGCCGCCTGCGCGTGCGGAGCAAGCTCAAGCGGCGAGCCGGCGGCCGTCCGCGGCTGAGCATTCATCGGTCGAACAAGAACTTCTACGCCCAGGTGATCGACGACACGCGCGGCGTCACCCTGGCGGCGGCCTCGACCCTCGAGAAGGACCTCGGTCTTGCCGGCAAGAACAACATCGAGGCGGCCCGCAAGATCGGCGAGCTCATCGCCGAACGCGCGAAGGCGGCCGGTGTCGAGGCCGTCTATTTCGACCGGGGCGGTCGGTTGTATCACGGCAAGGTCAAGGCCCTTGCCGACGCGGCGCGCGAAGGCGGCCTGAAATTCTGAGGAGCGAATAAATGGCGAGAGAAGACAAGCGTCGGAACCGTGACGAGGCGCCGGAATTCGCTGATCGTCTGGTCGCGATCAACCGCGTCTCGAAGACGGTGAAGGGCGGCAAGCGCTTCGGTTTTGCGGCCCTCGTGGTCGTCGGTGATCAGCGCGGCCGTGTCGGCTTCGGCAAGGGCAAGGCCAAGGAGGTGCCCGAGGCTATCCGCAAGGCCACCGAGCAGGCCAAGCGCAACATGATCCGCGTGCCGCTCAAGGAAGGGCGCACCCTCCATCATGACATCGAGGGTCATCACGGAGCCGGCAAGGTGCTGATGCGGACGGCCCCGGCCGGTACCGGGATCATCGCCGGCGGTCCGATGCGCGCCGTGTTCGAGATGCTGGGCGTGCAGGATGTCGTGGCCAAGTCGCTCGGCTCCCAGAACCCCTACAACATGATCCGGGCGACCTTCGACGGGCTCAGGAAGCAGTCGAGCCCGCGTCGCGTGGCTCAGCGCCGCGGCAAGAAGGTCTCCGAGATCCTGCCGAAGAACGACAATGCGGCGGCGCCTGCCAAGGCGGAAGCCGCCCCTGAAAGCGCGGAGGCTTGATCATGGCCAGGACCATCGTCGTCAAGCAGATCGCATCGCCGATCCGCCGCCCCAAGGTGCAGCGCCAGATCCTCATCGGGCTCGGTCTCAACAAGATGAACCGCACCCGCGAGCTCGAGGATACGCCGGCGATCCGCGGGATGATCAACAAGATCCCCCACCTCGTGAAGATCATCGAGGAGCGGGACTGACGGTTTGTGCCCGCGGGGCGGGCTCACGAACCCTTCAGCAATCAGGCCGAGGCTTTCCCGCGCGTCGCTTCGCGGGAGATGTCCGGCAACAGGAGAAGCGACATGAAACTCAACGAACTCAGAGACAGGCCCGGCGCCGTCAAGCCCAAGCGCCGCAAGGCCCGCGGACCGGGCTCGGGCAAGGGCAAGACTGCCGGTCGCGGCATCAAGGGCCAGAAGTCGCGTTCGGGCGTGGCCCTGAACGGCTTCGAAGGCGGGCAGATGCCGCTCTATCAGCGGCTGCCGAAGCGCGGCTTCAACAACATCAACCGCAAGCATTACGCCGTCGTCAATGTCGGCATGCTGCAGAAGTTCATCGATGCGGGCAAGCTCGACGCGTCGAAGCCGATCGACGAGGCAGCGCTCCAGGCGGCAGGGCTCGTGAGCCGGATCCGCGATGGTGTGCGGCTTCTTGCCAAGGGCGAGATTTCGGCAAAGGTCGATCTCGAGGTCACCGGCGCATCGAAAGCGGCGATTGCCGCCGTCGAGAAGGCGGGCGGGTCGGTCAAGCTGAAAGCCGCCCCCCGCAACGCGGCTGCGGAATAGGGCTTGAGGCCGGCCCCATGGCCGCCTAGAAACTTCACGGTTTCCCGCGCCGCGAGACCATGATCTGGCCTCGCGGCGCTCTTCGGTGAAAGGGACAGGCATGGCATCAGCAGCCGAACAGATGGCCAGCAACATCAGCTGGAGCGCCTTCGGCAAGGCCAAGGAGCTGCGCCAGCGCATCTGGTATGCGCTCGGCCTTCTCATCGTCTATCGTCTTGGCACCTACATACCGGTGCCGGGGATCGACGCCCAGGCGCTCAGGGATTTCGTCGAGCAGGCGCAGGCCGGGATCGGCGGCATCCTCAACATGTTCACCGGCGGCGCGATCGGCCGGATGGGGATCTTCGCCCTCGGCATCATGCCCTACATCTCGGCCTCGATCATCATCCAGTTGATGGCTTCGATGGTCCCCCAGCTCGAACAGCTGAAGAAGGAAGGTGAGCAGGGGCGTCGCAAGCTCAACCAGTATACCCGCTACTTCACCCTGATCCTTGCCACCTTCCAGGCCTATGGGCTTGCGGTGAGCCTCGAGGCGGGCAACCTGGCTCATGACCCGGGCTGGTTCTTCCGTGCTTCCACGGTCATCACCCTCGTGGGCGGCACCATGTTCCTGATGTGGATCGGCGAGCAGATCACCTCGCGCGGCATCGGCAACGGCATCTCGCTCATCATCTTCACCGGCATCATCGCCGAGGTGCCGGCGGCTCTGGTGCAGTTTCTGGCCCAGGGGCGGTCCGGAGCCGTTTCGCCGGCTGTCATCATCGGCGTTTTCGTGCTGGTGATCGTGGTGATCACCTTCGTCGTGTTCATGGAGCGTGCGGTCCGCAAGATTCCGATCCAGTATCCGCGCCGGCAGGTGGGAATGAAGATCTATGACAGCAGCTCCTCGCATCTGCCGATCAAGATCAACCCCGCCGGGGTGATCCCGCCGATCTTCGCCTCGTCGCTGCTGTTGCTGCCGGCGACGATCGCCACCTTCTCCGAAAGCCAGACCAACCCGATCCTGGCGACGATCCTCGCCTATTTCGGGCCGGGGCAGCCGCTCTATCTGCTGCTGTTCTCGGTGCTGGTGGTGTTCTTCGCCTATTTCTACACCCTCAACGTGACCTTCAAGCCCGACGAGGTGGCGGACAACATCAAGAAGCAGGGCGGCTTCATCCCCGGCATTCGGCCGGGCAAGAAGACGGCGGAATATCTCGAATATGTCGTCACGCGGGTTCTGGTGATCGGATCGGCCTATCTGGTGGCCATCACGCTCCTGCCCCAGATCCTGCGCAGCCAGTTCGCCATCCCGTTCTACTTCGGCGGCACTTCGGTGCTGATCGTGGTGTCGGTGACGATGGACACCATCAGCCAGATCCAGTCGCATCTTCTGGCACATCAGTATGAAAGCCTGATCGAGAAATCCAAGCTCGGGGGGCGCAAGCGCTCCAGGAGCGGCAGGAAGAAGGTCGTGCGGCGATGAACATCATCCTTCTCGGCCCGCCGGGGGCGGGCAAGGGCACCCAGTCGCGGCGCCTCGTCGAGGAACGGGGCATGGTGCAGCTTTCCACCGGCGACATGCTGCGCGAGGCGCGCGCTTCGGGCAGCGAGCTCGGCCGCAAGGTGGCGGAGGTGATGGACCGGGGCGATCTCGTCACCGACGACATCGTCATCGGCCTTATCGAGGAGAAGCTGAAGGAAGGCGCCGAGGGCGGCTTCATCTTCGACGGCTTCCCCCGCACCCTCGCTCAGGCTGAGGCGCTCGACGAGCTCCTGGCGCGGCTCGGCCAGAAGCTCGATGCGGTGATCGAGCTTGCCGTGGATGACGAAGCCCTCGTAGATCGCATCTCGGGACGCTATACCTGCGCCGGTTGCGGGGAAGTCTATCATGACACGGCCCGCCCCACCCGCGAGGAGGGGGTGTGCGATGTCTGCGGTGGCACCGAGTTCAAGCGGCGGGCTGACGACAACCCCGAATCGCTGCGTCAGCGGCTGATGGAATATTACAAGAAGACCTCGCCTCTCATCGGTTATTACCATGCCAAGGGCCTTCTGCATCGGGTCGATGGCATGAAGCCGGTCGGGGAAGTGGCGGCCGAGATCGACCGCATTCTCGACGAGGCGGCGAAGGGCTGACGAGATCTGCCGCGCGGCCGCGCGAGGCCGCCGGCACCCCGGCTCGGGAGCTGGAGACGGAAACGGCAGGTGAGCCTTGACGAGATGTCCCGAAGCCCTTATGGCGACATCTCCCGAAGGAATCGCTTGTCCCAAGGGTCTTCACGCCCTCGAAGCCAAGCATTCGTGATCGAAGCCCGGCGGCGGCAGCCACCGGGCCGACGTTGTGAAAAAAGGTTCCGGCATTACGGATCCGCAACGGAAAGGTAGAAAGACGTGGCACGTATCGCAGGCGTGAACATCCCGACCCAGAAAAGGGTCCCGATCGCACTCACCTATATCTATGGCATTGGCCGCACCCGGGCCGACGAGATCGTCAAGGCGCTCAACATCGACCCCGCCAAGCGGGTCAACGAGCTGAGCGACGCCGAGATCGTCGCCATCCGTGAATTCATCGACAAGAACTACACCGTCGAGGGCGATTTGCGCCGCGAGGTGCAGATGAACATCAAGCGTCTGATGGATCTGGGTTGCTATCGCGGCCTGCGCCATCGGCGCGGCCTCCCGGTGCGCGGTCAGCGCACCCACACCAACGCCCGCACGCGCAAGGGCCCGGCGAAGCCGATCGCCGGCAAGAAGAAGTAAGGGAGGGCACGGACAATGGCACGCGAAAAGACCCGCACCAAGCGCAAGCAGCGCAAGAATATCGCCACCGGCGTCGCCCATGTGGATGCCACCTTCAACAACACCAAGGTGCTGATCTCCGACGTTCAGGGCAACACCATTGCCTGGTCCTCGGCCGGCTGTGTGGGCTTCAAGGGCTCGCGCAAGTCCACTCCCTATGCGGCCCAGCTGGCGGCGGAAGACGCCGGCAAGAAGGCCATGGAACACGGTGTTCGCACTCTCGAGGTCGAGGTGCAGGGCCCCGGTGCCGGCCGCGAGAGCGCACTTCGGGCGCTGGCGGCGCTCGGCTTCACCATTACCGCCATCCGGGACGTCACCCCGATCCCGCACAATGGCTGCCGCCCGCCGAAGAAGCGTCGGGTCTGAGCACGAAAATCTCGCGGGTCGCGCCCCCTGGCGGGGACGCGGCCCCTTTCCGTCTTTTTGAACCTCGGGCGTTCCCGGCTGCAGGATCGGGCCGGTGAACAGGAATGGAGGGCATTACATGATCCACAAGAACTGGCAGGAACTCATCAAGCCGGCCGCGCCGCAGATCAAGCCCGGCAACGATCCGCTGCGGCAGGCGACCCTCGTGGTCGAGCCTCTTGAGCGCGGCTTCGGCCTCACCCTCGGCAACGCGCTGCGCCGCGTGCTTCTCTCCTCCCTCCAGGGGGCCGCGATCACCGCCGTGCAGATCGACAACGTGCTGCATGAATTCTCCTCGATCCCGGGCGTGCGCGAGGATGTGACCGACATCGTCCTCAATCTCAAGGGCGTGGCGCTCAGGATGGAGGTCGAAGGGCCGAAGCGGCTCACCATCGCCGCCAAGGGGCCCGGCATCGTTACCGCCGGCGACATCTCCGAGAGCTCGGGCATCGAGGTGCTGAACAAGGAGCATGTCATCTGTCACCTCGACGAGGGCGCCAATCTCTACATGGAGCTCACGGTCAACACCGGCAAGGGCTATGTGCCGGCCGACCGCAACCGCCCCGACGACGCCCCGATCGGCCTCATCCCGATCGACGCCATCTATTCGCCGGTGAAGAAGGTGTCCTACCAGGTCGAGCCGACCCGCGAGGGCCAGGTGCTCGACTATGACAAGCTCACCCTCAAGGTCGAGACCGACGGCTCCGTCACCCCGGAAGACGCCGTAGCCTATGCCGCGCGCATTCTTCAGGACCAGCTTCAGGTCTTCATCAACTTCGAGGAACCCGAGGCAGCCGGCCGCCGCGAAGATCAGGACGAGCTCGACTTCAACCCGGTCCTTCTCAAGAAGGTGGACGAGCTCGAACTGTCGGTCCGTTCGGCCAACTGCCTCAAGAACGACAACATCGTCTACATCGGCGACCTCATCCAGAAGACCGAGGCCGAGATGCTGCGCACGCCGAATTTCGGGCGCAAGTCGCTCAACGAGATCAAGGAAGTGCTCAGCTCGATGGGGCTCCATCTCGGCATGGACGTGCCGAACTGGCCGCCCGAGAACATCGAGGAGCTGGCGAAGAAATACGAGGATCAGCTCTGATCCCCGTCGCCGGTCACGAGGCCGGCAACCGGGCCATCGGCCCCAAGGTGAGCAGCTCGGGCGAGAGCTGCCGGACAAAGCATAAGCAAGACGAAAGGACCAGACGATGCGCCACAAGAAGGGTTACCGCAGACTCAACCGCACCGCCGAGCACCGCAAGGCGCTCTTCGCCAACATGGCCGGCGCGCTCATCGAGCACGAGCAGATCAAGACCACCCTGCCCAAGGCCAAAGAGCTGCGCCGCGTGATGGACAAGCTCATCACCCTCGCGAAGAAGGGCGACCTCCATCACCGCCGCCTTGCCGCCGCCCGCCTCAAGGAGGAGCGGCACCTGAAAAAGCTGTTCGACGTGCTCGGTCCGCGCTACAAGGACCGTCCCGGCGGCTATACCCGGGTGCTCAAGGCCGGCTTCCGCTATGGCGACATGGCGCCGATGGCGATCATCGAGCTCGTCGATCGCGACCCGGCGGCCAAGGGCGCGGCCGACAAGGCCCGCATGGCCGAAATGGAAGAGGCCGAGGAAGAGTGACGCGGCGCCTGACCGGCACCGCCGATCGGCATGCTGTTCACGAAAGGCCCCGCTCCGGCGGGGCCTTTTGCTTCGGCGGTGATGCGCGCCAGGGCCCGGAGCCGAAGGCAGGACAAGGGCAGAGGGGCCGGGCGACGGATCGCGGGGGGCCGGGCCATTCCCGTCGTCTTTCCCTTTCGCGTGCAAACGGATGACTGGCGGATGCCCCCGGCCGGGGCCGTGTCGCGGGCTGGGCCAAAGCGGTGTCCGTCGGTGGCGGAGCCCGGCACACGCGGCAGACCTGCCGCCCGGATGAACGCCTGTATCTTCACGCAAGGGGCGGCTCGCGGCACCCGGCTCCGGTTGCCGACGGGTGAGCTTCACGAGCAGTTGAGGGCGACGGAGAACTCTGGCATCGCCCCCGCAGACCGCGCTAGGAGGAGAAACCGGCCCGTGCCGGCAGTGTGTCCTGTCGAGAGAACTCACGATGTCCATTTGCCTTGACGTTTCGCCCCGTCCTCGCCATCCGCGCCCCATCCTTTCCCTTCTTCTCGCGCTGCTCCTTTCCCTTGCCGTTTTCTCCGGCATGGGAGGGGAAAGCCGGGCCGGGATCTCCGCCGGCCGGGCCGGCATGCAGCAAGGCTTCGTGCCGGTGGTGAAACGGGCGGCGCCGGCCGTCGTCAGCATCTACACCCGCAAGGTGGTGGCCGAGCGGCTTTCGCCCTTTGCGGGCGATCCCTTCTTCGGTCAGCTTTTCGGTGGGGGACCGGTGATCCCGCGGGTGCAGCAGGCGCTGGGCTCGGGTGTCGTCGTCGATGCGCGTGCAGGGCTGATCGTCTCCAACTGGCATGTCGTGGGCGAAGCCGACCAGATTCGCGTGGTGCTGGCCGACAGGCGCGAATTCGATGCAAGGATCGTGCTCGGCGATCCGGAGATCGATCTCGCCGTGCTGCGCCTCGAGGGCGCTTCGGGCCTCACCGAGCTGCCCTTGCGCGATTCGGACACGGTCGAGGTCGGCGAGCTGGTGCTGGCCATCGGCAACCCCTTCGGCGTCGGGCAGACGGTTTCGAGCGGCATCGTCTCGGGGCTGGCGCGCTCGGGCGCCGCGGCAGGCAATCTGCGCGGCTACTTCATCCAGACCGACGCCCCGATCAACCCCGGCAATTCGGGCGGTGCCCTTGTCGATGTCGGGGGCCGGCTCATCGGCATCAATACCGCGATCCTGACGCGCTCGGGCGGCTCGAACGGCATCGGTTTCGCCATTCCCTCGAATCTCGTCAGGGTCTTTGTCGCAGCCGCCCGGCGTGGCGAAAAGCATTTCGAGCGTCCCTGGGCCGGGATGCTTGCGCAGGCGGTCGATCAGTCGCTGGCCGACGGGCTCGGTCTTCCGCGCCCCGAAGGCGTGCTTGTCACCCGGCTGCATCCGCAAAGTCCCTTTGCTGCCGCCGGCCTGCAGCCGGGAGATGTGATTCTCCGCTTCGACGGCCATGCGGTGGATGCGCCGGCCGAGCTTCTCTTCCGCATGACACTGGTCGATAAGGGCCGCCGCGTGCCGGTGCTCTGGGTGCGGAACGGGCGCGAGATGCGGGGCCGGGTGAGAATGATGCCGCCGCCCGACTCGCCGCCTGCCGATCCGGTGCGGGTGCCGCGGGGATGGCCGCTTGCCGGCCTCGCCGCCTCCACCGTCAACCCGAGGATGATCGCCTCGCTTGACCTGCCGATTGATGCCTCGGGTGTGGTCATCACCGATCCGGGACCGATGGGGACCCGGATCGGGCTGAGGCGCGGCGACATCATCCGGGCGGTCAACGGGCGGAAGGTTCCTTCGAGCCGGGCGCTCCTGAAGGCGCTAACGCGTCGCGAACGCTACTGGGAACTCCTTGTCGAGCGGGGCGGACACCGACTGGTCATCCGTGCCCGGATCTGAACGGGGCAGGGTGGAGAGGAGAGGGCATGGCCGGTCTGACGCTGCTTGACTGGGTGCTGCTGACAACGGCCGGCCTTGTGGGCTTCGTTCTGCTTCACCCCCACCTTATGCGCCAGCCGGCCTGGCGGGCGACGGTGACGCCGCTGGCCTCGATCATCGGTTCGGGATTTCTCGTCATCGCGCCGCTTCTGGCCGATGTCGCCGGCTCCCGCGCGGTGGCGGCGATGGGGCTGATCGTGCTGGTGGCGCTCGCAATCGGCCATGTGATCCGCTTCAACATCCGACATGCCGAGCCACTCCTTGCCGGCGAGATCCGTCACCCCGGCCTTGCCCTGAGCGAACGGCTCTCGGGGATCGCGCTCATCTTCGCCTATGTGATCTCGGTGGCCTTCTACATCCGCATTCTCGGCTCCTTCGCCCTCGCGCGCACCCCCTGGAACGGCGAGTTGCACGAGTTGATGCTGGCCACGGTGATTCTTGCCGGCATCGGCATCGTCGGCTTCGTGCACGGTCTCAAGGGGCTGGAATTCCTCGAGGTGCTGGCCGTCTCGACCAAGCTGGCCGTCATTGTGGCGCTGCTCGTCGGGCTCCTGTGGCACGACGTCGCCCGTGGGGAGTGGTTTGCCACTGTCACCCCCGGGCAGGCCGATCTTCTCACCCGCTTGCGGATGCTTGGCGGGATGCTGCTCGTGGTGCAGGGGTTCGAGACCTCGCGCTATCTCGGTTCGGAGTATCCGGCCGATCTGCGGGCACGAACCATGTTCTGGGCCCAGATACTGAGCGGGGCGATCTATATCGGTTTCGTCGTTCTCGTCGAACCGCTCCTGGCAGACCTTCCGCCCGGCCGGCCCGACGAGACCGCCATCATCCGGCTGACGGCCGAGGTGGCGCGGGTATTGCCCTGGCTGCTCATCCTCGGGGCGCTGATGAGTCAGTTCTCGGCCGGCGTGGCCGACACGCTCGGGGCCGGCGGCCTTGCCCATGAAGCCAGCGGCGGACGCGTGCAGGAGAAGTGGGCCTATCCGGCAATTGCCGCGGTGGCTATCGTCCTCATCTGGTCGCTCAACGTGTTCGAGGTGATCGCCGTCGCCTCCCGCGCCTTCGCCGCCTATTACATGCTGCAGGCGCTGACGGCCTTCTTCACCGTCTCCATCACCCATTGCGGTCATTCCCGGCGCTGGGCGCAGCTCCGGTTCCTTGCGATGGCCTTCTTCCTTCTTCTGATCGTGCTCTTCGCCCTGCCTGTGGAATGAGGCGATCCGCCTTCCGTCCAGGAGACACGGCGGGTAGGAAGGGGGCATGAGCGACCTTTTCGCATCAGACGGTTCGGCGGACGGGGCAGGCGGCGCCGATGACCGCCGCCCGCTGGCCGATCTCATGCGGCCCCGCAGCCTCGCCGAGGTCGTCGGGCAGGATCATGTCCTCGCGCCCGACGCGCCCCTCGGGGCGATGCTGCGCTCGGGGCGGCTTTCCTCGCTGATCCTCTGGGGGCCGCCCGGCGTCGGCAAGACCACCATCGCCCGGCTTCTGGCCGAGGAAACCGATCTCGACTTCGTGCAGATCTCGGCGATCTTCACCGGCGTTGCCGATCTCAAGCGGATCTTCCGCGAAGCGGAGGCGCGCCGGCAGGCGGGGCGGGGAACGCTCCTTTTCGTGGACGAGATCCACCGCTTCAACAGGGCGCAGCAGGACGGGTTCCTGCCCCATATGGAAGACGGCACCATCGTGCTCGTCGGCGCAACGACCGAAAATCCCTCCTTCGAGCTCAACGCTGCCCTTCTGAGCCGGGCGCAGGTGATGGTGCTGAAAAGGCTCGATGCCGCCGCACTCGAGGAGCTTCTCGCCCGTGTCGAGACGCGCTTCGGGTCCCTGCCGTTGACGGAAGGGGCGCGAGCGCTCCTTGTCGAGATGGCCGATGGCGACGGGCGCGCCCTGTTCAACCTTGCAGAGCAGGTGCTGGCGGCGTCTCCCGAAGGCCCGCTCGACGAGGCGGGGCTTGCGCGGCTCGTCACTCGTCGCACCCCGGTCTATGACAAGAGCGGCGAGGAGCACTACAATCTCATCTCGGCGCTGCACAAGTCGATCCGGGCGTCCGATCCTGACGCGGCCCTCTACTGGCTCGCGCGGATGCTGGCGGGCGGCGAGGATCCTCGCTACATTGCCCGGCGCCTCACGCGCATGGCGATCGAGGATGTCGGCCTTGCCGACCCCGAGGCGCAGAATGTCTGCCTGGCTGCCTGGCAGAGCTACGAGCGGCTCGGCTCGCCCGAAGGGGATCTGGCTCTTGCCGAAGCGGCGCTCTATCTCGCCCTTGCCCCCAAGTCGAACGCCGCTTATGCCGCCTGGAAGAAGGCGCTGGGTGCCGCCCGGCAGACCGGTTCGCTCATGCCGGCGCTCCATTCGGTCAATGCACCGACGAAGCTGATGAAGGCCCTTGGCTATGGCAGGGGCTATGCCTATGACCATGACGACCCGGCGGGGATCTCCGGTCAGGACCATTTCCCGCCCGGCATGAAGCGGCGGCGCTTCTACGAGCCGGTCGAACGGGGCTTCGAGCGCGAGCTGAAGAAACGGCGAGACTGGTTCGACCGCAAGCGCCACGAGGCCCGGGCCCGCGCGGCGGCTGCGGCGAAGAAGGAGAATGACGATGCGTGAAATCCTGCTCGTGGCTGCGGGCGGTGCTCTGGGAGCGACGGGCCGTTATCTCGTCGGACTTGCGACGCTGCGGCTCTTTGGGCCCGGCTGGCCGGCAGGCACATTCGCCGTCAACCTGATCGGATCCTTCGTCATGGGGCTGGCATTCGCCTGGCTCGCGCCGAAGGGACCGGAGGGGGCCCGGATCGCTCTTCTTCTGATGACGGGGATGCTCGGCGGCTTCACCACCTTCTCGGCCTTCTCGCTCGATCTGTGGCTGATGATCGAGGATGAACGCTTCTGGTCGGCCATTGTCTACGCGCTTCTTTCTGTGGTGCTGTCGCTAACCGCACTCGCCGGCGGCATTTCCCTCATGCGGAGCGTGGCTTCGTGAGCGGAGTGCAGCATGTCGTGGTGACGGAGGACGACGCCGGCCAGCGGCTTGATCGCTGGCTGCGCAGGATGTTCCCCCATCTGCCGCAGGCGCGGATCGAGAAGATGTGCCGCAAGGGCGAGCTGCGCGTCGATGGCGGCCGGGTCAAGGCCTCGCGCCGTCTCGCGGCCGGGGAGACGGTGCGGATACCGCCGCTGCCCGCACCGGTCGATGTGCGGCCCCCGGAGGCGCCCCGCATCAGCAGGGAGGAGGCCGAGGCGATCCGCCGGGCGGTGCTCTACCGCGATGACGACATTCTCGTCATCGACATGCCGCCCGGTTTGCCGGTGCAGGGTGGCACGAAGCAGCGACTTCATCTCGATGCCCTTGCCCCGGCATTGCAGTTCGATGCCGCCGAACCACCGCGGCTGGTGCACCGGCTCGACAAGGACACATCGGGGGTTCTGGTGCTTGCCCGCAACGCGCGTGCCGCCCGCGCCCTCACCCGCGCCTTCGGCAATCGCGACGTGCGCAAGATCTACTGGGCGGCGGTGGCAGGCTATCCGAAGCCGGCGAAGGGCACGATCCGCTACGGCCTCGTCAAGGCGCCGACGGGGCAAGGGGAGAAGATGCTGACGGTGCATCCGGCCGAGATCGAAACCGTCGAGGGCGCCCGGCGGGCGGTGACCGACTATGCCGTCATCGACCATCTCGGCAATCGTGTTTCCTGGGTGGCGCTGGTGCCGGTCACGGGGCGGACCCACCAGCTCAGGGCGCACATGGCGGCGATCGGCCATCCGATCGTCGGCGACGGCAAATACGGCACCCGCGGCCAGGAGAAACGCGAGACAGGTTGGGGCTCGGCCCTCGGCGGCGACATCTCGCGCAAGCTGCATCTTCATGCCCGCTCCCTCACCCTGCCGCATCCGGCCACCGGCGAGAGGATGACCTTCACCGCGCCCCTGCCGGGGCACATGCGCCGCACCTGGGACTATTTCGGCTGGGAGGAGAACGCCGCCCCGGCCGACCCGTTCTTCGCGGAGGAGGGGTGAGCATGGCGCCGCGGCTCGATCATCCGCGCCTGGTGCTGTTTGATGTGGACGGCACCCTCGTGGACAGTCTCGACCACATCATGGCGGCGATGGAGCGTGCCTTCTCCGTGCATGATCTGCCGCCGCCTCCGCGCGAGGCGGTGCGGGAGATCGTCGGTCTTTCGCTCGAGGAAGCGATGGCCCGGCTCGCGCCGGCGCTTTCCCCGCAGGACCACCGCGCCCTTGCGGCGGCCTATCGCCAGGCCTTTTTCGATCTGCGGGCCCGGGGTGGAGCCGATGCGCCGCTCTTCGCCGGTATCGACCGGGTGATCGCATATCTTGCCGCCGATCCGGTGACGCTTCTCGGCGTTGCGACCGGCAAGTCGCGCCGCGGGCTCGACCGGCTCCTTGCCGCCCACGATCTCGCCCGGCATTTCCACACCGTGCAGACGGCCGATGCTCACCCGTCGAAACCCCACCCGGCCATGGTCCTCGCCGCCCTCGCCGAAACCGGGGTGCGCCCCGAGCGGGCGGTGATGGTGGGCGATACCACCTATGACATGGAAATGGCCCGCGCCGCCGGCATCACGCCGATCGGCGTGGCCTGGGGCTATCATCCCCCCGCGGCACTCATGGAGGCGGGGGCCGAGGCGATCGCCGGTGATGCCGGCGCCCTGCTCGAGATGCTCGACTAGATCCGCAACCGCGGGACGCTTCAGGAGTTCGACCGATGCGACAGACGCTCAAGCGCACCCTTCCCAAACGCTTCTGGAAGAGCGAGACGGTGCACGAAGTGCCGGGGGGCTGGGAAATCCGGCTCGACGACAAGCCGCTCCGCACACCGGCGAAGGCGCCCCTGGTGGTGCCGACCGGGGCCCTCGCCCGGGCGATTGCCGGGGAATGGGCGGCGCAGACCCGTCATGTCGATCCCGAGACGATGCCGCTCACGCGCATGGCCAACTCGGCGATCGACAAGGTTGCGCCCAATCGTGCTGCGGTGGTGGAGATGCTGGCCGAATACGGCGCCAACGACCTTCTGTGCTATCGCGCCGAACATCCGCAGGCGCTTCATGCGCGCGAGGCGGCGGCCTGGGATCCGTGGCTCGACTGGGCGCGGAAGCGGCTCGGCGCCGATCTCGTGGCCACCCGCGGCATCGTGCCGGTGGATCAGCCGCCCGAGGCCCTGGCCGCGCTCCGGGCGCCGTTCGAGGGGCTGGATCCCTTCGCTCTCGCCGCCTTCCACGATCTGGTGACGATCTCGGGTTCGCTGGTTCTGGCACTCGCGGCCCTTGCCGGCGAGATCGATGCCGACGAGCTGTGGCGTCTCTCGCGAATCGATGAGGACTGGCAGGAAGGCCAGTGGGGCACGGATTCCGAGGCAGCGGCCGGTGCGGCGAAGAAGGAGGCCGCGCTTCGGGCGGCCGTCCGGGCGCTCGAGCTGCTCGGTCGGCGAGGAAATTCCGGATCGCCACGCCCGGCCGACTGAGGAGGCGCTGCGCGATGCGCGAGTGGGGGCGGTCCGGTCGCCCCGTGGCCGGCACAAATGTCATGCAATTGCGCTCCGCGACGTGTTTTTTGACCATTCGGCGGGCTTGCAAGCTTGACCCCTGCCGCGCTCCTCTCCATGCTGCCCCCCCAGAGGGAGACCCCTCGACAAACCATCATCCAACAGGGGCTGTGCCGATCCCGGCACAGTCTGAGAGGAAAGAGGTCAACATGAAAAAGACGATCATTCTCGGCGCGATTGCCGCTGCCGGGCTGAGCGCGACGGTCGCTTCGGCCGGTACGCTCGACGACGTGAAGGCACGCGGCTATCTGCAGTGCGGCGTGACCACCGGTCTCGTCGGCTTTGCGGCCCCGGACGCCAATGGCGAGTGGCACGGCTTCGACGCCGACTTCTGCCGCGCGGTCGCAGCCGCCATCTTCGGCGATCCGAACAAGGTCAAGTTCACTCCGACCACCGGCAAGACCCGCTTCACCGCACTTGCTTCGGGTGAAGTGGACATGCTGGCCCGGAACACCACCTGGACCTTCACCCGCGACGTGGACCTCAAGTTCACCTTCGCCGGCGTGAACTACTATGACGGTCAGGGCTTCATGGTCCGCAAGGATCTGGGCGTGTCCTCGGCCAAGGAACTGAACGGCGCCACCGTCTGCATCCAGACCGGCACCACCACCGAGCTCAACCTGGCCGACTACTTCCGTTCGAACGGCATGGAATACGAGCCGGTGCCGATCGAGACCAACGCCGAGGCCCGCCAGCAGTTCCTCGCCGGCGCCTGCGACGTCTATACCACCGACCGTTCCGGCCTCGCCGCCACGCGTGCGACCTTCGAGAACCCCGACGATTACGTCATCCTGCCCGAGACGATCTCGAAGGAGCCGCTCGGCCCGCTTTCGCGCCATGGTGACGAGCAGTGGTCCGACCTCATCCGCTGGACCCTCAACGCTCTCATCTCCGCCGAGGAGCTCGGCATCACCTCGGCGAACATCGACGAGCTGAGGAAGGGGACCAACAACCCGGAGATCAACCGGATCCTCGGCACCGAGGGCAATCTCGGCGCCATGCTCGGCCTCGACAAGGACTGGGCCTACAACGCCATCAAGGCGGTCGGCAACTATGGCGAGCTGTTCGACAAGTATCTCAAGCCGATCGGGCTTGACCGCGGGCTCAACGCCCAGTGGAAGAATGGCGGCCTGATCTACTCGCCGCCGTTCCGTTGATCGGCAGGCACATGGGGAAGGGCGCGCATGGTCGCGCCCTTCCTGTGTCATGATCAGCGCGTGCCCCGCCCTGCGGGCGGGGCCCTTTTCAAACCAGGTAACGAGGGTGAACGGCCATGGCCATGGCGGAACCTGAGGGAGCGCCGAAGGAGAGCTTCCGGCCGAGCATGCTGATCTACGACACCCGGTACCGGGCCATCACCATTCAGGTGCTTGTGCTCGCGGGTGTGCTCGCGCTGATCGGCTGGCTCGTGAACAACACGCTCCACAATCTCGAGATTCTCGGCAAGCCGCTCGGTTTCGGTTTCCTGTTCGAGCCGGCGAGTTACGACATCAACCAGCGCCTCATCGAATACAATTCGCGCGACACCCATCTCAGGGCGGCCTTCGTCGGCCTGCTGAATACCCTGCTCGTGGCGGCGGCGGGCTGTGCGTTGGCCACGATCATCGGCTTGTTCGTCGGGGTTTTGCGCCTGTCGAAGAACTGGCTCGTCGGCCGGCTGATGACGGTCTATGTCGAGGGCTTCCGCAACGTGCCGGTGCTGTTGTGGATCCTGCTGACGATGGCGATCCTCATCGATACGGCGCCCCGCCCGGCGGCCTTCCGCAAGGGCGAGGCATCGATGCTGTTCGACGCCATCGCCATCACCAACCGCGGCATCTACATCCCCGAGCCGGTCTTCTCGCGCTCGCTCGGCAACATCCACCTGTTCGGCAGCTCCAGCCTGCGCTTCGATGTGAGCCTCGATCTCGTCGCGATCCTGGTGGCGCTCATCGCCGGGATCATTGCCTCGATTCTCGTGCGGCGCTGGGCCGACCGGGTGCAGGAAGAAACCGGAGACCGGCCGACCACCTGGCACATCCGCACGGCGCTGGTGGTGGTGCCGCCGGTGCTGGTGCTGTGGGCGCTCGGCTTCCATCTCGTCTATCCCGAGCTCAAGGGATTCAACTTCAAGGGCGGGATCCATCTGCGCAACTCGTTCATCGCCCTGTGGCTGGCGCTGTCGCTCTATACGGCCGCCTTCATCGCCGAGATCGTCCGGGCGGGGATCCAGTCCGTGCCCAAGGGACAGACCGAGGCGGCGCTGGCGCTCGGCCTTTCGGGCGGACAGACCATGCGGCTCGTGATCCTGCCGCAGGCGCTCAGGGTCATCATCCCGCCGCTGATCTCGCAATATCTCAACCTGACCAAGAACTCGTCGCTTGCCATCGCCGTGGGCTACATGGACATCACCGGCACGCTCGGGGGCATCACCCTCAACCAGACCGGCCGCGAGCTCGAATCGATCATGCTGCTGATGCTGGTCTATCTCGCCATCTCGCTGTCCATCTCGTCGGTGATGAACTGGTACAACAAGCGCGTGAAGCTGAAGGAGCGTTGATATGGCCGAGACGACCTATGTCCGCACCGAGATGCTTCCTCCCAAGCCGCCGCCACCCACCCAGACCGGCGTCATCGGCTGGTTGCGGGAGAATCTCTTCGACGGGTGGAAGAACACCCTGCTGACGCTCGTGGCGCTCTATGTGATCTATGCGCTCCTTTCGGCCGCGCTGCCATGGTTCCTGCATGCGGTGTGGAACGCCGAGAGCCTCAACGAGTGCCGCGAGATCATCAAGGCCAGCTGGGGCCCCGAGGCCGACGGCGCCTGCTTTGCCGTCATCCGCGATCGCTGGCACCAGATGCTCTACGGCTTCTATCCGCAGGATCTCTACTGGCGGCCCAACCTCGCCTTCGTGCTGATGCTGGTAGCGCTGTCGCCGGTGCTCTTTCCGAACCTGCCGCGCAAGATGCTGGTGTTCTCGCTGATCTACCCCTTCCTCGGCTACTGGCTGCTCTGGGGCGGCACGGTCTGGGCTCCGGTGAGCTGGGCCCTCGGCTTCATCCTCGGCTATTTCGCCTTCATTCTGGTGAACGACCGGGGCGGGACCATCCTCGCGGCCATCGCGGCCGTGGTCGTGCCGGTTCTGTGGTGGCTCTTCGGAGCAGGGCCGTTCGCCGATCTGGTGCAGTCGCTGATCCCGATCAGCCTGGCCGATGTGGAGAGCCGGCAGTTCGGCGGCTTCATGCTGTCCGTCACGATCGGCATCACCGGCATCGTCGGCTCGCTGCCCCTCGGCATCATCCTTGCGCTGGGGCGCCAGTCGAACCTCCTGATGGTCAAGTCGCTGTCGGTGGGCTTCATCGAGTTCATCCGCGGCGTGCCGCTGATCACGCTGCTGTTCGTCGCCTCGACGCTGCTCAACATCTTCATGCCGCCCGGCACCAATTTCGACATCATCCTGCGCGTGGTGATCATGGTGACGCTGTTCTCGGCGGCCTATGTGGCCGAGGTGGTGCGCGGCGGCCTCGCGGCCCTGCCCAAGGGGCAATACGAGGCGGCGGCGGCGCTCGGGCTCGACTACTGGAAGTCGATGCGGCTCGTCATCCTGCCGCAGGCGCTCAAGATCGCCATTCCGGGCATCGTTTCCACCTTCATCGGCCTGTTCAAGGACACGACGCTGGTCTCGATCATTGGTCTGATGGACCCGATCGGCCTGACCAACGCCATCCGCGCGAACGCCGAGTGGCAGGGCATCATCTGGGAGCTTTACGGCTTCGTCGCCTTGGTGTTCTGGATCTTCTGTTTCTCCATGTCCCGCTACTCGATGTATCTCGAATCCCGCCTCGAGACGGGCCATCGCTGAGGAGTATCCCCATGTCAGATCTCGTCATTGATCGCGAAGTCGATCGCTCGAAGATGACCGTCACCGACGAGAAGGCGGTCGAGATGATCGACGTCAACAAGTGGTATGGCAGCTTCCACGTGCTGCGGGACATCAACATGACGGTGTATCGCGGCGAGCGGATCGTCATCTGCGGCCCGTCCGGCTCGGGGAAATCGACCCTGATCCGCTGCATCAACCGGCTCGAGGAACACCAGGCGGGCAAGATCGTCGTGCTCGGCACCGAACTGACATCGGATCTGAAGAACATCGAGAAGATCCGTCGCGATGTCGGCATGGTGTTCCAGCACTTCAACCTGTTTCCGCATCTTACCGTGCTCGAGAATTGCACGCTGGCCCCCATCTGGGTGCGCAAGGTGCCGCGCAAGGAGGCCGAGGAAACGGCCATGCACTTCCTCGAGAAGGTCAAGATCCCGGATCAGGCCAACAAGTACCCCGGCCAACTCTCGGGTGGGCAGCAGCAGCGCGTGGCGATCGCCCGGGCGCTGTGCATGCAGCCGCAGCTCATGCTGTTCGACGAGCCGACCTCGGCCCTCGATCCCGAGATGATCAAGGAAGTGCTCGACACCATGATCGAGCTTGCCGAGGAAGGCATGACCATGCTGGTCGTCACCCACGAGATGGGCTTTGCGCGGCAGGTGGCCAACCGGGTGGTGTTCATGGATGCCGGCCAGATCGTCGAGGAGGCGGATCCGGAAACCTTCTTCACCAACCCGAA
>WFPA01000031.1 GCA_015487815.1 Albidovulum sp.
GGTTCCGGCCGCCAGAGCGGGATGCGGGAGAAAAGAGAGAATATCGACATCAGGGAGGAAGACGACATGCGCGGCATCATCAGATGGAGTTTCCGGGGGCTCGTGGCTCTGCTCGTCCTCCTCCTCCTCGCCATTGCCGGTGTGTGGTATCTCGCCAGCCGCTCGCTGCCCGATTACGACCGCACCGTCACCGTCGCCACGCCCGACGGCAAGCCCGTCACCATCATCCGCGATGCCAACGCCATTCCCCACATCACCGCCTCGAGCGAACTCGGCGTGTTCTTCGGTCTCGGCTACGCCCATGCCCAGGACCGGCTGTGGCAGATGCTGCAGATGCGGCGTGCCGCGCAGGGGCGGCTTTCGGAGATCTTCGGCGAGGTCACCCTGCCGATCGACGTCTATCTCCGCCGGCTCGGTCTCTACGAGGCGGCCCGCAAGAGCTTCGAGGTCCAGAGCCCCGAGGCCAAGGCGGCTCTGGTCGCCTATGCCGCCGGCGTCAATGCCCGCCTCGACGTGGTCAACCGCGAGGCCCTTGGCCGCGGTGCGCCGGAACTGTTCCTCTTTCCCCAGACCATCGCACCCTGGACGCCGGCCGACAGCATCGCCATCATCAAGCTGATGGCGCTGCGCCTGGCGCCACACATGGACGACGAGATCCTCAGGGCGCGACTGGCGCGCATCCTGCCGGCGCCGCGCATCGACGACCTGCTGGCGCCGGCCCCCGGCCCAGCCACCACCACCGTCGGCTCCTATGCCAGGCTCTTCGGCGACAATGTCCGCTTCGCCGCCGCCGCCGATGCACCGCTCCCGGCCCGCCTGCCCTTCGATCCGACGCCCGCACCTGGCCTCGCGGGGGCATCCAACGCCTGGATCGCCGCCCCCTCGCGGACCGCTCGCGGCAAGTCGCTTCTCGCGAACGATCCCCATCTGGGGCTGTCGGCACCGGCGATCTGGTATCTTGCCCATCTCGACTTTCCCGACGGCGGCGTGATCGGCGGCACCATCCCCGGACTGCCCGCGGTGCTTGTCGGCCGCAAGAAGACCGTCGCCTGGGGGCTGACCTATGCCTATATCGACGACACCGACCTCTATATCGAGAAGCTCGGCAAGGACCCCGACACCTATCTCACCCCTGAGGGCTGGAAACGCTTCCGCACCGCCCGGACCCGCATTCGCGTGAAGGGGGGCAAGGATGTCGAGCTGACCTTGCGCTGGAGCGAGAACGGCCCGATCCTGCCGAACGACCGCTTCGGCCTCGCCTCGGTGGTTCCCGAGGGCCATGTCGCCGCCCTGCGCTGGACCGCCCTTGCCGAGGACGACCACTCCTATACCGCCACCTACGGGCTGATGAAGGCCAACTCGGTGCGCGAGGCTATCGAGGCTACACGCCCCTTCAACGCCCCGGCGCAGAACCTGTCGCTGGCCGATGCGAACGACATCGGCATCAAGATCATCGGCCGCATCCCCAAGCGCAACCCGGCCCACCAGACCCGCGGCATGATGCCCGCCCCGGGCTGGGTGAAGGAAAACCGGTGGGAAGGTTACTTCCCCTATGAAGACAATCTCGAAGTGATAAATCCGCCCGAAGGCGTGATCGCCAACACCAACAACAAGACCGTTGATGCGCCCTTCCCGCGCCATGTGAGCTACATCTGGGGCGACAGCCACCGCATCGAGCGGGCAAAGAAACTGCTGGGGCGCCAGAAGGCGCATACGCTCGAGAGCTTCATCGCCACCCAGACCGACATCGTCTCGAATGCGGCGCGCACACTCTTGCCGCTGGTGATGCGCGATCTGCCGCTCACCGCCCCGCCCGATGCCGACGCCCGCACCCGGCGGCGGACCGAGGCCCTCCGGCTGCTGGCCGCCTGGGAAGGAGCGATGGACGAGAACCGGCCCGAACCGCTGATCTACGCCGCCTGGATGCGCTTCCTGCAGGCGCGGCTCCTCTCTGACGAGCTCGGCCCTCTCGCGGAGGAATTCCTCCATCTGAAGCCGCTCTTTGTCGAACGGGTGTTCCGCAATCTCGGCGGGGCCGGCATCTGGTGCGACGTCAAGGGGACGAAGGAGATCGAGACCTGCGCCGGAATTGCCGCCGCCAGCCTCGACGAGGCGCTCGACTGGATCACCGCCCGACAGGGAAGCGACATGGCCGGCTGGGAATGGGGCAGGGAGCACATGGCCGCTCTCGATCATCAGGTGCTGGGCAAGCTGCCGCTCGTCGGCGCGCTCTTCAACATCCGCCTGCCGAGTTCGGGAGGCGACGAGACGCTGATGCGCGGCCGGACCGCGGGCAAGGGGCCCGACCCCTTCCTCAACGTCCACGCCTCGGCCTATCGCGGCGTCTATGACTTCGCCGATCCCGAAAGTTCCCGCTTCATCATCTCGACCGGCGAGAGCGGTCACCCGCTCTCACGCTTCTACGACAATTTCGCGCGCCCCTGGAAACGGGGGGAATACGTGCCGATGTCGATGGATCTGGATCTCGCCCGCGCCGGCGGCGTCGGCGTCACCCGCCTCGTGCCGCAGGGAGAGGAGGAGTAGGAGAAGGAAGAAATGGGCCCGCCCGGGCGGCAGGGGCGATCCGGCCCTTTCGCCGTCCGGGCGAATGCCCGGCGCCGCGTGCCCGACGAGGGGGCGGCTGGCGCCGCGAGGGCGGACGAGCGATCGTTGCCGCATCCCGAATGGAGGCCGTGACCCGGCCCGGAGCGCCTCCACCGCCGTCCCGCCGCCGGCCGCGCCCGGTCGGCAGGCGACGCAGGAGGGGTTTCTTCGGACCGCCCCTTTCCATTTCCCGGCATCCGTGAAATAGGAAAGCGCCAAACGAAGCTTCGGAGGAACCACCCCATGAAGATTCGCGAGGCCCTCACCTTCGACGATGTGCTCCTCGTGCCGGCCGCATCCTCGGTCATGCCCGCCGACGCCGATGTGAGCACCCGCCTCACCCGGCGTATCCGTCTCAACATTCCGCTCCTCTCCTCGGCGATGGACACGGTGACGGAGGCGCGCATGGCCATCGCCATGGCCCAGGCGGGCGGCATCGGCGTGATCCATCGCAATCTCGATATCGCCGAACAGGCCGAGGAGGTGCGCAAGGTCAAGCGCTTCGTGTCGGGGGTGGTCTACAAGCCGATCACGCTCCGGCCCGATCAGACCCTCGCCGAGGCCCGCGCCCTCGGCGCCCGTTTCAACATCACCGGCTTTCCGGTGGTGGACGAGGAAGGTCGCGTGCTCGGCATCGTCACCAATCGCGACATGCGCTTCGCCTCCGACGAGAACACCCCCGTCGGCGAGGTGATGACTTCCGACAATCTCGCCGTGCTCGACGAACCGGCCGATCTCGATGCAGCGCGGCAGATCATGCGCGAGCGGCGGATCGAGAAGCTGCTCGTCGTCGGGCCGGGCGGCAGGCTCACCGGCCTTCTCACGCTCAAGGATATCGAGCAGGCCGTTCTCAACCCCCACGCCTGCAAGGACGAACTTGGTCGGCTGCGCGTGGCCGCCGCCTCGACGGTGGGCGAGGCCGGCTTCGAACGGTCGATAGCTCTCGTCGAGGCCGGGGCAGATCTCATCGTCATCGATACCGCCCACGGCCACTCGAGGGCGGTAATCGAGGCGGTGAAACGCCTCAAGAAGGCGGCCGATGTCGAGGTGGTGGCCGGCAATGTCGCCACCGCCGCCGCCACGCGGGCGCTGATCGACGCGGGTGCCGACGCGATCAAGGTCGGCATCGGGCCGGGCTCGATCTGCACCACCCGCATCGTCGCCGGCGTCGGTGTGCCGCAGCTCACCGCCATCATGGATTGCGCCGAGGAGGCCGACCGTTCCGACATTCCGGTGATCGCCGATGGCGGCATCAAGTTCTCGGGCGATTTCGCCAAGGCCATTGCCGCCGGGGCCTCGGCGGCGATGGTCGGCTCGATGCTCGCCGGCACCGACGAGGCGCCGGGCGAGGTCATCCTCTATCAGGGACGCTCCTACAAGGCCTATCGCGGGATGGGCTCGGTCGGCGCCATGGCCCGCGGCTCGGCCGACCGCTACTTCCAGAAGGAAGTCTCGACCGACAAGCTCGTTCCCGAGGGCATCGAGGGTCAGGTGCCCTACAAGGGGCCGGCCGAAGGGGTGATCCACCAGCTGGTCGGCGGGCTGAGGGCGGCGATGGGCTATGTCGGCGCCCCCAGCATCGAGGCGATGCGCGGCAAGTGCGAGTTCGTCCGCATCACGGGGTCGGGCCTCAGGGAAAGCCATGCCCATGATGTCGAGATCACCCGCGAGAGCCCCAACTACCGCATCGGCTGAGCGCGGCTGAGGGATGCGCGAGGATGCCCGCCATCAGGCCGCGATCGAGATACTTGATGCCTGGCTCGCCGGCACGCCGCTCGAGAAGGCGCTGACGGGCTGGGCCCGGCGCAGCCGCTTCGCCGGCTCACGCGACCGGGCGGCGGTGCGCGACATCGTGTTCGACGCCGTCCGCAAGCGCCGCTCGGCCGCGGCCAGGGGCGGCAGCGAGACGGGACGCGGCCTCGTGCTCGGCCTTCTCGCCGAGAAGGGGAGCGATCCCGACACCGTCTTCACCGGTGCGCCCCATGCCCCGGCGCCGCTCGATGCGGCCGAACGCGCCCATCTCGCGGCGCCGCCCGCGCTGCCGGCCAATGTCGCCCTCGACGTGCCCGACTGGCTCGCGCCGCGGCTCGAATCCGCTCTCGGCCCCGACCATGCCCCCGTCATGGCGCTGATGCGCGAGCGCGCACCGGTCTTTCTCAGGGTCAACACGCTGAGGGGCAGCCGCGAGGAGGCGCAGGCCAGGCTGGCCGAGGAAGGCATCGCGACCCGTCCCCACCCCCTGGCCGATACCGCTCTCGAAGTGACGGGCGGAACGCGGCGCATTCGCCAGTCGGCCGCCTTCCGCGAGGGGCTGGTGGAGTTGCAGGACGCGGCCTCGCAGGCGGTGGTGGCCGCCCTGCCGCTCGCGCCGGGGATGCGGGTTCTCGACCAGTGCGCTGGCGGCGGCGGCAAGGCCCTCGCCATGGCCGCGCGCATGGGCGGGAAAGGCACGATCCTCGCCCATGACGCCGATCCCGGGCGCATGAAGGATCTGCCGGCCCGCGCGGCCCGGGCGGGGGTGCGGATCACCCGGACGACACGCCCCGATGGCGCGTTCGACCTCGTTCTGGCCGACGTGCCCTGCTCGGGCTCGGGCGCGTGGCGGCGCAGCCCCGAAGGCAAATGGCGCCTCACCCCGGCGCGGCTCGACGACCTCATCCGGCTTCAGGACCGGATCCTCGACGAGGCGGCCCCGCTCGTGGCGCCGGGAGGCTGGCTGGCCCATGTCACCTGTTCGCTCCTCGACGAGGAAAATCGCGACCGGGCCGGGGCCTTCCTTGCGCGCCATCGCGAATTCGCGCTCGAGAAGAGCCGCCGCTGGACTCCGCTCGCGGGCGGCGACGGCTTCGGCCTTGCCCTTTTCCGCCGGAAGAAGGGAACCGGGGGCTGCCGTTAATCCTTCCTTAAGACCTTCCGCTGCAGGATCAGGGACGATTCGGTGCCGGTTGCCGGACCGGGGCACTTTCCCCGGTCCGGTTGCGGGTCGATGACGGAAGGTCCCCGCCCCGGGGGACGTATCGGCCGGCGACGTGAAGACCCGGCCGCAGGAGGACGGGAGGGGGCATGGCCGGGCCATTCGGGCTCGAGATCGGCGGAAGACGCTGGCGGCACCGGCCGGGTGGCGCTGCGCGACGCCCGGGGCTTGTCCGCCATGCCGGTGCGCTTGTCGCGGCCGGGGTCATCTTCGGTGCTTTCGCCCTGTTTCTTTCTCTTTCCCCGCGCGATGCAGGCCTGTGGGAACTGCTGTCCCGTTCCCCATCCCCGGCATGGAAGCGCGACCTCGGCGATCTTCCGGCCGATCCGGCCGACTTTGCGGACGGATCGGCACGCCCGGCCGGGGGCGGGGTCTTTCCCGGCGAAGCGGGTGACGGGCCCGATACCGCCCTTCCCTTCACGGCGGGTGCCGAGGGGCCGCCGGCGCCACCGGCCCGCCTGTTCCCTCCCCTCGCTCTCGCTGCCGGCCTCGCCGCGGCACTGGGAGGCGCCTTCCTCCTGGGCCGCAGGCTGAACCGCGCAGGCAGCTCCCCTCCGGCCAGCGCCTTTCTGCTCGAACGCGCCGATCTCGAGGGACGGGCGGCCTGTCTGACGGACAGGAAGGGCCGGCTTCGCGCGCTCAATGCCACGGCACGGGCGCTGGTGCGGACGGGGGGCTCAGCCCGCCCTCCGTCGGCGACGCAGGCCGGCACCGGCCCGGCACCGGCCAGCCGACCGCCCCCGCGTGATGTTGCCGCATTCCTCGCCCTCTGCCTGCCGGGCGATCGCGCCCCCCACCCGGGCACTCTCCGCCGCATTCTTCTGGCCGGCCGACGGATCAACCTCCCCCTCGGGGAGCCGGGCGAGGAGAGGCTGGCGGTGTTGCCCGTGGGGCGGCAGCGCCTCCTGTGGGAGATCACCGCTCGGCTGCCCCACCCCGGCAGCGAGGCAAATGGCGCCCGGCTCGCAGCGCCCGTTCTCGTCGTCAACCGCAGCGGCAGCATCCTGTCGGCCAACCCGGCGGCCGAAGCGCTGATCGGCCCCCTGCCCGCCCATCTCGAGTCGCTCGTGCCCGACCGGCCGCTGCGCCCCCACGGTGTGCATCCGGTCCGCACGCACCAAGGTGTGAAGCCCATGCGGATCATCTCCCTCGCAGGGGCGGGCGGGTTGCGTCATCTGCATCTCTTTCCCGTCGATGATGCCGAGAGCATGGCCGCGGGGCTCGAATCGGTGATCGACCGGCTGCCTATCCCTCTGCTCAAGCTCGCCCCCGACGGGCGCATCCTGCACGCCAATCGCGCCGCCACCGCCCTTCTCGGCATGGCTGCCCGGCCCGATCTGCCCCTCGGGGACATCTTCGAGGGTCCCGGCATGCCGGTGAGCCGCTGGATCGCCCGGGCGCTCGGCAGCGATGCGGGGCTGCCGCCCGAAACCGTCCGTTTCTTCCGCGAAGGAAAGGAGGGCCATTTGCGGGTGTCGCTGGTCCGGGGGCTGGAGAACGGCAAGCCCTTCCTTCTCGCCCATCTTCACGACACCACGGCGCTGAAGCAGATGGAAGCGCAGCTCGCACAGAGCCAGCGGATGCATGCCATCGGTCAGTTGGCCGGTGGTATTGCCCATGATTTCAACAACCTGCTGGCCATTCTTTCAGCGCATGCGGAAACGCTCCTCGACCATGTCGGCTCGGCGGATGCCGCCGCGCGGGCACGGATAAGGGAAATGCGGGCCACCATCGAACGCGGAGCGTGTCTCGTGCGGCGGATCCTCGCCTTCTCGCGCCGCCAGCCGATGATGCTGCGCCCGGTCCGTCCCGGCGTCCTGATCGAGGAGGTGACCGGCCTTCTCGCGCCGCTTCTCGGACGGGGGATCGACCTTGTCATCGAGGCTGAACCCAACGACGTGCAGATCGAGGCCGACCCGGCCGCGCTCGAGCAGATCATCATCAATATCGCCGTCAACGCCCGCGACGCCATGAACGGCACGGGCGAGCTGCACATCGCGCACGGAACGCTTGTCCTCGACGGGCCCGCCCGGCTCACCGGCGCACCGACCAGCCTGCCGGCGGGACGGTGGGCGATCATCCGTCTGCGCGATACCGGGCCCGGCCTGCCCGAGGGGAATATCGATCGGCTGTTCGAACCCTTCTTCACCACCAAGCCGCCGGGCAGGGGCACAGGGCTCGGCCTTGCCATGTGCTATGGGCTCATGAAGCAGATGGGAGGCTACATATTCGCCCGCAATCACCCTGAAGGCGGCGCCGAATTCCTGCTCTGCCTGCCCGTGTGCGGCGACGAGGTCGAGAAGGCGGGAAGGGAAGAGAGGGCAGCTGCACCGCACCGCCCCGCCCAGCCCCTGACGGAGCGGCAGCTTCCGACGGAGGATGGCCCGCTGCCCGCCCGGGGAGTGCCGACGGCCGCGCAGGAGGAGGAGCGGTGCCCGCCTTTCGGGGAGCCGAAAGCGGCCGCGTCTTTCCGGCTGGAGGCTCCCCCGGCGCCGGTGCCCCGGGCGCCTCCGTTCTCCGTCTCCGCGTCCGCAGGCCGCATCATCGTCGTGGTCGAGGACGAAGCACCGCTGCGCCGTTTCATCCGCCGCTGTCTCGAATGCGAAGGCCATCACGTACTGGCCTTCGAGAGCGGTGAGGAGGCGCTACGCCATCTTGTCGGCATCCAGGGCGCGTCCCCGTCTCCAGCTGCGCCGGCGCCGCACGGGCGGGCGCCTGTCTGCGATCTCGTCATCAGCGACATCACCCTCCCCGGATGCGACGGGCCGTCCTGGATCGCGCGGTACCGGAAGGCGCTCAAGGCAGGGCGGAAGGCTCCGGGAGACGGGAGGCGCACCGGCGCGGCAGGCACCAAGCCGCAAGCGGCGCAGCCACAGCCGGAGCCTTCCCCGCCAACGCCCGATCCTGCGCCGGCACCGCCGGCCACGACCCGCAGCGGCGAGGGACGGACCACCCCGCACCCCGCTCGACCGGGGCCGAGGCCCGGTTCCCGGCCCGCCGATCCTCTCCCGGAGCCGAAGGTGATCTTCATGAGCGGTGGCGGTGCGGAGCCGAGCGGGGAGACGACCTCCTTGCCGGCAGGATGCCGGTTCATGCAGAAACCCTTCGACCGGAAGACGCTGCTGGACGAGGTCAGGCAAGCGCTTGCTCAAGGGTCACCACCACCCTGCTGATCCACCATGACGCACCTGTCCCGAGGGATGCCGGAAGCAGGGACACGGATCACCCGGCGATGCCCGCGTCCTGAGGGTCTTCGGCGGCTCCCGACCGATCCCGTGCGGTGCGGGGCGCCCTTTCGCCGGCCCGGCCGGCCTCGCCCGCCGGCAAGCTGCTCCCTCCGGCACAGATCCGACGCGGCCCGCCACTGCCCTGTCAGATGGGCGACAGCCGGCCAGGACAGGTGCCGGGCAGGCACGGGCCCGCCTCGAGAAATGAGGAGGCGCACTTCTCCTTCCCATGCGCCCGTGCCGGGAGGCAGTGCCCTCCTGCACCAATGCCACGCCCCGGCGGCGGTCCGGTCTCCATCCGGCATCGTTTGGCATCGTTCATGAAAGCATCTCGTTCATGAAGACATCCTTTCATGAAAAGCTTGTCGGCGCGCCTGATTCCCCTCTAGGCTGCACGGCAATGGTGGCATGGTCGTGCGCGGTCCTGCCGCATGTGAAGGCATCACGGCCTTCGCAGGATCCGGGGACGGAGGCGAGGAGGCGGGCAGGTGAAGGGACCGCGGAGGGACAAGACCGGGCGAGACCCGCAAGAAGAGGGGGCAAGAGGGAGCGCCGCGCGCGGCCTCGCCGTCCGCATCGCAACAGGCTTCCTTCGCGGCAGCATCGCCCTTTGGGCCGCACTCGTCCTCACACCGGCCGTTCGGGCGCAGGATGCCCCTTCCGCGGCACCGGCCTCCTCGCCGCTGCCCGTTGCGGTCGGCGATCTGGTCTTCACGCGTGAAGGGGCCGTCACCACGCTGCGCAGGGAGGAAGAGGCTCTCGGCTTTCTGCGCGATCCGGCCGCCCCGGTCCTCGAGCTGCGCCGGGGCCTGCCGGCACCTGCGCTTTTCGAAGGGCAGCGCTGGCAACCCGACCGGCTCCTGACCGTGTCCGCCGACGAGATCGGCCAGGTCTTCGGCCTTGCCCTCCGGGCCCGCCGCCTGCGCATGGACGGAAAGGAAACCCTGACCGCCGACATCTTCATCGCCGCCAGCGCGTCCTACGGCGTCGCGCTTGCCGAACCCGACCCGGAACATCCCGACCGGCTGCGCCCGGCCCTTGCCGGCGGTGCGGATGTGGTGTTCGCCCCGGGGCAATGGGGGCGGCTTGCCGCAGCCGCGGGGCGCGGCTACGGCCCGGGCGCCATCTATCTACTCGACGGGGCGACGGGCACGGCACGCCATTTTGCCGAGGTCCGGCCGCTCGGCCGCCCCAATGGCGGCGCCGGGCTCGGCAATCTGGCCTGGGATCCGCGCCACCGGCTCCTTTTCGTCTCCGACAGGGAAAGCGGGCTGGTGCTGGCGCTCGACGGGCGGGGACGGGAGGTCGATCGCTTCGATCACGGGGTCACGGGCCGGCCGGTGGCCGATCTGCCGCCGGTTCCGCTGGCCCCTCCCGCGCCCGGGCCGCATTCGCCGCATTTCCGCCCGGCGGTGCCATCAAGCTGGGGGCTTGCGCCGCTGCCACGGCGGATCTGGGGGCTCGCGGTTCATCGGGGGCGTCTCTATTACGGGGCCGCCGAGGGTCCTTCCCTCTGGTCGGTCGGGCTCGACCCGAAGACCGGCCGCTTCCTCGACGATCCCCGTCTCGAAATTGTGGTGCTCGAAGCCGGCCCCGGGGCCGAGATCGCCGACATTGCCTTTGCCCCGAACGGCGAGGTGCTCCTGGCCCTGCGCGCCCTGCCGGCGCGGATCGACCCGGAAGGCGATCTTGCCCGGCCGGAAGAGGGGCGCGTGCTGGCCTATCACCCCATGCGGGACGACCCGGCCCGCTGGGATCAGACCCCGCGACAGATCGGGGTGGGCAGGGGCGGTGTCGCCGGAGACGGCGGCCTTGCTCTCGGGCCGGCCATCGACTGGAACGGTCGACCGGCCGTCTCCCGCTGCGGCGAACGGGTGATCGCCACCGGGCACCGCCTGCCCATCGTGCCGCAGGCGGACACCGCCCCGCCCCTGCCGCTTCCTGCCGGCGTGCAGCTGAGCCCGTTGCGGGTCTCGGCGCCCGCATCCCTGCCGCCCGCGGCCACCATCGTTCTGCCCGCCACCGGCCCGGTCCCGCCTTCCGAACGGGCCGGCACGATGGGTGATGTCGCCCTCTTCGCCCCCTGCCCGGCAAATGGTGGCGCGGCGCTTCTCCTGATGTGTCGCGCTGCAGGTTGGGGGCCGGTGGGTGGCGGCGCCGTGACGCCGAGCAGCAGCGGCCCCGCTGGCGGCACCCCCGGCGGCACCCCCGGCGGCGGGGGTTCCGGCGATGGCATTCTTCCCCTGCCCTTTCCCCTGCCCCCGGGGGGCGGCGGAGGCGGTGCGGTCGAGCCGGGCGCGGCCTGCCTTGCAGCCGAACCGTCGGTCGGCTGCGGCGAAAACGGCGTCTTCCTTGTCGATCTCGGAGCGGCGGCGACCGCGGGGCTCGGCGCCGATTCGATAAAGGTCACCTCCCTCACCCCGGGCGTCTCGGTCGTCGGCGGGCCGGTCTTCCCCCTGCCAGGCGGACAGATCCCCCTTGCCGGCGCGAGCCCCGGACAGAGCGTCACGCTCGGCCTGTGCGGTTTCGACAGCACCGCAGCAGCGAACGGAACTCCCTTCACCTGTTGCCGCCGACAGATCACCCTGTCCATGCCCGCAATCTGCGGGGGCGGATCGGAAGGGCCGGGCGGCACCGGCGGCGGGGCGGGGCAGAGCGGAGGCGACACCGCCTGTCTTGCGCCGCAGGTGCAGCAGCTGTGCCGCGACGCGGACGGGGTGCGGATCACGCTCGATCCCGGCGTCGATCCCGCACTCGGCGCCGATGCGGTGAAGGTGACGAGTCTTGCACCCGGCGTGCAGCCGGTCGGCGGGCCGACCTTCCCGCTTTCTCCCGCGATCTTCTCCCTTGCCGGCACCACGCCGGGGCAGACGGTGCAGCTTGCGCTGTGTGCCTTCCCGACTGCCGAGGCGGCCGCGGGCACCCCCTTCAGCTGCTGTCGCGGCCGGCTCGATCTTGCCATTGACCAGGAGATCCCCGCATGTCCCGACTGATCCCCGCCCCGCCCGCCGCGCTCGTTCTCCTGCCGGCCGCGCTTCTTCTCGCGACCGCCTTCGCACCTGCCGGCCAGGCGCAGCAGGGCGGGCTGTGCGAAACCTTCGAGCAGCTGGGCAACACCAGCGGGTTCGCCGCCTGTCCCGACCGGCCACAGGTCAACGTCTCCACCGATGCCGCCAATGGGATCGACGGCCCCTATCTCCTGCTGGAGGACCGGTCGGGCGCCTCGCAGGCCTGCAACCGCACGGCGCAGTTCACCGGCAACTGGCTCGACAAGGTGGGGCAATGCGGCCGGCTCTGTTTCGATTTCCGCCTGTTCTATGCCGGGGAGAACCCCGACGGATCGACGCCGACGGTCTATCCGCGCATCGTCATCATCGGCCCGGCACCAACCAATGTGAACCGGGCGGTGTTCCGGGCCTTCAACCCTGTCTCCATGGCCGATGGCTGGGTGCATATCTGCGCCCCGATCCGGCCGCTGCAGCCGGGCGAGACCACCCTGCCGGCCAATGGAGACGGCGAATGGGTGATGCCCGATGCGAGCGGCGGCAGTTACGCCGGTACCAATACCGCCAACTGGAATGCCACCATCGGCAATGTGACGGAATTCCGTCTGCCGATCGACTATTCGCCCCAGCCTTCCGAACGCGCCGGCTATGACAATTTCTGCTTCGAGCCCGGCGGCTGCGGGGCCGAACCGCAGCCCCGGAGCTGCCTTGCGGTCAGCCCCTCGGAAGTGAGCTGCGTCGGCGGGCAACCGGTTGTGGCCCTCAGCCTCTCCCCTGCACCGGGCACGACCCCCGATGCGGTCGAGATCACCGCGACCACGCCCGGCGTCAGCGTCGTGCCGGCGGGGCCGCAGCCTTTCGCCGCGTCGGTGGTGGCGCAGATCCTCGGCGCAGCGCCCGGCAGCACCGTCAGCCTCATGGTCAACACCGTCGAGAACGGCGCCGGAGCGGTGGCGGGCAGCGATCTGTGCTGCCTTGGCGAAACGCAGATCCGGGTTCCGACCGGCTGCGTGTCGACAGGCGGGGACCAGGGCAATGACTCCACCGGTGTTGCCGGGGGCGGCACGGGAGGGAACAGCCAGGGTCCGACCGTCGATCTGGCGCTCACCAAGACCCAGGTGCCGACCCCGGCGCAGGTGGGCTGGGTGGCGTGGTATCTCGACGTGACCAGCAACGGGCCGGGCACGGTGCCGGCCGCAGCCGGCCTCACCGTCCAGGACCAGGTGCCGCCCGGCGTTACGATCACCAGTGCCGGCAGCCCCGACTTCACCTGCGCTCCCGTCCCCGTCACCGGGCCGGCGACGCTGACATGCAGCTATGCCGGCAACGGACCGATCCCGCCCGGCCCTGTCGGGCGCATCACCCTCGAGGCCAGATGGGACGAACGGCAGAACCCCGATCCCGACCAGAACTGCGCCGCTCTCGCGCTGACGGGCCCCGGAGCGCCGACCGATCCCGTTCCGCAGAACGACAGCGCCTGCGCACCGACCCGGGCCGAC
>WFPA01000032.1 GCA_015487815.1 Albidovulum sp.
AACCGAGATCGTCACCCGCGGCCGGCACGACCCCTGCGTCGGTATCCGCGCGGTGCCGGTGGGCGAGGCGATGATGGCCTGCGTGATCCTCGACCATCTGCTCCTTCATCGCGGACAGGTGGGTGACGGACCGGCCGGGCGGATCGGCGGCTGGCCGGGATGAGCGGTGCTGCATCCCCCGACCATCCTTCCGGTTTGACGCGCCACGGCCACGAAAAAAGGCGGCCGCCCGAAGCGACCGCCTTGCTGGCGTCTGTGCCAGACATGCGGATCAGCGGTTGACCGCCTCTTTCAGCGCCTTGGTGATGGTGACCTTCACCGCCTTGTCGGCCGGTTTCTTCATCTGCTCGCCGGTGGCCGGATTGCGGACCATGCGCTCGGGTCGCTCGCGGCAGAAGATCTTGCCGATCCCCGGCAGGGTGACGGCCCCGCCCGCGGACACCTCGGCAGTCACGATCTCGGCCAGCGCGTCGAGGAAGGCGGCGGCGGTCTTCTTGTCGCTGCCGGTCTTCTCGGCGAGGGCGGCAACGAGCTGGGTCTTGGTCATCGGCTTCTGGGCCATGCGTCACTCCATTGTGGTTATTGCAGTTGACCGGCGAGCGGATGCGACACGCCGGTCGGCATTGCGGCATTTAACCCGTCTCGGCGCGTCTGCACAAACGAAATGTGGCATGCGCAACCTTGCGTCAGGCGCTTTTTTGCCCATTGACGGAGCTTGATCCTGCGGGGTGGCTGGAGATGTCCGAAGCGGGGTGCCGCCTACAGGAAGGCGGTTTCCGAGAAGCTGCGCAGCTTGCGCGAATGAAGCCTCTCGAGCGGCATGTCGCGCAGGCTCTCGAGGGCGCGGATGCCGATCTCGAGATGGCGCGCCACCTGCTCGCGATAGAAGGCCGAGGCCATCCCCGGCAGTTTCAGCTCACCATGAAGCGGCTTGTCGGAAACGCAGAGCAACGTGCCGTAGGGAACGCGGAAGCGGAAGCCGTTGGCCGCCACGGTCGCGCTTTCCATGTCGAGGGCGATGGCGCGCGCTTGGCTCAGCCGCCTGACCGGTCCGCGATGCTCCTGCAGTTCCCAGTTGCGGTTGTCGATCGTGGCGACGGTGCCGGTGCGCATGACGCGCTTGAGCTCGTATCCCTGGCAGCGGGTGACGGCGGCCACCGCCTGTTCGAGGGCGATCTGGATCTCCGCCAGCGCCGGGATCGGCACCCAGACCGGCAGATCCTGATCGAGCACATGATCCTCGCGCAGATAGGCATGGGCGAGGACGTAATCCCCCAGCCTCTGGGAATTGCGCAGACCGGCGCAGTGGCCGACCATCAGCCAGGCATGGGGCCGCAGCACCGCGATATGGTCGGTCGCTGTCTTGGCGTTGGAAGGACCGACGCCGATATTCACCAGGGTGATGCCGCTCCCGTCGGCACGCTTGAGATGCCAGGCCGGCATCTGCGGCAGCCGCGCAGGCAGGGCCAGATCCGTCCCGGTAGGGTCGAGCGCCCGGTCGCCGGGGCCGATCAGCGCGGTGTAGCCGCTGGCAGGGTCTTTCAGCTGCCGGCGTCCATAGGCGACGAACTCGTCCACGTAGAACTGGTAGTTGGTGAAAAGGATGTGGTTCTGGAAATGCTCGGGCGAGGTGGCGGTGTAGTGCCTGAGCCGGGCGAGGGAATAATCGACCCGCTGGGCGGTGAAGGGGGCGAGCGGCCGCGCCCCGTCGGGGTAACGGAAGTCTTCACCGTTGACGATGTCGTCGTTGATGCTGGCGATGTCCGGTGCGTCGAACACGTCTCTCAGGGGGAAGTCGAGCGCGCCGTCCGTGGCCGCACCGGGCAGCGCATCGCCGAGGGCGAAATGGATCGGGATCGGCGTTTCCGACACCCGCACCGTCACCGGCACGCCGTGATTGCGCACGAGAAGGGCGATCTGGTGGGTGAGATAGCCGCGAAAGAGATCGGGGCGGGTGATGGTGGCGGCATAAGTGCCGGGCTCGGAAACGTGACCGAAGGAAAGCCGCGAATCGACCCGCGCGTGACTCGCCACCGTCAGGCGGATCTCGGGGTAGAAGGCGCGGTAGCGGGCCGTGGGGCGGTGGCCAGCCAGCACCCTGCCGAGTCGCTTCCGCAAGTAGGTGGTGTGGGTGGCGTAAAGCGCCTCGAGCCGGGCGACGGCCTCGCCCGGGTCCCGCGTCTCGAGGCTTTCGGTCGGAGGCGGGGTTTCGACGGAGAGGGCCGTGGCCGTCATGCATGCGCCTCCTTGACGAGATCGACGATCTCGAAGCGGCGCACATCGACCAGCCCCCTGTCGGAGATCCTGAGCTCGGGGATCACGACAAGGGCGAGGAGCGAGTGCTGCATGAAGGCGTTGTTGAGCGTGCACCCTGCCTCGCGCATCGCTGCGCCCATGCGTTCGGCCGCAGCAGCGACCTCGGCCGCCGGTCGGTCGGACATGAGACCTGCCACCGGCAATTCGACAAGGGCGCGTTCTTCACCGTCCTTCCAGACAGTGACGCCGCCGCCGACCTCGGCCAGACGCATCGCCGCGCGGGCCATCATCTCCCGGTCGGTTCCGACGACGATCATGTGATGGCTGTCATGGGCGACGGTTGAGGCCACGGCTGAGCCCGGTCCGTAACCGAAGCCCTGCACGAGGCCGTTCGTCACCCCGCCGGTGCCGCGATGCCGTTCGACGAGGGCGATCTGGGCGATGTCGCGCGCCGGGTCGGCCCGGATCTCGCCCTCCGACACGGGCATGTCGATCTCGAGCGCCCGGGTCGGCGCCTGGTTCTCGATCACCCCGATCACCCGAACCGTCACGCTGCGGGCACCCTCGGGGGCGCGGATGACGAAATCGTCCGCCGTCAGCGTCTTGCCGAGACGGACCGAGCGGCGCACATGCTCCGGCCACTCGCCGTGGGGGCAGTCGGTGCGGATCTCGCCGCCTTCGGCCACGAGCTGGCCGCGGGCAAAGACATGCTCGATCGGCAGTGTCTCGAGGTCGGAGGTGAGGATGAGATCGGCCCGCCGGCCCGGCGCGATCGAGCCGATCTCGCGCTCGAGGCCGAAATGGGTGGCGGTGTTGATGGTGGCCATCTGCAACGCAAGAAGCGGATCGGCGCCGCATTTGATGGCATGGCGCACCACCCGGTCCATATGGCCGTCATGAACGAGCGTGCCCGAATGGCAATCGTCGGTGCAGAGGATGAAGTTGCGCGGATCGAGCCCCTTCTCGGTCACCGCGGTGATCTGGTTCGCGACGTCGTGCCAGGCGGAGCCGAGGCGCATCATCACCCGCATGCCTTGCCGCGCCCGGGCGATGGCGTCTTCCTCGCGGGTACCCTCGTGATCGTCGGCTGGTCCGCCGGCGACATAGGCATGGAAGGGAGCGCCGAGATCGGGGGAGGCATAGTGCCCGCCGACAGTCTTGCCTGCGGCCATGGTGGCGGCGATTTCGGCCAGCATCTTCGGATCGGCGGCGGCGACGCCCGGAAAGTTCATCATCTCCCCGAGGCCGACGATGCCGGGCCAGCGCATCGCCTCGGCCACGTCCTCGGGCGTGATCTCGTGGCCGGTGGTTTCGAGCCCGGGCGCCGACGGGGCGCAGCTCGGCATCTGGACGAAGATGTTGATCGGCTGGATCAGCGCCTCGTCATGCATCAGCCGCACGCCTTCGAGACCGAAGACATTGGCGATCTCGTGAGGGTCGACGAACATCGAGGTGGTGCCATGAGGGATGACGGCGCGGGCGAATTCGGCCGGGGTGAGCATGCCCGACTCGACATGCATGTGCGCGTCGCACAGCCCCGGCAGGGCGAGGCGCCCGGCGGCATCGACGATTTCGGTGTCGGGGCCGACGGCATGGGTGGCATCGGGGCCGACATAGGCGAAACGGCCGCCCCGGACGGCGATGTCGGTGCCGGGGATCACCTCGCGGGTCTGGACGTTGACCCAGCGCGTGTTGCGGATGACGAGATCGGCCGGCTGCCGTCCGGCGGCGACGGCGACGAGATCGGCGAGCATTTCGTGCCAAGGGCGGGGAGCATGGTGCGTCATGGCCGGATCATTCTCTCTCGCGCCCGGATTCTCAAGCGGTAAATGGCCCGCCTCCGCCTCCGGGTGCTGAGACAATTTCAACGCAGGATGAAAAGCGCCGACGTTCCGTTCGGGCCTGTCGGCTATTGGCAGAAGACATGAGCATGACCTCGAAGGAAGGCGGATCGTCATGCCTCGATGCATGGGGACCGGGATCGTTGCGTCCCGGGCGGACGGGTCGCAACGATTGCCCCGTGGCTTTCGCGGAGGCTCGCCGGGCAGACCGACAGCGACAAGAAGACCGCCATCTCCCCCGCGCGCTGGCTGGAGAGTGACTGCCGGGATATCGGCGGGCGGGGGTGTCATCCTGCCGGGGATCGGCATGATCGTCTGCCGAGAGCGGTCCGCGCACATGGTCATGCGTCCTTGACCGCTCGATCGGGGCTGGCCGCATGCTTCCGGCATCGCGTCCTGCATGGATGACCCGTGCACCTCGGAAACCGCCTCCGGCCTTGTGCCGCCGCTCCTGCCCGCATCTTCCGGGGCGTCAGCGGGTGGGCATGTCCGAAAGGAACGGTGGGGCATGGCGGGGATGAACGGGAAGCCGAAGGAGGGAAAGACCGGGATGGGAAGGGACGTGAAGAAGGGAGGCAGGAAAGGGAGAAGGGTCGGGAACGGAGCCCGTTCGCCAGCGCCCTGCGAAGAAGGATGGCTGCCGGGAAGGGCGGATGGCGGCAGGGAACGGCCGCGCATCTGCGCGGTTCCGCGGGATCTGCGAACACGGCAAGGGGATCCGGTTTCCCGAGCCGTCGTCGCAGCAGCCGTGGCCCTTGCGAGCAGACCTTGTCCCGCCGCGCGAGCGACGTTGCCGCATGGCTGATCGTCTCCCCACGGCGGGTGGGGCAGGCATCGTCGTTCGATCGAGGCCATGCCGGACAGGTTCGACGGCCCCTGTGCCGGGCGGTTGCGAATGGAAGCGGCGGCTTGGCTGGGCTGGAGCTGCGAGGCCGCCCGGTCCTCATCTTCCGCTTCTGCGGTTCTGACGGCGGGGTGTGGCCGCTGACGGGCCGGATGCATGTGCTTCACCGTCCGGGAAGTGTTTGCATCCCGGGCATTGGGGGCTTCAGGGATGCGGCCTTCTCCTGGGGCGGGACTTGTCGCGGTGCCGGCTTCACCTCAGGTGGCGACGGGCCGTTACGGCGGGCGCAGCAGCGCCACGGCGCGCTCGGCTCGACCGATGATGGCCGGCGGGCCTGTCCGAAAAGATCCGGCGAGGGGTGCGAGGCGTTTCAGGAGTCTCCGGTTCGGCGGGGTGAGAAGCGGCAGGGTGCGAAGCAGCCAGGCGAGATTGGCACGAATCCATGTCATCTGGCGGCCGGTGAGAATGAGTCCGAGGCGATGCGTCCACCCCTGCGGCCCGACGGGGGCACCGAAAAGATTGCCGCCATGCTGGCGATAGGCGACGAAGGGGCGCGGATCGCTCAGGATCCGGCCGCCGGTGCCGAGCACGAGCAACGCGGCGAACCAGTCATGGGCCGGAATCGGCAGGCCCTCTGCCCGGGCGCTTGTCAGCACCTGGCGCAGCAGGCGGAGGGCCGCGCCGTTCAGCACCATGGTGTTGCCGGGGACGGGATTGCGCCAGAGCGCGGCGCCAAAGCGGGGCCGATGCGGCGGTGGAAGGTAGTGTCGCTGCCCGCCGGGCCAGAAGGCGCAGCGTGCCGAGCACCAGATCGCCGGACCGCGCAGCCGGGCGAGCGCCGCTTCGGCAGCGGCCAGCTTGGCCGGGTGCCAGATGTCATCCTGATCGCAGAAGGCCAGAAGTCGGCAATCCGTGGGGGCATGGGCAAGAGCATCGAGAAAATTCGTGCCGTAGCCCCGCTCCGGTCCTCGAAGGAACCTGTCCTCCGCGAGTGTGCCGGGTGGCCCTCCGGGCGAAGCGGCGGTCATTGACGCTGTGTGGACGCGCGCACCGCCTCCTGTGCCGGTTTCCTGCGGCATGCAAGATTCGGCGGAAGCGGAAAGGTCGTTCTCGCTGCCGAAGGGCACGCCGCCGGTTGGTCGAGACGGGGCAAAACCTCTTCCGTCGCATCGTTGCTTCCTCCGGCACCCGCACCCGGCGCATGTCGGGGGGGCCTGTCGATGGCGGTGCATGGCTCCGACGGGTCGGGGCGATGTCCGGGAATGGGCGCGGTCCGGGCAAGCCGTGCCGAGGGCGGGAAGGCTCCGCTCTCCTTCTTCGCCATCCTGCATGGGGGGTCTCGCATCCGCGCCCTTGGCCCGATGCGCCATGAAGTCGCGCAAAATGGCCCTCGTCTCGTCGCACGAGCCGTCGTCGGAGGCGATCAGACGCCAGCCCCGCAGACTCTGGGCCGCAAGGCTCGCAAGCTGCTCCGGCAGATGCGCCGCACCGTTCCGTGTTGCGAGCACTATGACGACGGCCCCGCCCGCAGCCGATCCGTCCGCCTGCGGCGGCGCCCTGCAAGGCACCCGGTCGAGATCGGCCGGCCCGCTCCCGACAGCGGCATCCCCCTGCCCAGGCAGAGCCGGTTCCGCTTTCAACCGCGCTGCTTCCACCCCATGCCGAATCATGCCTTCGAACATGGCACGAGGAAGTTGCCGAAAGGTTTACGCGGACGGAATTTCCGTGAACAGGCCGCCGCCTCAGCCGCGCGCCCCCTGGCCGCGGGCATAGATGTCTTCGTAACGGACGATGTCGTCCTCGCCGAGATAGGCACCGGTCTGCACCTCGATCAGGACCAGGGGCACCTTGCCCGGGTTCTCGAGCCGATGTTTCGCCCCGACGGGGATGTAAACCGACTGGTTCTCGGTCACGAGGCGGACCTCGTCGTCAATCGTCACCCGTGCCGTGCCGGCGACCACGATCCAGTGCTCGGACCGATGCACATGGGACTGGAGGGAAAGTGCCGCTCCCGGATGCACCGAGATCCGCTTGACCTGGAAGCGCTCCCCGAGAGCGAGCGATTCGAACCACCCCCAGGGGCGGTGATCGCGGGGAAATTCCGTCGCCTGCCGCGCACCCTTTTCCTTGAGGAGGGCGACGGCCTTCTTCACGTCCTGCGCCCGGCGCCTGTCGGCAACGAGCACGGCATCGTTCATGGCCACGACAACGATGTCGTCGAGTCCGATACCGACGAGTTCGAGATGTTCGCCCTCGGCCCTCAGCAGCGAATTCGTGCAGTCTATGGCGCTTGCTCCTTCGGAGAGGGCATTGCCGGCCCTGTCCTGCGGGCTTTCGCGCCAGACCGCATCCCAGCCCCCGAGGTCGGACCAGCCGGCAGAAAATGGCACGGCCACGAGATTGTCGGCCTTTTCCATCACCGCGTAATCGATCGAGATGTCCTCCGCGCGCGCCCAGGC
The DNA here is from genome assembly GCA_015487815.1 of Albidovulum sp. Lineage (GTDB taxonomy): Bacteria > Pseudomonadota > Alphaproteobacteria > Rhodobacterales > Rhodobacteraceae > WFPA01. The sequence continues at coordinate 7,401 of WFPA01000032.1, forward strand.
GTCACCATCGAGCCGGAGGAAGCCGAGGTCGGGTCGAGCCTTCTCCACCGCTTCGCCGACCGGCGCGAGAAGGGCCGGCGCATGCGTCTCGAAGGCCGAGATCAGGGCGTCGGCCCTGAAGAGGAAGATGCCCGCGTTCCAGAGATAGTTGCCGGCGGCAAGCATGGCCTCGGCGGTCTCGAGGGCCGGTTTCTCGACAAAGCGCGTGAGCGGCACGGGGCCCTCGCCCGGCGCTTCGGCCAGTTCGAGCCAGCCATAGCCGGTTTCGGGCCGGTCAGGGGTAATGCCGAAGGTGACGAGCCTGCCAGCCTCGGCGGCCGGTACGCCCCGGGCCACGGCCGCGCGGAATGCGGCAGCATCGGGGATGACATGGTCGGCCGGCGCCACCAGCATCAGCGCGGCTGGGTCGTTCCGGGCCACATGAAGCGCCGCCGCAAGCACTGCCGGGGCGGTGTTGCGGCCCTCGGGTTCGAGCAGGATCGCCCCGGGGTCGATCCCCGCCTCCTGCAGCTGTTCGGTGACGATGAAGCGGAAATCCGAGGCGGTAATGGCGACGGGCGCGGTGAACCCTTCCCCCGAGAGCCGTCGCGCGGCCTGCTGGAACAGCGTCTCCTCGCCCAGGAGCGGCACGAACTGCTTGGGGTAGCTCCTGCGCGAAAGAGGCCACAGCCGCGTGCCCGACCCGCCGCACAGCAGGATCGGGGTGATCGGGGGGGTGCCGGTGGCGGGACGCACTTTGCTCATCGGGGCCTCTTGGCGGTTGCGGTTTCCGTTCTTCGGAGCGGATGATAGCGGTGGCGCATCGGCAGGGAAAGCAGCGTATCGCGCGCGGCACTCAGCTCGGGGAGAGGGCGTTTGCGGGCAGGAACTCCGCCGGGATGTCGGCCCGTCCATCGAGCACGAGATCGGCCATCAGCCGACCGACGAGGGGGGCGAGACCGACGCCGATCTTGAAGCCGCCATTGGCAATGAAGACGCCGGGCCGGGCGGGGTGGGGGCCGAGCAGCGGCTTGCCATGAGGAGCGCGGGGGCGGATGCCCCACCAGCGGGCGAGGACGGGGGCGTTCGTGAGGACCGGCACTTCTTCGCGGACCCGTGCCATGAGTGTCTCGAGAGCCTCGTCCACCCTTGGGTGGCTCCATTCGCGTTCGCTGGTCGAGCCGATGGCGACGCCGTGGGGGTGTGGGACGACATGCAGACCGCGGATGAAGATCTGCGGCATTCCTTCGGCCTTGTGCTCAAGGAGGGCGGCCTGCCCCTTCACCCCGCTGCCGGCCGTGTGCCCGAGTTCCCGGCCGAGTGCCGCCAACCCTTCATGACCGCGGGCGTCGACGAGGGGTACGCTGCCCGATCCGGCCTCGCCCGTCACGATCTCGCCGCCTCTGGCCGCAATGGCGCGGGCAAGGGCCATGCAGGCCCGGGCCGGATCGATCCGGGCCGAGAAGGTTTCGTGCACGAGAAGGCCGGTTGGGCTCGGCGGCGCCCAGCCCGGAAAGTCGGCCGCCGGCACGATCCGCCAGCAGCCGCATCCCTCCCAGTGCCGCGCGGCGGCGTCGGCGCGGCTCCGGGCGAGGGCGACAGCCTTCTCGTCGGCAAGCGGCATGATGCGGCCGATGCGCCGATAGCCCGGATCGATCCCCGACACCGCCGCCACCTTGCGCCAGAAGTCGGGGTGCAGGGCGAGAGCGTCACGCTGGAAGGCCTTGGTCGGCGTCCAGGGATCGGGCACATGGGGTTGCAACGCGCCGAGGAGACCGCCGCTTGCCCCCGCCCCTGGCCGGCGCTTCTCGATCAGCCGGACCTTTGCGCCCCGTTCGATGAGCGACCAGGCGATGGCAAGACCGAAGATCCCGCCGCCCAGAACCTCGATATCGGCCATTGTCTTCGCCCCCGTCCGGGATCAATCTGCATCCGATTCGCATGGGGTGATCGCATGACGAGGACGGGGGAGCAAGGCGGCGGGCTGATCTGGCGCGAGGGCTACCTGCCGGTTTCCGCGCGCTTCGGCGACCCCTATTTCTCTCCCGATGGCGGGCTGGCTGAAAGTCGTCATGTCTTCCTCGCGGGCAATGACCTGCCAGGGCGTTTCAGGGACGGCTTCCACATCGCCGAGCTCGGTTTCGGCACCGGGCTCAACCTCGTGGCCGCGCTCGACGCCTGGCGCCGCGTCGGGCAGGTGGGGGTGCTGCGCTACACTGCCTTCGAGAGATATCCGCTCGATTCCGACGACATGGCGCAGGCGCTTGCAGCCTTTCCCGAGATCGCGCCCGTCGCGGAGGAATTCCTTGCCCGTTGGCGCCCGGGGCAGGCCTTTCTCCGTCTCGCCGATCTCGAATTCCGGCTGATCGAGGGCGACGCGCGTCATACCCTGCCCCGCTGGCACGGCCGGGCCGACGCCTGGTTCCTCGACGGCTTCGCTCCGGCCCGCAATCCCGAGATGTGGACGCCGGCGCTGATGGCCGAGGTCGCCCGTCACACACGCCCCGGCGGCAGCTTCGTCACCTTTACCGCCGCGGGGCATGTGCGGCGGGCGCTCGCGGCGGCGGGCTTTCGCGTCGCGCGCGTGGCGGGCTTCGGTCGCAAGCGCCACATGAGCCGCGGCGTCCTGGTGCCGCAAGGCGCCAAGGCCGGGGAGGTGGGCCGATGAAAGCAGCGGCACCCGGCCTTGCGCGGCCGCAGAACGTGCTTCTCGGCATCGCGCTGATGGTGGCGACCACCTTCACATTTGCCGTGCTCGACGGGCTCTCGCGTCATCTCGCGGGGCGCACCAACACCGTGATGGTGGTGACGGTTCGCTACTGGTTCTTCGCCGCCTTCGCCCTGTGGCTTCTCGGACGGCGCGGCGGGCTCGGACGCGCTTTCGCCAGCCCCATCAAGGGGCTCCAGATCGTCCGCGGCGTGCTGCTGGCCGCCGAAGTTCTGGTGACGGTGATGTCCTTCACGCTGATCGGTCTCATCGAGACCCATGCCGTTTTCGCCGTCTACCCACTCATCATCGCCGCGCTGTCGGGACCGTTCCTCGGGGAGCGGGCCGGCTGGCAGCGCTGGGCGGCGATCCTTGCCGGTTTTGTCGGCATGATGGTGATCCTGCAGCCGGGCACGAGCGTCTTCACGCCGCTTTCACTGGTGCCGCTTCTCGGGGCGACGATCTTCGCCCTCTACGGGTTGCTGACGCGATTCGCCGCCCGGGCCGATGATGCACTCGTCAGCTTCTTCTGGACCGGGCTTGTCGGCGCGGCGGCGCTGACGGCGCTTCTGCCCTGGTTCTGGCAGCCGATCCCCCGCGAGGACTGGGGGCTGATGGCGGCCCTTTGCGCTGTCGGCGTCGGCAGCCATTTTCTGCTCATCAAGGCCTATGACGTGGCTGAGGCGGCGGTGCTTCAGCCCTTCGCCTTCCTTCAGCTCGTCTTCGTCTCGATCATCGGGGTGACGGTCTTCGACGAGATGCTGGCGCCGCGGGTGATGGCCGGTGCGTCGATCATCGTCGCGGCCGGGATCTTCGCCCTGCGTGTCAGCGTCCGACGAGATCGCGGCTGAGCCTCAGGCGCGGATCGCCGCTTTCCCTGGCGCGGTAGATGGTCGCCGCCTCGCTCACCCGCATGACGTAGTTGCGGGTCTCCCGGAAGGGGATGTGCTCGATCCAGTCCACCACATCGACCCTGCCGGTCCGCGGGTCGCCATAGCGGGCCAACCAGCGGTCCGCCCGGGAGGGGCCGGCGTTGTAGGCGGCGAAGGCGAGAGCCCAGGCGTTGCCGTATCTTTCGAGAAGCTCCGCGAGATAGGCGCCGCCGAGGCGGATGTTGTAATGGGGATCCTCGGTCAGGCGAGTGGTGCTGAAGGGCATGCCGAGCGCGCGGGTCATCTTGCGGGCGGTGCGCGGCATCAGCTGCATCAGCCCGAGTGCGCCGGCCGTGCTTTTCGCCGCCCGGTCGAATTCGCTCTCGCGCCGGGCGATGGCCAGGGCGACATGGCGCGGCACGGCAAGGCGATGCCAGGGCAGACGTGGCTCGGGAAAATAGGCCTCGGGCAGGATGATCCGCCGCCGTGCCGCCTGCTTGGCCAGAAGAAGCGCGACATATTCCCGATCGTTCTCGAGGGCGTAATCGGCCAGCCGGGCGATGTCGTCGGCCTTGCGCCGGGCGGCCAGGGTCAGCATGAACCAGCGCATGAGCCGTTCCTCGCCGGCACGGTCCAGCAGCCTTGCGGCGACGAAGAGCGGGTCGGAGACGAAATCGGCCTTGCGCCAGTCGGGCAGCCTGCCGCGCGTGGCGAGACGGCTGTCGAGCGGCAGGCCGAGCTTTTCGGCAGCCAGTTGGCCATAGAAGCTCGTCTGATAGGTGGCGGCGTTCTCGAGCGAGACCCGCGCTGCCACGCCATTGCCCCGGGCGGCCTCGGCCTCGGCGATCCAGTAATGGGCCCGGCCGAGGGAGATCGGGGTGACGACGGCGTCGCGGAAACGGGTGAAATGCAAGAGCGCCCGTTCGGGGTCCTTCAGATAGCGCAGGGCGATATAGCCCGAAAGCCATTCGAGGTCGGCATAGTTGCTGCCGGCGACGAGGAAATGGCGCGAAGCCAGCTCGTAGGCGAGCCGTGCATTGCCGTCGCGCATTGCCTGCCGGGCATAGGCGCGGCGGCGGTCGGCCCATTTCTCGGGACGACCAAGGGTGGCAGCCGAGCGGCTTTGCCGGCGCAGCAGCGCGAGGGCGTCTTCGTCACGTCCCTTGCGCACCCGCCAGCGGAAGCGGTCATAGGCAAGGCCCGGATCGTCCCTGAGCCCGGGCGGCACGGCGGCGATCAGCCTGTCCACGCCCCGAACCATCCGTTGCAGGCCGATGCGGGCACGCGCAAGCGCGGCTTGGGCCGGCTCGAGACGGGGCAGCATGCGCTCCGCCTCGCCGACAAGCCCGCGCCAGAGGAGCATGTCGGTGCGTTCCCGGTGATGGGGGCCGAGAACGTTGCCGTAGCGGCGCAGGATCACCCCTTCCTCGTCAGAGGAGAGCGACAGCGTCTTCCAGCCGCGGATGACCACGGCCCGGGCCTTCTCTCTCTGCCCCCTGACATGCAGTGCCCGCGCCAGCCGGATCACGCCGATGCCGGTTTGCGGAGCACGGCCGGCGAAATGGCGAATCACCATTTCCGGCGAAGCATCATCAGGCAGGGCGGCTTCGCTCTTGCGGCGGATGACGGCCACGCCCGGCCAGTGCGGGTATCGGGCGAGAAAGGCGCGGTAGGCGGTCCAGTCGCCTTCGCCGCTGCGCAGCAGATACCATTCGACGATGTCGCGCGCGATCGGTTCGGGCGCGTCGGCGACGAGGCGGCGGGCCCGGGCCGGTTCCTCGGCGCGGGCGGCCTCGAGCGCGGCCTTCAGCATCTGTCCCGCAATCCGTTCGCGCGCGAGATCGACCGGGGCGGCCGGCGCCCCGAGAGGCAGCCAGGCGAGGAGGAGAAGGAATACGAGACAGGCGATGAGCCCGTTCAGGCGGCATGGCATTCGCGCCGGAACGGATTTGCGCATGCAGGCGCGTTCGTTCACGTAGCCGGGGCAATGGGGGCGCGGCAATGTCGTCAACGGGAAGCTTCCCTTCGGATCGGTCCTGGCCGCCCGGGAATCCCCGACGGCGTTTCGGCGGCAGGCTAGCAGATCGTGACATGGCTCGACAGGGGGCATGGGGCGGGCCGGCAGCACCCGGCGACGCCCTGCTCCCGACCGGAGCGCCCGGCACGGGATGGCTTGGCAAGGGCCGCGGGGCAGGGTAGTTTCCAGCCTCCGAGAGCACTGGCCGGAAAGGCCGGCCCACGCCGAGGGAGAGACCCCATGACCGCATCATCCGCCACCACCAGCAGCAGCCGTTTCACGGGTTCGATGCCCGCTCTCGTCACCCCGTTCCGGGATGGCAAGGTGGACTATGCCGCCCTCGAGGCGCTGGTGGACTGGCAGATCGCCGAGGGTTCCTCGGGGCTGGTCGCCGTAGGCACCACCGGTGAAAGCCCGACGCTGACCCATGAGGAGCATGAGGCGGTGGTCGAGGCGGTGGTCAAGTTCGCTGCCGGCCGCGTGCCGGTGATCGCCGGCGCCGGTTCCAACAACACCGCCGAGGCGATCCGCTTCATGCGTCATGCCGAGAAGGTGGGGGCCGATGCCGCTCTCGTGGTGACACCCTATTACAACAAGCCGACCCAGGCCGGGCTCGTCGCTCATTACAGGGCCCTGCACGACTGTTGCGATCTGCCGATCATCATCTACAACATCCCCGGTCGCTCGGCGGTGGACATGAGCGTTGCCACCATGGCCGAGCTGGCGCAGCTGCCACGCATCATCGGCGTGAAGGACGCGACCGGGGATCTGGCGCGCGTGCCGGCGCAGCGGGCAGCCTGCGGGGCGGATTTCATCCAGTTGTCGGGCGAGGATGCCACCGCGCACGGCTTCAATGCCGAAGGCGGCGTCGGCTGCATTTCGGTGACGGCCAACATAGCGCCGCGCCTGTGCGCCGAGATGCAGGCCGCCTCCCTCGCCGGGGATTACGCGAAGGCCCTCGCGTTGCAGGACCGGCTGATGCCGCTCCATCGGGCGGTCTTTCTCGAACCCGGCGTCGTTGGCGCGAAATGCGGTCTTGCGCTTCTGGGCCGCTGCAGCGAGGAGGTGCGGCTGCCGATGCTGCCGGCGAGCGAACCCACCCGCGCCGCCATCCGGGCGGCGATGGAAGGGCTGGGGCTTCTCTGAGCCCGAGCGAATGCTCAAGAGGGCGGCCCGGAGCCGCGAAAGGTGCCATGGCCAGCCGCAAGAAGAAGAAAGATCCGAACTCGAAGCTGATCGCCGAGAACCGCAAGGCGCGGCACAACTACGCCATCGAGGATGATCTCGAGGTCGGCCTCGTTCTCGAGGGGTCCGAGGTCAAGTCGCTGCGCCAGGGCGGGGCCAATATCGCCGAGAGCTACGCCACGGTCGAGGACGGCGAATTGTGGCTGATCAATTCCTATATCGCCCCCTACGAGCAGGCCGGCCGCTGGGGGCACGAGCCGCGGCGCAAGCGCAAGCTCCTTGCTCACCGCAGGGAGATCGACCGGCTGTGGAATGCCACCCGCCGCGAAGGGATGACGATCGTGCCGCTCAGGCTCTATTTCAATGACAAGGGCCGCGCCAAGCTCCGCCTCGGCATCGCCCGCGGCAAGAAGCTGGCCGACAAGCGCGAAACCGAACGCCGGCGTGACTGGCAGCGCCAGAAGGCACGGCTCCTGCGTCATCACGAGAGTTGAGCGTCCCTTGAAAGGCCCCGCAGGCACGGCTAGGCAGGAAAGACATCAAGGCAGGAACGAGCCATGGCTTACGAAGACCCGCGCACCGTCGTCTCCACCGAATGGCTGGCGCAGCATCTCGAGGATCCGGATCTGCGGATCCTCGACGCGTCCTGGTATCTGCCCGACGAGGGGCGCGATCCGAAGGCGGAATATGCCGCCGAACACATCCCCGGCGCCCGCTTCTTCGACATCGACGAGATCGCCGACACACGCTCCCCCCTGCCGCACATGGCGCCGAGCCCGGAGAAGTTCATGTCGCGCATGCGGGCGATGGGTGTGGGAGACGGGCATCAGGTCGTCGTCTATGATGGCAAGGGCCTGTTCTCGGCAGCCCGCGTCTGGTGGCTCTTTCGCCTGATGGGCAAGCAGGACGTGGCGGTGCTCGATGGCGGCTTGCCGAAATGGAAGGCCGAGGGCCGGCCTCTGGAGGACATGCCGCCGATCCTGCGCGAGCGGCACATGACCACCGCCTTCCAGCACCATCTCGTGAAGGATGTCACCCAGGTGGCCCGGGCCGCCAAGCTCGGCGAGGCCGAGATCGTCGATGCCCGCAGCCCCGAGCGTTTCTGCGGCCGTGCCCCCGAGCCGCGCCCGGGCCTGAGATCCGGTCACATTCCGGGGGCGAAGAACGTCCATTACGCCACCCTTCTGGGTGAGGACGGCACGCTCAGGAGCCCCGAGGAAATCCGTGCCGCCTTCGAGGCGGCCGGGGTCGATCTTGCCCGGCCGATCATCACCAGCTGCGGCTCGGGCGTCACCGCCGCGATCCTCAATCTCGGCCTCGAGGTGATCGGCCACCGCAACCATGCGCTCTATGACGGCTCCTGGGCCGAATGGGGCCAGTTCCCCGAGCTGGCCGTCGAGACCTGCTGAGCGGCACCGCCGCACCTTTCCGCCCTCATGCGCCCCGGCGCCAGCAACAGGTGAATGCCATGTTCGAGACCCTCTCTCCGCCCAACCCCGACAAGATCCTCCAGCTGATGCAGATGTTCAGGGCCGATCCGCGCCCTGACAAGATCGACCTTGGTGTCGGTGTCTATCGCAACGCCGAGGGTATCACCCCGATCATGCGGGCGGTGAAGGCGGCTGAGAAGCGGCTCTGGGAGAGCGAGACCACCAAGGCCTATACCGCCGTGGCCGGCGATCCGGCCTATCATGCGGCGATGCGCGATCTCGTCCTCGGGGAAGCGGCTCCATCGGGGCGGGTGGCGGCGCTGGCCACTCCGGGTGGCACCGGGGCGATCCGCCAGAGCCTCGAACTCGTCCGCATGGTCCGGCCGGAGGCGACGGTCTGGCTCTCGGCGCCGACCTGGCCCAATCACCCCTCGATCATCCGCTATCTGAAGCTGCCGATGGCGGAATACCGCTATTTCGACAATGCCACCCGCGATGTGGATTTCGCCGGCATGATGGCTGATCTCGACAGGGTGGCCGAGGGCGACGTGGTGCTCCTGCATGGCTGCTGCCACAACCCCACGGGAGCCAACCTCACCTTCGATCAGTGGCGCGAGGTCACCGAACTTCTGCTGAAGAAGGGGGCGCTGCCCTTCGTTGACATCGCCTATCAGGGTTTCGGTGATGGCCTCGACGAGGATGCAGCCGGCTTGCGGCACATGGCCTCTCACATGCCCGAAATGCTCATCGCCGCCAGCTGCTCGAAGAATTTCGGCATCTATCGCGAGCGGGCCGGCATCGTGCTGGCGCTGGCCGATGATCCGCGCCGCCGCGAGGTGCTTCAGGGCAACCTCGCCTATCTCAACCGGCAGAACTATTCCTTCCCGCCCGATCACGGCGCCCGGCTGGTGACGATGGTGCTCGAGGATCCGGCCCTGCGCGCGGACTGGCAGGCCGAGCTCGAGGAGATGCGCATCAACATGCTGAAGATCCGCCAGCTTCTGGCCGAGGAGCTGCGCAGGCTCTCCAACTCCGACCGGTTCGACTTCATCGCCCGCCACCGCGGCATGTTCTCCCGCCTCGGCGCCACGCCCGAACAGGTCGAGGCCATGCGCGAAAAATACGGCATCTACATGGTCGGCGACAGCCGCATCAACATCGCCGGGCTGACCGAGGAAACCGTGCCGATCCTCGCCCGTGCCATGATCGAGGTCGGCATGTGAGAACCGGGCTTCCGGTGCGGAGCGAAGGCCGGGGCGGAGCGAAGGGGCGCCGCCCGCCGCATACCCCGCGCAGGCAGGGCCGTTGCGGGCGAAAGCCGCGGGAAAGTGTCCGGGCAGGGACGATCAACCCGAATGCGCCATCCTTGCGCGAGCCGGGCGGCCCGCGCGGCCGAAGGGCAGGTTCCTCCGGGCCTCCCCGTCGGCCCGCTGCCGGGCCGTTCGGAGGACATTCCCTCTCCGGTCGTGCCTTTTCCGAAGCCGTGCGCCTGCGTTGACCGCCAACCCGATGCCGGCGAGCGAAGCTCGAAGAGGCAGACTGGCGAGACGGTTCAGCGACAGGCGCGCTCTCAGCCGGGATGGCGCACGAGCCGTCCGTGCCGGCCCGGCGATGCTTCACCATCACGAGGTGGAGCTGCGGTTGACCCCGGAAGGAGCGGTGCGCTCTTTCGACCGCTTCTGTGCTTCCGACGGGGTCCGATCAGCCGGGGCAGCGCAGGGCACGGTCGAGATCGTCCGGGCTGCGCCAGGGGCCGAGGGGGCGCGGGTGGAGGGCACCGTCCTCCAGCGTTATTGCCAGCACCTGCCGCCAGTCGCCCGAGGCAAGGATCATCTCGGTCCGCGGACCGCAGCGGCGGATGCCGCCGGGGATGAAACTCCAGCCGATCCGGTGATTGCTGACCCCGTCGAGCATGGCCACTTCCGCAAGGCGCGCCCGGTCCGCACCTTCCGCCACGAAGCGCCAGACGCGCAGTCTTTTCGCCAGATGCGGCCGGTCGACATAGGCGATCTCGGTTTGCCCGTCCCCGTCGAGGTCGGCGACGCCGACGGGCGCGAGCCAGCGATGGGGACGGCCGATGAAGGGTGTGGCCGCCACCACTCCCGCGGGGCCGAAGAGTGCCAGCCGCGCGCCGCGCGCAAGGTCGGTTTCGACCACCATCACCAGCGGCCCTTCCCGGCCCTTCAGATTGACGAGCCGCGGGGCGGTGTCCTCGAAGACGCGGGTCTTCGGCAGGCGCAGAAGCACGCTCCGGCCATCCGCAAGACTGAGACGGAGCGCGCCCCATTCGAGCGCGTCGCCCAGGATGCCGTGGTCGTAGCGCGCCGTCGGCATCTCGTAACGGGCCGAGACGATGCGGGGCCCGGTTCCGCCCTTCGCGCCCGAGGGCACCCCGACAAGGGAGGCCGCGAGCAGGACGAAGACGCGGGCAAGGCGCATCAGATCTGCTTTTCGGGCATGTGGACGACGAGACCTTCGAGCTCCGGCGTCACCTTGAGCTGGCAGGTGAGACGAGAACGCTTCGGATCCGGGTTCCAGGCGAAATCCAGCATGTCGGCCTCCATCGGGTCCTTGGGCGGCAGCTTGTCCACCCAGGCCTCGTCGACATAGACGTGGCAGGTGGAACAGGCGCAGGCGCCGCCGCAGTCGGCGTCGATGCCGGGAATGTTGTTGTCCCGCGCGCCCTCCATCACCGTCAGCCCCTCGGGGACGTCGACTTCGTGGCGCGTGCCGTTGTGCTCGATATAGATGATCTTGACCATGTTGCCCTCACTCAAGGATCTGCCGCTCCTTAACCGAAGCCGCACCTGTCTTCCAGAGTGACCAATTGTTGCCGCAATCCTCTGGCAGGAATGTGAACGACACAACCCGGTACGCCGCCGGGCCGGTGCAAGGTGGAGAAGCGCAGATGAGGCAGGGAGTGGCGGAAACGGCATGGCGGATCGCCGCGGTCTGGCTTGCAGCCCTTCTCGTCCTGGATGCGGATGCGCCGGCAGGGGCTGCCGAAAGCTGCTGGTCGGTGCTGCGGTTGCCGGCGGAATACGAGACCGTGACCGAACAGCGGCTTGTGGTCCCGGAGCGGCGCGACGGGAGCGGCCGTCTCCTTCGTCCTGCCGAATATCACACCTTGAGGACGACGCGGCAGGTGCGCCCGGCGCAGGAGATTCCGTTCCGCGTGGTCTGCCCGGCACAGCTGACGACCGATCTCGTCGCCTCGCTGCAAAGGGCGCTTGCTGCGCGGGGCTATTTCGCCGGTGCGGCCACCGGCCGGCTCGACGAAGCCACCCGCGCGGCCATAAGGGCCTTTCAGGACGAACGCGGAGTGCCGAGCGACAAGCTGGCGCTCGCCACTGCCCAGCTCCTCGGTCTCCTGCCCTACGATACCAGCGCCGCGATTGCGGGCAGCGCAAAGGGCGCCGCGCATGGGGCCGGGCCGCGGCAATAGCGGTTTCGGCCATGCGGACCGGAGAAGCCGGAAAGGGCGGGTGAGGCCTGC
>WFPA01000033.1 GCA_015487815.1 Albidovulum sp.
CCGCCGGCGATCACCCAGCCATCGACCGGCTCTCCGAAGACATAATGGCCCAGAAGCGTCGCCCAGATGAGCTGCAGGAACACCACCGGCTGGGTGAGGGTAACGGGCGCCGCGCGAAAGGCCCGCGTCATGGCGTAATGCCCCGCCGTGCCGAAGGCCGCCACCAGCGTCAGGCCGAGGATCTCGCGCAGCCCCGGCGTCACCCACTGGGCGAAGGCCGGCGGCGCCAGGAAGAGGGGCACGATCAGCGACATCCAGCCGACGATCACCGAGGGCGCCACCTCGCCGCTCAGCCGCTTGGCCACCAGATAGGAGGCCGCGAAGAAGGGCGCCGAGAGCAGCTGCGCCGCATGGCCGAGGCCGAGTTCGCGAAAGCCCGGCCTCAGGATGACGAGTGCGCCGAGGAAGGCCACGAACACCGCCGCCATCCGCCGCAGCGCCATTCTCTCGCCGAGAAAGAGCGCCGCCCCGATCGAGACGAAGACCGGTGTCAGATAGCCGATCGCCACCACCTCGGCAATCGGAATCCGGGCCATGGCGAAGAACCACAGCATCACCGCCACCGCATGCACCGCCGAGCGGGCGAGGAGCAGGCGCAGGAGCCGCCGGTTGAAGCTGACGCGGAACATCTCGCCGAACATCGGCAGCAGGAAGACGATGCCGAGCACGAAGCGCAGGAAGGCGCTCTCGGGCGCCGGCAGCACCGGCCCGATCCAGCGGACGGTGCCGGTGAGGCTGACGAAGAGCAGCGTCGTCAGCACCATCCACAGCACGCCCTTGAGATTGCCCGACAGGGCCACGGGGGGAAATGTCATGCGTCCAGATGACACGGGCCACGGCAAGGCGCAAGGCAGGGGCGGACGGCTCAGAAGAGGAGCGACCAGGCGATGGCCCACATGACGAGGCCGACGAGCCCGTCGAGCACGCGCCAGGCGGCAGGCCGCCTGAAGAGCGGGGCGAGCAGCCGCGCCCCGAAGCCGAGAGCGAGAAAGAAGCTCAGCGAGGCGAGCGCCGCCCCCATCCCGAAGGCCGGCGCCGCGGCGCCCCATTTGGTCGAGATCGCACCAAGGAGCACCACCGTGTCGAGATAGACATGAGGGTTGAGCCAGGTGATGGCGGCGAGCGCCGTGAGCACCCGGCCAAGCGGGCGAGTATCTTCCTCATCCGGGTTGAGATGGGCGTCACCGCGCCAGGCGCTCAGAAGGCGCAGGGCCCCGTAGGCGAAAAGGAAGGCCGCGCCGAGCCAGCGCATGACCGCCACCCAGCGCGGCGCGCTCTCCACCAGCACGCCGAAACCGGCAACGCCGATGGTGATCAGGACCAGATCGGAAGCGACACAGAAGAGAACGACCGGCAGCACATGCTCCCGCCGCAGCCCCTGACGCAGCACGAAGGCATTCTGCGCCCCGATGGCCGCGATCAGCGAAAGCGTAACGGCATATCCCTCGATGACGGCCTCGAGCAGCATGGCGCCTCCCATCGCCAACGGCGCCGCAGCGCCACGGGGCTGGGTAGCGCCCGCGGGCGCGCCCGTCAGCCGGCCGCGAGCTGCGCCATCACCTCGTCGGAAACCTCGATATTGGTGGTGACGGATTGCACATCGTCGTCGTTCTCGAGCGCTTCCACGAGCCGCATGATCTTCTCGGCCCCTTCGAGATCGAGATCGACGGTCACCTGCGGATCCCAGACGAGCTTGGTGCTCTCCGCCGGGCCGAGCCGCTCCTCGAGCGCATTCGAGACGGCGGCAAGATCGGTGGCGGCGGTCCAGATGATGTAGCCGTCATCCGTGGCCTCGACATCCTCGGCGCCGGCCTCGATCGCCGCCTCGAGCACCGTGTCGTAGTCACCGACGCCGAGCGGATAGACGATCTGTCCGCGCCGGTTGAACATGTGGGACACGGCGCCGGTCTCGGCGAGATTGCCGCCATGCTTGGAGAAGATCGACCGCACCGAGGAGGCGGTGCGGTTGCGGTTGTCGGTCATCGCCTCGACGATGAAGGCCACCCCGCCCGGGCCGTACCCCTCGTAGCGGATTTCCTCGAGATTGTCGGCCTCGCCGCCAGCACCCTTGTTGATCGCGCGCTGGATCACGTCCTTCGGCACCGAGGCCGCCTTGGCTTCCTTGATCGCCAGCCGCAGACGGGGGTTCTTCTCGGGGTCGGGATCCCCCATCTTGGCGGCCACGGAAATCTCGCGTGCCAGCTTGGAAAACAGCTTCGACCGGGCCGCATCCTGCCGGCTCTTGCGGTGCTGGATGTTCGCCCACTTGGAATGGCCTGCCATGTCGTTCCTCATGTGTTGCGGATCAGCGCTTCCATAGCCGCGCAGGACGCGCGGCGCAAGGTTGCGGCCTAGGCGGGCATCCGGAGAAGAGCCTTCATGCGGCAGGATGATTGACCTTTCCGCTCCACCATGCCAGCCTGCACTTCCCGCGGCAACACCGCCTTCCGCCATCTCACGCGCATGACCCTCGAGCATTATCTCGGCTTCCTGCTCTTCGCCTTCGTCGCGGCGGCCACGCCGGGGCCGAACAACCTCATGCTGGTTGCCTCGGGCGCCAATCACGGGGTGCGACGGACCCTGCCGCACATGCTCGGCATCACTTTCGGCTTCGCACTTCTCGTGCTCCTGACCGGGCTCGGCCTCGCCCGACTGCTCGCCGCCCTGCCACTCCTGGAGAAGGCGCTGGGACTTCTGGCCTTCGGCTTCATCCTGCATCTCGCATGGCGCATCGCCACCGCTCCGCCTCCGGCGCCGGAAACGGCCCTTGCGAACGACCAGGGGCCGGAGCACACCCTGCGGCAACGGCCGCTGCGCTTCCTCGAAGCCGTCGCCTTCCAGTGGGTCAACCCCAAGGGATGGGCGATGGCACTGGCTGCCCTCACCACCTATGTGCCGAGCCATGATCCGGTGGGAATCGTCATCGTCGCGGCGACCTATGCCGCCCTCGTCATCCCGCTGGCGCTGGCATGGACCGCGCTCGGGGTGCAGATCGGCCGCTGGCTCGCCGGCCCGCGGCGTGCTCTCTTCAACCGCATCATGGCCATCCTGCTCGTGGCCTCGCTGATGCCGGTTCTCCTCGGCTGAGCGGAGCCCCGCGAGAGGTCCGGGCCGGACGCCCGTCAGGACAGGCCGGCGGAGGAGAATGGAAGCGAGAGCTGGCATGTCCCGGCAAAGCGGCTATCGTGTCCCCATGACCACCGACCAGATCCTGCTCTTCGCCCTTTTCGCCGCCGTCTTCGCCCTGCTCCTGTGGGGGCGATGGCGCTACGATCTCGTGGCCTTCGCCGCGCTGCTCGTGGCCGTGTTTCTCGGTCTCGTGCCGGAGAGAACCGCCTTCGAGGGGTTCGGCCATCCGGCCACCATCATCGTCGCGCTGGTGCTGGTCGTCTCGGCCGGTCTCGTGCGCTCGGGCGTGGTTCAGCTCATCACCCGCAAGCTGATCGACCCGTCGCGGCCCCTGCCGCTGCATATCGCCATTCTGGGCGGCGTCGGCGCCGTGATCTCCGCCTTCATGAACAACGTCGCCGCCCTGGCGCTCCTGATGCCGGTGGATGTCGAGACGGCGAAGAAGGCCGGCCGCTCACCGCGGGCCACGCTGATGGCGCTCTCCTTCGCCACCATCCTCGGGGGCATGGCCACCATGATCGGCACACCACCCAACATCATCATCGCCTCGATCCGGGCCGAGGCCCTGGGCACGCCCTACGCCATGTTCGACTTCACGCCGGTGGGCGGGCTGACGGCGCTGGCCGGGCTTCTCTTCATCGCCCTCGCTGGCTGGCGGCTGATCCCGAAGGCGGCGGAGGAGACGCGTCCGGACGAGGCGCTCGCCCTCTACATCGCCGAGCTGAAAGTGCCCGACGGGAGCGACCTGGCGGGCCGCAGCCTCACCGCACTCGAGGAGGCGGCCGAGAAGGCCGATGTCGTCATCCTCGGCCTCAGGCGGGACAGGCGGCGAATCCCGGCAAGTCGGCAACGGCAGCGGATCGCACCCGGAGACGTGCTTCTGATCGAAGGACGCCCCGAGGCGATCGACGAGTTCCGCGGTGCGCTCGGGCTCGATTTCGAGGCACCACCCCACAGGGAGCGCCCCGGCAGCGAAGGCACCGCCGGGCTCGGCCTTGTCGAGGCGGTAGTGCCTGCCGATGCGCGGATCGCCGGCCGGAGCGCGAGACGGATCGGCCTCGCCTGGCGCAAGGGCGCGGTGCTGCTCGGAATCGCCCGCCACGGGAAACGGGTGAAGGGGCGGATCCGCGAAGAAACGATCCGGCCCGGAGATCTCCTGCTTCTGGTCATTCCCGAAGCGCGCGAGGAGGAAGTGCTCGACTGGCTCGGCGTTCTGCCGCTCGCGGGCCGCCGCACCCCCGTGACCCGCAACGAGCTGGCGCCGGTATCGGTGGCGATCTTCACAGCCGGCGTTCTGGCGGCCTCCTTCGGAATCACCTCGATGGCCGTCGCTCTCGGCATGGTGGTGGTCGCCTACGCGCTCCTGAGAATCGTGCCGCTCGGCGAACTCTACAACCATGTCGAATGGCCGGTGGTGGTGCTCCTCGGCGCGATGATCCCCCTCGGCGGGGCTCTCGAGGATGTGGGCGGCACGGAGCTGATCGCCCGGGGGCTCGTCGCTCTTGCATCCGGGCAGCCGCCCTGGGTCGCGCTCCTTCTCCTGATGGTGGTGACGATGAGCCTGTCGGACGTGCTCAACAACACCGCCACGACCATCGTCGCCGCGCCGGTCGGCATCGAGATGGCACGGCTTTCCGGCCTCTCCCCCGACCCGTTCCTGATGGGGGTGGCGGTGGCGGCTTCCTGTGCCTTTCTCACCCCGATCGGGCACAAGAACAACACCCTGATCCTCGGCCCCGGCGGCTACCGCTTCGGCGATTACTGGCGCATGGGGCTGCCGCTCGAACTCCTCGTCCTCACTGTTTCACTGCCGCTGATCCTGCTGTTCTGGTGGAGTTGAACGTGCCGATCGTGACCGACGGGGCCGGGGGGGCGATACCGGGGGCCTCCAGCAAATGGCAGGGTCGGAATTCCCGGCCGCCCCAGCCGGATTTCCCGACATGGGCGGTTTGCCGGCGCCCGGAGGCCATCGGCCGCCTGCCCCCGCGAAGCAGCTTCCGCAAGAGCTCCTCCGCCCCCTCGCGATCGGTCAGGAAAGGAAGACCGATCATGCACCCGTTGCCGCCATGCCTTCGCCGTCCCCGGCCCGCCGGGAAGAAGCGGGGCGCAAAGCACCGACGGACCCGACTGCATTCCGCGTCACGCACCAGCCCCCGCGCCCGGCCGCCTCGCCACCCGGCAGGGGCGGCCTGTCATGAGCAGCAGCCCCGTTCGACATGTCCACAACCATGCTGAACAGGGTTGATTGTCAATGCGGCGCAAACCCGATCGGGCGGTGCGCGGCGTGGCCGCGCCGTTTGCGGATTTCTGCTTCGAGCTCGGCGATCAGGGCCTCGGGGTCTTCGAGCGTGCCGAGGATTTCGGCCCGCCGCCGCACATTGGCGAAGTCCGCTGGCACGAGCCCCTCGAGCGTCGCCAGGCCCGGCGGCGGCTCCATGTCGAAGAAATGCCGGAAACAGGCCTCGGCCTTGCGGAGCGGCAGCGTGTCGAAGCGGATATCGAAGGTAAAGCGCCTCAGCGCCGCCTCGTCGAGCGAATCCACAAGGTTGGTGGTGCAGACGAAGGGCAGGGGGTGGTTCTCCATCGCCACCAGAAGTTCGTTCACCTGCGACACCTCCCAGCTGTAACGGGCCTTGCCCCGGTTCCTGAGGAAGCTGTCCGCCTCGTCGATGATGAGAAAGAGCCGTCCGCGCGCAGCCCGCTCGAAGGCGCGCTGGATGAGCTTCTCCGTCATGCCTACATAGGGAGAAAGCAGATCGGAAGCCCGCACCTTCTCGATCTCGAACCCGAGCCGGCAGCCAAGCGCGGCCGCGAAGGCAGACTTGCCGGTCCCCGGCACCCCATGCAGGCAGAGCGAGATGGGCCGCGCATCCGCAGCCTCGATCTGCTCCATCAGCTCATCCAGATCGCGATCAGCTTCGGCCAGATCGGCACGAAAGGGACGGTCGGTCAGAAGGTGCGCTGCCGACCGGGGCCGAATGCCGAGGATGCGGCAGGTGTCCTCGAGCATATTCTCGACGCCGCGCCCCCCCTCTCCGGCGAGCATGGCGCTCTCGATCGCGTTCTCGACCAGGGCCGGCGGCACCGGGAAGCGCTGCGCCAGACGTTCGATCTCTTCCTCGGCGAGGGCCATGCCCCGGCTTTCGGCGATCCGCACAATGATCCGCCGGCGGACACGTGGCGGCGGCGTGTCGACATGGAGCACCACCTTGGCACGTCGAATGACCGTATCGGGCATATCCCGCGGGTCGTTGACGATCCAGATGCCCGGCACCTCGTTTTCCTCGAAGAGGCTGTTGGCGAAGATGCGGGAAGCATCCCGCGGCCTGCCGAACAGATGAGAAAAACGGTGGCCGAAGTGGCGGAAGGCATCGTCCGCCTCATCGAAAAGACACAGCCCCTTCGCACGCTGGGTGGCAAGAGCGGACTGGATCAGCCGGAAGGTCTGGATCCGCTCGGTGCGGTCCATCTCGTCGCCGTCCTTGTCGGTCGCCCCCGTGCCGAAGAGCGGGTGTCCGGCCTCATGCGCCACCAGCTTGGCAAGCTCGGTCTTGCCGGTGCCCGGCGGGCCGTAGAGGATGATGTTGATCCCCTTCCGCCTCTCCCTGCGCGCAGTGCGGAGGAGCGCCACGAGCCGGCGGATTTCCCCCGCCAAGTGGGGAAAGTCCTCGATCGTGAGAGAGGGCGCGAGCGGCTCGCCGAGGAGCCAGCGCATCAGCTCCTCCGCATCCCGCGGCTTGCGACTCAGGGCATCGAGCAGGCGCGTGCCCACCTCGAGATCCATTCCGGTGAAGGAGTGGTCGAGCCGGCAAAGGCCACTGCGCGTCAGTCGGCCTTGAGGCGCGATCCGCCGGGCCACCTCATCGGAATGATGGCCGAGAAGGGCGCCGATGGCCGTGGGCCCGCTGTCGGCGATCTCGAAGGCCTTGTCGAGAAGCCGGTCGATCCGGTCCACCCGTTCGGAAGAAACGGCAAGGTGGAGGATGTCCTTCTCGATGTCGTCGAGATCGAAGACCTCGGAAACGAGGCGGATGCTTTCGGTCACCTCGTCCAGCACTCGGGCCATGCTGCCCCGGGAAGATCCGTTCGCGATTCGACGGAGAGCGGCAACGGCAAGGGAAGGGTTCGTTGCGATCAGCATCTCCAGCCGATCCCGGCGATGCCCGCGGCGCGACCGGGCAGGTTCTTCCTCGAATTCCCGGAAAAGGGCTTCCAGGACCTCTTCCGGGCGATCATCCTCACCGATACCCTGCTCCTTCCCCCGCTGCCGCCAGGAGGCGTCGGGCAGCGGCGCGGACAGGCGCAACAGGCCTGCGCTCACAAGGCCGACGATGGTTGCCGTCGCCGCTTCGTGAAGGGGGCCTCCCTCATGGCCGATCCTGATAACGTTGAGCAGGATGCGCGCGAACCAAGGCGGGTTCAGCTCCCAGCTGCCCGGTCCGAAAAGGGTCGGCGACTCCTTCAGATCGCGCAGGCGATGACGGCGAAAATGCTTCATGGGCGTCTCCGTGTCGGGAATGTGGTGGATGGGTCTTGTCGAACGACACGAAGGCTATAGCATGGGGATGCGTCAGAAAGAGACGCATCCATGCGGAAAGACGGGACTGGATCCGGGAGGGAGCGATGAGCTACGGCAAGGCCGTCGAAGTGCTGCAGCTGTGCCAGATGATGGCCGCCCGTCACCAGGGCGTGACGCTGCAGGACATCATGGACAGATTCGGCGTCTCGCGCCGCACGGCCGAGAGGATGCGGGATGCCGCGCTCGTCCTGATGCATGATGTAACATGCTGGCGCGACGAGGAGGGCCGCAAGCATTGGCGCGGCCATGCGCCCGCCCTGCCGCCGCTCGACGTCGGCGCCCAGGATATGGCCCTTCTGCATTCGGCCGCCGAAATGTTCGCGCAAATCGGGCGGCAGAAAGACGCTGACAGGCTCCGCGCTCTGGCGGACAATCTGCTCGCGCGGGAAGAAGCCGTCAAGCGCCAGCGGGTGGAACCCGATCTCGAGCTTCTGCTCGAGGCCGAAGGCCTCGCCTCCCGGCCGGGGCCGCGGGTGCGGATCAGCGCCGAGGTTGTGGATGCGCTGCGCGAAGCGATCCTCATGTCGCGCCGGGCCAGGGTGCACTATCGGGCGCGAGGCTACAGACGCAGCGTGCCGCTTCTTCTCGAGCCTCACGGCTTTCTCTACGGCTTGCGTCCTTATCTGGTTGCGCGACCCGCTGGCAGGGAGGGGTTCCGCCACTATCGCCTACAGGGGGTCGAAACGGTCGAGATCACCGACGAACCCTTCACGCGCGACGGAGAATTCACCATCACGCGACATGCCCGCCGCTGTTTCGGTACATTTCTCGAGGAGCCTTTCGACGTGGTCTGGCGCTTTCGCCCCGAGGCAGCGCCGGATGCGGCCGAGTTTGTGTTTCATCCCGACCAGAAGATGCACTGGCTCGAAGATGGCTCCCTCGAAGTGCGATTCCGGGCCGGGGGCGCCCTCGAGATGGTCTGGCATCTCGTCACATGGGGCGATGCTGTCGAGGTGATCAAACCCACCGACCTCTTCGAAAGGGCAGAAAAGAGCCGACGCAATCTGGCAGCCGCGACCAGTCGGGAATGGGCAAACGATCGGGCCGCCGAACAAGCAAGGGCGGAAGTACGACGACCGACCAAGGCATGAACCCGATCAGACAGAGATCTCCGATGACAACTCGCCCTTCGGCTGTTCACGCGACTCCCCGCACTCAGGCGAAGGATTCCCGTTCATGACGGATCACCACGAGTTGCGCGTGCGAGCGAGCGGCATGCGACAATTGCGAAGCCGGACGCTCAGCCGGGCGACCTGCAGCAATGGAGGATTTCGCTCCGTCCGCCACATGCCGACTCAGCCTCCGAAACGGTCAGGACGAAGAGGAGCGGTTGCCTTGGTGTGGCGGACGACGACAGCAGGACCGATCCCGGATGCCATTGCCGATCGGTTCCCTGTTGCTCCGCGACCCCATACGGGATGCGATCTGACCGGAACATTCGATCACTGGATCGCAATCGCTGACCGATGCCCTGCGCCGTGTTCATAATCCGAATGCGGCATGACGCGACACCCGGCATTGCATGCGTTGGCACCAGAATGGGCCGGCACCTTCAAACATGGAGTCCGGCCTCTATCTACCATGAACGTAC
>WFPA01000034.1 GCA_015487815.1 Albidovulum sp.
GGGCTGAAGCACCGCCCGCCGCGCGAGCGTGGCCCGGGCACTGCCGGTACGGCGTGGCGGCAGGGGGGAGACGTCATATTCGACGATCTCGCTGCGCTGCACCCAGTTGGCGTTGTCGTCGGAGATCAGCGTCATCCGCACCTGGCCGTCCGCGCGCGGCCAGACGGCGATGCCCTCGAGGTTATCGTGCCGCCCGAAAGGGGTGACGAGCAGGGTTTCCTCTTCCGAGATCCCGTCCTCGCCGAGGCGGAAGCGGCGGATGCGGCTGCGAAAGCCGCGATACCAGACGAAATCCCGCTCGAGAAGGTAAAGCGCGCCGTCAGGGCCGACATCCGCGCCTGTGGGGCGAAAGGGGCCGCGTCGGGGAATGGCGGCAATCTTGCGCCATGCGCCGCTCTCGAGCCGCAGGAGCGGCAGCGTGTCCGGCGTCGGGAAGGCTTCGGGAACCGCGAGGAGACGGCCCTGCCGGTCGATCGCCAGCGCCTCGAGGCCGAGATTGTCGTCGAGCTTCCTGAAGAGTGGGCTTGCCGGAAGAGGCCGGGCGGCAGCGGCGGGGGCAGGGTAGGCCCGCACGCGGTGAAACCCCTCGAAGCTGACATGGATCGGGCCGGCAGGGCCGATGGCCAGCCCCTCGGCATCGCGCTCCCAGAGCCGCAGCTTGCGGCCGGAAATGGCCCTGAGGGGCCAGCTTTGCACCCCGTCAAGAGCGACGATCCGGCCTTCTCCGTCACGCCGGATGCGGCCTGTGGCGATGAAGCCGCGATCGGACAGCACGGTGAAGCGGGTGCCGTTTCCGTCAAGTTCGATGGCCGAAAGTCCGCCGAAGGAAAGCGCCGGGGCGCGGATCGTGTGACTGCCGACGAGACGAGCCTTGCCGTGGGCACCGTGGCCGATCTCGGCCCCCGCGGCGAGAGCGAAGGCCATCGCCAGCAAGGCCAGGAGTGGCAACGGCCTCAGCATGATCCCTTCCTCAGCGGGCCGCGAGCATGGCGCGGCAGGCCCGCGGCAGATCGGCCAGCGTGAGCTCCGCGGCCCGCTTGCGGCGCTTGCGCTTCGCGGCCTTTTGGGGTTTCGGGGGGTGCTTCAGGGGTTCGAGATAATCGGTCACCCACCATCTGAGGGTCGCGTCGCACCCGTCGGGCGACTTTGAAAGCTGCGCCACCGTCGGCCTTTGCGGTTTGCAGCGCCAGTTGCCCGGCGGGCATTTGAGGCGCACATGGAAATGGGCGGCGTGACCGTAGAGCGGTCGGATCTTCTGCAACCATCGCCGGTCCCCCTTCGTGCGGCGGCACATCTCGAGCTTGATTGCGGCGGCAACGAAGATGCGGTCCACCGCCGGGTCCTCGGCCGCCGCCTTCAGTATGGCCATGTGAACGGGGGTGAAAGCCCCGGTCACGCGCTTCTGATCGGCGCTGCGCAGGGCGACGGGGGAAATCCGCTCCCGGGTGCTGCGCGACAGGTCGAGCCGCATGGCGGGGCGGAACCAGATATCGACATCGAGCCCGATCTGATGGGAGCGGTGGGAAGAGATGATCGGCCCGCCCCGGGGCTGGCCGATGTCGCCGATATAGAGCCCCTTCCAGCCGAGCGCCGCCGCCTTCTGCGACAGCCGCTTGATGAAGGCGATGGTGGCCGGATGGCCCCAGTTGCGGCCGCGCGAGGGGCGCATCACCTGCCAGGTCGGGCCGGTCTCGGGCAGGGCGACGGCGCCCTTCAGGCAGCCGCGGGCATAGCTGCCGATGGCCTCGGCCTTCCCCGGCGCCGGGGTGCGGACCTGTCCGAAGAGCCTGGCTGCCGGCACGTCGCCGCCGCGCTCCTCCGACAGGGCCGGCAGGGGCGCGGCGAAGACGGTCAGGGCGATCAGCGCGGCGATGCGGGCCTTGAAGGGTGTGGTCATCACGCGAGAGTCCGGGCAGGGGATCGAGCTCCCGCACCCATGCTCTCACCCCTTGAGCCGGATCGCAAGGTCGCGATCGCCCTCGGGCCGCACCCAGGCGAGGATCGCGAGCGACAGGGCGAAGAGCCCGATCAGCGGCGAGACGCCGAGCCGGGGGCTCGCCAGAAGCGCGGTGAAAAGGCCGATGAGACCGGGAGCGAGGAAGGCCGTGGCCTTGCCCGAGAGGGCATAGAGGCCAAAGGCCTCGGTCGGCCAGTCGGGGTGGGTATGGCGCACCATCATCGTCCGCGAAGCCGCCTGCAGCGCGCCGCCGGCGCCGCCGATGATGCCGCCGCAGATGAAGAAGACGATGTCGGGCAGGCGCGAGCCTTCGGCGAGGGGAATGCCAAAGAAGCTCTCGCGGCTCATGCCGACGATGACGACGCAGACCAGCGTCAGGATGACGATGCAGGTGATGATCACCGGCTTCGGCCCCCAGCGCCGGTCCGCGAGCCCGCCGATCCACGAGAAGACGGCGGCGGTGACGGCACCGATGATGCCGAAGATGCCGATCGAGGTGATGGCCCAGCCGAGGACGAGCTTGGCATAGACGCCGCCGAAGCCATAGAGCCCGTTGAGGGCGTCGCGATAGAGCATCGAGGAGCCGAGATAGGCGGCAAGGCTGCGCCGGATTGCGAGTGAACGGATGGTCTTGCCGAGCTCGGACAGCGCCTCGCGGAAGGTGGCGCGGGGGCGGGCCGGTTCGGGCTCTTCCTTCACCCACATGAAGAAGGGAATCATGAAGAGCACATACCACAGCGCGGCGAACGGGCCGACGAAGCGCGTCCCTTCCCGCGTGGCGGTGTCGCACAGACCGAAGCAGGGTGGAAGCCCGACAAGGGTCTTGCCGGTGCCGTCATCCTGGAAGAACACCAGGAAGATGACGAGCGAGAGCACGCCTCCCCAGTAGCCGAAGGCAAAACCCGAGCCGGAAATGCCACCGATCTCGTTGTCGCTGCCGAGCGAGGGCAGAAGCGCATTGGTGAAGATGGCGGTGAATTCGCCGGCCATGAAACCGATGACGAAGGCCAGAAGCGCCAGCCACAGCGTGCTGCCGTCGGGATAGGTGAACCACAGAAGCGAGGTGGCGGCGGCATAGATCACCGAGAAGAGCACGATCCAGCGGATACGGTTGCCGGTGGCGTCGGCATAGGCCCCGAGGAAGGGGGCGCTCAGCGCGATGACGACGCCCGCCAGCGTCAGCCCCCATGACCAGAGCGTCTGGGCTTCGGCCCCGGCGATTTCGGCGCCGAGCCCCTGGGCCATGAAATAGTTGCGCGCGACCTCGGCGAAATAGGGGCCGAAGATGAAGGTCACCAGCAGGGTGTGCAGCGGCTGGTTGGCCCAGTCGAAGAACATCCAGCCCCAGATGCGCTTGCGCAGGGAAACGGCCCCGGCGGGGGGCTGTCGGGTCATGTCGGTCATCTGTTCCTCCGGCGTGTGGTGGCTCGCCTGAGGACATAATTACGGCAATTTGCCGCAAGTAAAGAAATTTTCACCCGTCCTCGGCACAAAAGGGCGGCCAGGGACGCTGCGCCTCGGCTTCGGTCCACTTGCCGACCCAGCCCGGCAGGGGGGGCGATGGCCGGTCATGGCCGAGAAAGTCGAGCACCCTTTGCGGGGCGACGATGCCGTTCCTGTCGGTGCAGGCGGAGCGGTAGATGACCGAGGAGGCCGCCGCCCGCTTGCCCGGCAGCCACATGCACTGCTCGATGTAGAAGAAGCGGTGATCCCAGCCGATGAGGCGTGAATGGATGTCGATCCGGTCGAAGATCCGCACCCGGCGGCGCCACATGGCGGCGGCACCGGCCATGGTCAGCCCCCAGCGGTTCCTCAGGGCAGCGCGGCCGATGCCGGTGCGGATGAACACCGGAAAGCGGCCGAGATCGTAGAGGGTGAGGGAGCGACCGTTGTTGAGTTCGCCCCAGCCGTCGAGATCCCATGGCCAGCAGAGCGTATGGGTGACGTGGGTGTCGAGGAGGTCCATCGGCCCCATGAACTGGGCCCGCACCATTTCCTTCAGCTGACGGACGAAAGGATACATCGGGCTGCATCTCCCCTGACGTTGCCGCTGGTTTCACGAATCATCTCCCGCCGCCGCTGAC